>DAJP01000002.1:12152-17901 GCA_002496355.1 Euryarchaeota archaeon UBA346 | reverse complement strand
TTGTCGTACGCAACCACAATGATGGTGTGCTTCCGCATGAAGAGGAATGGTTGAGTCCACTCCCAGCTATAAGGAGATTGTGTGTCGGTAGATTCTGGATTTACGGAGTCATCGATGAGGAATTCAACTCGTTCAATCCCTGATCCTGCATCTGATGCCTCCACGTCAATGGTGATAGGACCATAGATGATGGTGCTTTTTTTGAACAAACCGGACAACAAACGAAGACCCCGGAGATACACACCGTTACTTGGACTTTGTATCTTGACGACAGGGGGTGTTGTATCGTGCCCACTATAGGGTTCCATGAAGGGATATTTATCGGTGTTAATCCCATCGAGAATGGCATAGGGTGTATCGCCGATGCCGTCACCATCATCATCAGACCCTGTGTAATCACTCCAGTAGTTCCCCCCAGAGGGGTACCCATTATCCCAGATGTTTGCGGCATCGTCGTAGGCTTGATGACGGTTTGCTTTGAAATTATTATGATAAATGTAATTATTCGAGGATTCAGAAATCCCAATACCTGCGTAGAAGTTGTTCGCAATAGTATTATTATGTATGTAGGTACCCTTGCACCCTGGTTTTAGGGTTATCCCATTCCATCCACTATCTGAGATTTTATTGTATGATATCGTAGTATCCTCCGTTGATTGTTTGAGGATGATTCCTTGGAAGTTGTCATAGATTGTATTTTGTAAAATGGTGCAGTTATTTCCATTAATGATGATCCCAGCATTTTGTTCCCCTGTCCCACTGTGTTGGATCATGAATCCAGCTAGAGTGACATCATCAGCGCAGATGGTGATGACATCACCGGTGAATCTCCCATCAATAACAGTAGAATCCCCAAAAACTCCGACGAGGATGACGGATTTGGTAATGAAGAGATGCTCCAAAAAAACTCCTACGCCTATAACAATCAGGTGACCATCCTGAGTGTCATCATCATTGATTGCTGCTTGAATCGATAAGAACGTCTCATGGGAATCAGTGTTGCGGATGGAACCATAGGGGTGGATGAGCGGATAGCGATCGGCTGAGCAATTCCCTGTTGGGACAGGGATGTCTCCAATCCCATCTTCATTCGCATCGGTTCCCTCATAATCATCCCAGTAATTTCCTCCAGCAGGGTATCCTCCATCCCAGAAGCTACAGGCTAGGACATCAAACGCTTGATAGGTATTTCCAACAATGTTGTTGTGATAGATGGTGTTGTTGTATCCTTCTACGATGTAGATCCCATAATAATTATTGTCTTCTATAGTGTTATTGACAATCGTATTATAGGGTGTATGAATTAAGATACCAGCGTTGTTTGGATTACTTCCACAATGCGTAATTTTAAAACCAGAAATCGTCACACCCTCTGCGATGATTTTCACAACGGTTCCGAAACCATCACCGGTAATCACGGTGTGGTCTTTTCCCTCACCGATGATCTCGAGTGAAACAGGTATGACAATATTCTCTATATACAGACCACTGAAGACGGAGATAGTATCTCCTCCGACTGCATGATCAACACCATCCTGGATAAACTGGTAGGGATGCTCGATGCTTCCATCCCAAGGCCCATCGGTGTTACTGTCATCAACATAGATGGTGGACCCTCGTTCTGTTGTGTGGTATTCATTTTTTTGTAGGTCATTAAAAAGGTTTGCAGACCCCGGGATGATGAAAAGACCTGCGATTATGAAAACTAAGAAGGCTGGATAGATGGGTTTGCGTTGATAATTTCTGTTCATGTTTTTTCCTCCGTCTGCTTAAGAATTCGAATTATATTTTTTATCTCTTATAATGTTATACTAATAGAATATTTAAATATTTGCTGATGCCTCATCTGGAGCGAAACATTAGAGGTTCAAAAAGCGTCCGTTCTTATAGATCAATTCATCATCCGCGTAGACTTCCCCGTTTTTCCGCAGATCACAGACCATATCCCAATGCAGGCTGGAGATGTTTTTACTGCGGGTCTCGGGATACCCGCTTCCTACCGCGAGATGAATCGTTCCGCCAATCTTTTCATCAAACAAGGTGTTCTTCGTATAGTCCTTCACACCGTAGTTTGTTCCAAACGCAAACTCACCAAGACGTTTTGCACCCGGGTCCATGGCGAGCATGGCATGGAGGAACTGTTCCCCTTTTGATGCTTCTGCTTTCACTACAACACCTTTCTTGAACCACAGCTTGATGTCATTGACTTCTCTGCCGTTATATGAACCAGGGAACGAATAGCTGATATACCCCTCTGCTGAGGTTTCGACAGGACCGGTGAACACTTCACCGTCTGGGAAGTTCTCTTTTCCAGAGCAGTTTATCCAGGTTCTTCCTGCGACAGATACTCGAAGATCGGTGTCTTTTGCTAGAACATGAAGATTCTTCTTTGTACTCAGGAGCTTTCGTATCTTCTCTTGTTCTGTATGGACGGTCTGCCAGTATTGAATCGGATCCTTTGCCTGGACGTGGGCAGCATTGAATACAAAATCCTCATAATCCGCAAGGGACATCTCTGCGTCTTGTGCTGATGACTGGGTCGGGTATAAAGTGATACACCAGCGAAGTTCTTTTTTAGCAGCCCGCTCCAGGAATGTTTGATGAATCTGATGATGGGCTGTGTTACTGATTGCTTGTTTTTTCGGGTCTATGTTTGTCATATTACGGGTGTTCTCGGGACTGATGATGGAAAGGCTTGCATCGATCTGTTCAATTTCGAATTTACTCAGAGGTGAGACGTATTTGAGTTGTTGGTCGGATGAGTGTTGATAATAAATCTCAGCAAGACCATCAATGCCGATATGGGTAAACGGATGAGCACCCATCTTGATTGCTTGGCGATAAACTTCTTTGATCAATGGTGCAGCAAGATGGCTCCCAGAGATGACAAAAAGATCATTTTTCTTCAGATTTAATGAATAACGGGTTAAAATCGTGGCAAGGTTTTCCAAACGTTTGTCAATCATATTCCTATCCCTATATGAGAACAGGTGAACTCATAAAAGGATTTCCCGTCACCCTTAGATTTTCTCCCAGTCCTTCAGCACAGATTCCCAGTGATATTTCTTAATTGTCCCGATTTCCTCGATTTTCCGGATGATCCGCTCATAGCCTTTCAGCAGGGTACGAGTCGAGACCTTCACGATGAAATCATATTTCCCGGAGGTGACTGAGACGTGGGAAACTCCACGGATGTCCCAGAGTTTCTGCATTGTCTCTCGTATCGGCGTACCAGGTTTAACGGTGATGAAGATATAGGATTTCACGACGGTGAGAGCGAAGGAGATGATACCCATGACTATCAAAACTATTCCGATGACTTTAATAACCAACATGACAGGGTCGGTGGAGAATTGTGTGATAACTCCAAGCTGAAGGAGAAGAATCGAAAAGGGAATCGCAAAAATAATCGTCGATGCACGGATTGCGTTGTTGACGCTGGCCTTTCCCAGACCCAGAGAACGGATGTAGAGGACATAAGAGAAGAACGTGGTTCCCATGGTTAGTACCAGTAAGAAGAAATAGTTCGGATCAAGTGAGGTGACAAAACCAGTGATGAGATGATTTCCACTCGTGAAGATATCGTAGATGAGAAGGAGGAAAGCAGTGAACAGACAGGAAAAAAATACATTCCAAAATCTGATGTTGATGGAGTCATTTGGTCGGTTGTGGATTTTCATGATCTTCAGTTTTCTCTGATAGATTGAGAAGATCGCCCAGGTGGGGTTAACTACGAGGAAGACGACCAGGAGAGGAAATAACTGGAATTCCCCGGTTAGGCTGAGGGATGCAAGGATGGCTCCGAAGGTGACAATGATGGAGGATTGTACCTCGACAAGGGTCGGGACGTCTTTTTCTGTGATGGACTCCATGAGAAGCAGGTACAGGATGACGATCTGGGAGAACGAGAGAATGACACTAGGATCTTGGACGATGGAGATAATCGCGCAGTATCCGACGGTATTGATGGCGTTCACCAGACCTGCGATGAGATGGTATTTCATCTCGCTTTTTTGTACCATACGGATCTGTTTAAATGAAGGGTCAAGGATTTTCGCTCCCAGGCTTTCTCCTTTGATCTTTATGGAAAGAATCAGGGTGATGAGAAGGGTGATGATGGTCCCAACGAAGAATAAAGCAAACGCAAACGCCCATGCATCTGTTTTAAACACGGGGAGACTGCCCACAAAGCTGTCAACACCAGTGACTGCGGCAGCAATAAATGATGACGTGATCGCCAGGATATAGAAGAGATATTTTTTCCTAATGATCATGTTTTTGTCTCATTATTGTAGGCTGATCTCTTTTTCGATGATCTGGGTGGTGGTCTTGGTAACTCCTTCGATCATCTGGATTTGATCGGTGACGTTTAACAGTTCTTCGAGGTTTTTAACTTGTGCTCTGATGACGATATCGTATTCACCTGCGATGATAGAGATCTTTGCGACGTTGTCTAGTTGTCTCATTTCCTTTATTGCTTTGTCTGAATTCCCCGGTTGCATCGTGATGAGAATGTACGCACTTATCATAGTCCTTCACCCATCTTCCACGCGAAATATTGACGCTTGGTATAAAGTTTCCTGTATATGAGTATGTGGTGCTGAGAGGATTATCCAGGTTTCTTTTTTCCATTCAGTTGTTGTCAATTTCGGGGAATTTACCACACCGCTGGTGTTTTTTAGTTACTCAGAGGTAACGTCCGAGATAATTCTCCTAAGTTTTGTTTAAACTAATGGAAAAGATATGTTTTAGGGGATAACGGGTAAATTATGAAGATATTTCACGACAGATATCTTATTAAGGAAAAAAACTATGTCAAATCACACAGTGGGAGTGAAAAAATGTCTAAAAGTAGTAAGGATCAAATGGATATGGATGAGAAAAAGGTTCTCTCCGAGCTTGTGAAAAACGCGAATAAAAACATCGAGACGATCGCAAAGCTCTGTAACTTTTCTAAACAAAAGACATGGAGAATCATCAAACGGTTGGAAGCAAAAGATTTGATATGGGGGTATACCGCGATTTTCGATGAGGAGAAAATGGGGTTGAAGCATTTTATTGTCCTTATTAAACGGTCGATGAAACGTCTGGATGAGTCAACAATCAATATCATTGTCTCTAGAAAATTGGAGGATATTATCAAAGAGATTGGCATCACGATTGAAAGCAGTTCGTATGTCCATGGTGATTATGACTGGATTCTTACGTTTACGGGGAAGGACATTATTCAAGCGAAAAGGTTTTCTGATGCTTTAATAGCGTTGCATCCTGGGATAATCGATAATATAACAATCGTAGAGACGCTGATTTATATCAAAAAACATTACATCCTGAATCCAGAAAAGTCTCGCTTAAAAGAATTCATCTAGTTTTTTTATTTTCTCTCTTTTTTTTCTGATTATTAAAATTCTAAGTAAACATGTGGTTTCGGGGCTCTGATAATAAATTGATATAATTGAGAAAATTGATAGCATGCGTCCTGTTAACAATATTTTTTATTCATATTATTGATATTTTTTTGTTAAAATATCTTTTTTATGATTTAATATATCATATAAAGACGTGTGATTCGTAATAGAAAAATATTTAAGCGTAATAAATCATACGAAAAAACGGGAGAACGGAAGATGAAAAATATATTCGTAGGAATGATTATTATAACAAAGAGATTCATCGCCACCTACGAACACTACCATCATGGTTCAAGTTTTTATTTCTTGAACAAGAGATAATTGAGAGGAGGAAAAAA
>DAJP01000002.1:0-11762 GCA_002496355.1 Euryarchaeota archaeon UBA346 | reverse complement strand
GCACCATCATTGCATGATGATAAAAAAAGAAAATGCATCGAATGTGGAAAGAATATGAGTCTGTTTGAAGGTTACAGACATCCGACCATGGGCATCCATTTCTTGATATGCCGGAACTGCTTTGAAAAAGTAGAGAACAGCGTTGAACACTGGGGTCGATTTGTTCTCTGGAACTCGTTTAACCCAGAAGGGCCAGATCCAACATATCTCGATACATATCCATTCCCACAAGAAGAAACTACACTCGTACAGAGAAAAACAAAACATCATAAACATTTTCATTTGATGATCTTCTGATATTCAAACATCCTTTTTTTTAATAATTCATATAAAAGAACAATCTCCGTTGTAGGAGAAGAAGTTTTTTAAACAATGACAGGGTTCAAAGGAAGGATGCGACGCGTCTTCATCCTCGACGGGTACGTTGATGAGCCAACCTGCCTTGGTGTCCCCCCCTACATCAGTCCCTACCCCCGATACATCGCTGGGGCGGCCTGGGATTTTAACCTCCAGACCCGGGTCTCCTATGCCACCATCGATCAGATTCGAAACAATAACTCGTTCCTTGATACTGCTTCAAAATCCGATATCCTCGTGGTGATCGCAGGGATGTCCGTGCCCGGGCGATACCTCTCCGGGTTCCCTGTCAGCCCCAATGAGCTCCTCTCGTACCTTTCTCCGATTTCAAAACCAATTAAGGTGCTTTGTGGTCCTGCGGCGCGGTACGGATTTGGGATGTCGGGCGGGAAATCCGTCACAGAGACCGATGTCGTAAAACACGTCTTTGACATCATCGCAACCGGTGATGGGGAACTGGTTGTCTCTGAATTATTTAAAAACAAACTGGACAGCGATACCATCGATCCTTCGCTCTGCAGACCAAATCCACACGCCATAAAGAACTATGCCGTGAAAGGCGCAAAGATCGTCACGCAACATCCATTTTTCCCAGAATATCTGATCACGGAAATAGAGACCTATCGTGGATGCTCTCGCAGTATCACGGGTGGATGTTCATTTTGTAGTGAACCAAGCAAAGGAGCACCAAGCTTCAGGACGGTCGATGAAATCTGCTCTGAGATCTCCGCGTTGTATACGGCAGGAATCCGCCATCTGCGCATCGGAAACCAACCCTGCATTTTCTCCTACATGGCAAAAGGCGCGGGCGAACAAGAGTTCCCACGACCAAACCCTGAGGCAATCGAACAGTTGTTCAAGGGGATACGCTCAGCAGCACCAACGGTAAGAACACTCCATATCGATAACGCGAACCCCGGTATCATCGCACGATTCCCAAAGGAATGTAAAAAAATCGCAAAAACCATCATCAAATATCATACTGCGGGGGATGTCGCAGCACTGGGTGTCGAGAGTGTCGACCCAGAGGTGATAAAAAAGAATAATCTTAAGGCAACAGCCGAGGAGGTCTATTTAGCAGTGAATCTGCTAAACGAGGTTGGTTCATCGCCAGGAGTAAACGGACTTCCAGAGCTGCTCCCTGGTCTGAACTTTGTCTTCGGTCTTGATGGTGAAACCAAACACACGTTCACTCTTGATTATGAGTTCTTGAAAAAAATCTATGACGATTCCCTCCTGCTTCGGCGGATCAATCTCAGACAGGTCATCCCTCTCCCAGGTACACGGATGAGTGAGATTGGTGAGAAGAACATTAGAAAACATAAAGCAGCGTTCCAGCGGTTCAAACGAACCGTACGTCAGACCATTGAACGACCAATGCTGCAGCGCGTCGTGCCACCCGGAACACTCCTTAAAGATGTTTATGCCGAAATCTATGAAGGGAAGCTGACCTTCGCCAGACAGCTGGGAAGCTATCCACTGCTGGTCGGAATCCCTGGCGTCTACCCGCTCCACAAATTTTATACTGTGAAAATCGTGCAGTACGGGTATCGATCACTGACCGGGGTGCCATACCCTCTTGATATCAACACAGCATCCCGGGAGACGCTCGAAGCAGTACCAGGTGTTGGGAAGAAACGAGCAATACGGATATTAGCCAAACGACCTTTTTCAACCACCCAAGAATTCATCAACGCCCTTGATGACCCTGGCGTTGCACATACCATTCAAAACTATATACAGCTGGACTGATAAAAAAAATTTGAGAAAAGAGGATAAACATGAAAAAAAACAATTTCAAACCACTCGAAAAACAACTTGGCTACACATTTAAGGATAAACAACTTTTGACCACAGCCCTCACCCACAAAACATACGCATTCGAAGCACAGACACCCGTAGAATATAACGATCGTCTGGAATTCCTTGGCGACAGCATCCTGAACCTGATCATTACCGAGAAGCTCTACCAAAGCAACCAATATTTTTCAGAAGGGGAACTAACAAGAAGACGAGCACAAAGCGTCAACAACAATGTCCTTGCAGATGTGGCAACACGGCTCAACATCGGCACTTATCTTCTACTAGGCAAAGGAGAACAGAAACAGGAAGGAGCAAAGAACCGAACCAACCTTGCAAACACCTTGGAGGCTCTTATAGGTGCGATCTACCTGGATTCAGATCTCGACACCGTCAAGAGTTTTATCGTTAAGAAAATGTATACAAAAGAATCCAAATTTTAAGGAAAATTCCTTCTTGATTTATTCATTATTTGTATTGTATAAAAAAATTTATATATTAGGTTTTATTCCCTATTTGAAATTAATGTAATGATATGGGGAAGAAAAACCTTATTTTCCCAACGAATCATTTTATCACCTCCCCTCTCTTCCCCATTCATTCTACACTCGTTTTTAATAAAAATATGAAAAAAAAAAGATGGGAAAGAGAAAACGTTTCTTTACCCAGCGAAGGTCCGCACGACAAAACCACTGACAAACACCAGTGAGAGTGTCGCTAAATAAAACAACGTCTGATCCCAATTCTCTGTTATGACGACTTTCATCTTCCCCTTTCTCCTACATCACCTTGCAAAGAAACATTTTGTGAGAGCATTTATAGTTTTCTATCAAAAATTCGACATCTGACGAATATTCGAAAAAAAACAGATGCAAAATATTATAAAAACGACAAAAAAACTTATCCTCGTTATATTATATGTTGGCGAATCGATCTGATATGGAGGAATATAATAGAATACTCTTTTTATTACTCAGTTCAATTTTTCCGGTAATGTGACATGTGTTATCTAATTTTATTTTTCTCAAAACATTTAAATAGAGATGGATGATTGATTTATTAGGAGGCAAAGGAAAATGCAAAAAAATATGATTGCTAAATTGGTTTGTGTTCTCGTTTTATTGACCATGATCGGGAGTGTGATCCTACCAACATCGACTTTTGCGCAGAATCCGGAATTTAGAAACCATAACAAATTTACATTGCTTTGGACGTCCGATACTACTGAACAAGTGCAGGGTTCTGAACAAAAACGAGAACATACCCTGATTTTTGGTTGTTCTGGTGATGCTGATAAATTAGACCCTGCAGATGTGACTGATGGTGAATCAACAGTTAGAACAGATAACATATTCGAAAGTCTGGTTGAATACAAACCTCATAGCACAGAAATCCAACCGTGTTTAGCAACAGCTTGGGCTATTTCTTCAGATGGAAAAAACATCACTTTTACCTTGAGGGAGGGTGTGAAGTTCCATGATGGGACGGATTTTAATGCTGATGCGGTTGTTTTTTCTTTCGAACGACAGTACAACACCAGTCATCCGTATCATCAGTATGGGGAATGGGCGTACTGGACATACATGTTTAGCGACATACAGAATGTTGAAAAAATCAATGATTACATGGTGAATATTGTTTTAAAAAAACCAAATTCTGCGATCATGACAAGTCTTGCGATGTTCACGGTTGCGATTGTCAGCCCAACCAACGCAGAGACATGGAAAGAAGAGATGTATAAACATCCGGTTGGTACTGGTCCGTTTCGATTTGTCGAATGGGTACCTGATGATCATATCACATTAATCGCAAATGAGGAGTATTGGCGTGGAGAAACAAAAATAGATACGTTGATTTTCAAGGTCAATACAGACCCTTCAGAGCGATTACTTGCGTTACAAAATAATACAATCCAAGGAATGGAATACCCGGACCCTGCAAGTTTTGATGCAATTAAAGCTGATAGTAATTTGACATTTCTCGCAGAACCAGGAATGAATATCGGGTATCTTGCGATAAATAACGGATATGGTTATTATGATGTAAATCACAATGGTGTCCATGATCCTGATGAACCATGGGTACAAACACCGGGGTACTTCGCTCCATTTACGAACAAATTAGTAAGACAAGCAATAAACTATGCAATCAATAAAACATGGATAATTGAAAATCTGTATGCAGGAACAGCCACCATAGCAAAGAACGGGATGCCACCGTTCATGTTAGGGTATAATGATGCAATTGTTGACTACCCCTATAATCCTACGAAGGCAATTGAACTACTCACAGAAGCTGGGTATCCAAACGGATTTAACACGACACTATGGGTAATGCCAGTGAGTCGACCGTACATGTTTGATCCAGTGAGGATCGGAGAAGCAATTCAAGGATATCTCGCTGATGTGAACATCAACGTGGAGATTTATCAGATCGATTGGTCCACGTATCTTGCAAAGACTCAAGCAGGAGAACATCCAATGTGTCTCCTTGGATGGACGGGAGACAACGGTGATCCGGATAACTTCATGAATGTATTATATGGCGCGAACCAGTGTGTTATTGGAGCAGCAGGAAATGTCGCATTTTACAACAAAACAGAAGTTCAAGATTTATTCACCGCTGCATTACAGACATACAATATTACGGAGCGAGCAAACCTGTATAAAGAATCTCAGGTCATCATCCATGAGGATGCGCCGTTTGTGTACCTCGCCCATGCGAACCAGCATTTAGTGTTCAGAGAAAATGTCAAAGGATTTCTCATGAACCCTGCAGGGAGGATGTTTTTCTATCCAGTTGAAATCGAAGAGACACCACATGAGACAAAGGTCGTCTTTCTATTTGGAAACATACACAATCGTACAACCTACCATGATGTCATAGAATTTGACACGGTGAACCTCAGAGCGATTACTTTGATGCCATGGAATGTAACATTGTATGTGCCCGGAGAACATTTGACCATCCTAAAGACACATCTAGGATTAGTAGGTGAACGGTATATTTTTTCGTTCTGTAAACTACTAATTTGAATAATACAAAAAAAAAAAAAAAAAAAAACTCCATTCAGATGTTTTCCTATTGGTTATAAAAAAAAACACATAAAGTAATTCAGGTTATTTACTGGTGGTTCGAATCAGATTTTCTCCATATACTTCCAGTTCTTATAGGTATTATTCCGAACTATTGAAGGAGACGCATTTTTTTCTGTATCCTCAGAAGATAACATATCAATGATGATCCCTTCGATATCTCGAATGAGGATCTCACTTTCATCCTCGTTATAATCCGTTGTATAGATTTTTCCGCTACGATAAATGACCCCGTCTTCCGCATTGAACACCGGTTTATGCTCTAATTGAAGCTCTGTATCAAAATCCTTGATATCCTCAAGCTGCTTGAATTGATACGCATCATCAGCCATCCCGATCATGGTCCTCAGTATCTGAATCTTCCGAGTGTCCTTCTCTGCATGGATCGCATCCTGCAGGCCTGACACGATAGCAGGGATCTCCTCTGGTTTGGTTTCACGTAGAATCTTCCCCCAGAACCAGTTATACAGTTTGCTGCCCCGAGCATTAATATGTTCAGGTGGTTTGTCTGGGTATAAGATGATCCTGCCATTCAGGGTCCGATGGGATTTCCTCCACTGAGTCCTGAGGGAATCAAGTTCTTTTTTCCGAATGCTCTGCTGTTTCATTTCACGTTATTATTATGCGTTTTAGGATATAAACATTATGGAAGACTGTCTTGCAAGAGAATCGTAGTGATACGTGATAAAATTTCGTATATTCAACTATTGCATTTTATAGAAATACAGTAGTTCTCAAAAAAAAAAAAGTCGTTCCATTATATATTATCATTATCTTTTTCCAGGTTAGATAAAAATATTTATAGGTGATTAGGGCTGTCAACAAACAAAGGGAAGAATACCATGAACACAAAAATATTTTCAATCCTATTGATAGGTACATTGCTAGGCACCTGTATTACCGTCATTGGAACACAACAACAAAATGATACAGACATGAAACCAGGGACAAATCAGCAGAAGCCGTCTGAAGAAATCACGAGCGACAATGACTGCGGATGCGAATCACCTGAGACACCTGACATTGATGGAAACTATCATAGAACGGGACTGCTGCCTGTAAAAGAAACACTCCCTGAAGGAGAAGCATTCACAGGGGTGACCTCTGCATCATGGGATTGGCGGGATGCAACCTACAATGGTCAGACCGGTGACTGGACTACCCCAATTAAAAACCAGGCGGACTGTGGAAGCTGCTACGCGTTTGCACCCCTTGGTTCGATCGAGGCGCTCATGAAAATAAGACAGGGAAACCCGGGGTATTCCATTGATCTTTCAGAACAGTTCATTGTCTCGTGTGGGATGGAATGGATGGGTGATTATATCCAAGGGTGCGATGGTGCTTATTCGCCAGGACCCTATAATTTCATAACGTCCTATGGCACATTACCAGAATCCTGCTTCGCCTATGTGAGTGGGTCTGGCACTGTTCCTCCGTGTTCTGATAAATGCAGCAACTGGGAAGACCTCATCATCCAGATTGACGCATGGCATACGGTAGCAAGTGATATCAATTCGATAAAAAACGCGTTGCTTCAAAAAGGTCCATTGGTCGCAGGAATGATCGTCTATGATGACTTCTTTGGATACAGCGGCGGGGTGTATGAACACCCGGGGAGCGACCCTGACCCGATGAACCATGCGGTCGTCATTGTCGGTTATGATGATGCACAAAACTGCTGGATCTGTAAAAACAGCTGGGGGACAGGCTGGGGTGAAGATGGCTGGTTTATGATTCTGTATGGGGATTGTAAAATAGGTCAAGAGATCATCTATTTTGATTATACGCCTCAAACTGGTCCACAGGTGAATGTGAAGATCCATCGGATCCAGATGATCGGTGAAATCGAAGGATGGCTAGAAAGTGAGGCGGACTGGTCGTATCGAGTACAGGTCTACACGGGAAGCCAATGGAGCGAACAGATCAATGATGATTATTCCAGCAATGAAGACGACCATACCGAGGATGTCACGTATCGGTTCCATGTTCAGACACCGACCCCAGAGATAACGATTAAAGTCTGGGATCGGGATACGATTACGGGGGATGACCTGGCAGATGTTAGCGGGTACATCGGTGGAGGATCTGACGACAGCACTACTGACATTAGAGGAGCGATCTTTCATTGTCAATACAGCCTTGTCACAAATCAGATCATCCAGATCGACACGATCATCTCTGAGGGAGGGTATCTGACTTCCTCAGGGACCTACCAACCGGATGGGGGAGACAATAGTGACGAGGAAAATGATGCGAAAGTTTGGTTCCAGTTGTCTGATTCGTATGACCCCCCGGAGCCGAATCTGCAGGTGACTGGTTCTTTAAGTGGAAGTGTCAAAAGTGGGACCAATTATTTCGCCTTAGGCACATTTACGGTGTCTAACATCGGCACCGACCCGGAAGGGTTCAGTGAATCATATCTGGATTGGGCGATCGCAGAGACCCCCGCGTGGGGCAGCAACTGGGTCTTTGAACCAAACAGCGGCATAAATCTTCCATCGGGAGATCAGGTTACAGTCCATGTGTACGTTGACGTGCCTGATGAGCAAGGAACGTTTACTGGCTCCATAAAAATATGGAATACAGAGGATCATGTTGATTACGGACTTATTTCCATTGAACTGGTGGCACCTGTTGAAAAAACCACTCTTACGTGGAATATCTTCTGGAAGAGCGTCCAGGAGGTGCCCTCAAAGGATATCCTGTCCTTTCTGCTTGTTCAATCCCTAAGATAGTTTTAAATAGAGATTTATATAATTAAAAGCATACAGGGATAAACTTCATTAGATGTTATCGATAAAAATTAGGGGATATAATATGAAAAGATTCGTACCACTAGTATTAATTGGAATCATGGTCCTAAGTGGACTTGGGGCAGCCGCTGTTTCAAAAACAATAGAACCATCATTGAAGAAAACAGAAATACTTTTTTTTTCAAACCCAGAGATCATCACCAAAGAAAGCTCAACGTACGTTACCATAAACAATGTAAACAACTGGTTGAACACACCTGGTGCACCGATGCTTCCTGCTTCTGTCACCACCTATATCTTCCCATTTGGTACGACGATAAGAAGTGTTGATGTGACATTCTCCGAACCGGAGGAATACATCCTAGAAAATACGATTGTGTCAGCACCAACACCTGTGACCTCTATCGCTGGGACACTTGTGAGGTACAACCAAGAAAAAGAAATTGGTTCGATTTACCCAGAATCCCTCTATGAGTATCATCTTGGTGCGGGGATCTCCGGTGATGATCATGTTCTGTTTGTGACGATTCGCTGCTTCCCACTCCAATACATACCAACTGATAATATACTACTATATAGGAACACAGCATCCCTTTCAATAACCTATGATCTTCCCACAGCCCAACCTGCAAAAGCAGATGAGTATCAACTCGTGATTATCGCTCCGAAGGATTTTTCCAAAGCACTCCAGCCATTGGTGGACCATAAAATCAGCAATGGAATCACCACGAAACTTGTGACACGAAATGAGATCTGTGACAGCGTCTATTTCCCTGCGGAAGGACGGGACTGTGCCGAGGAGATGAAATACTTCATAAAGAACGCCTATGACCAATGGGGGACCGATTACGTTCTTTTAGTCGGTGGACGGTCTGGTGGGATTCTGAATGAAAAATGGCATGTCCCAGTCCGATACACTAACCTAGATGACGGGGCAAACTGGGAGGGAGGATATCTCTCCGACCTCTATTTCGCTGATCTCTATGACGCCTTTGGGAACTTCTCAACATGGGACTCGAATGGGAACGGTCTGTTTGCTGAATGGAATAACCAAGGAAAAGACATCCTAGACCTGTATCCGGAGGTGTATCTCGGACGTCTTGCGTGTAAAAATGTTAATGAGGTAAAATCCCTGGTGAACAAGATAATCACCTATGAGACCACGACCGCTGGGGCTGAATGGTTCAACAGAATGGTTGTTGTCGGTGGGGATTCCGCACCCAATGCTACAGATCCCTGGTATGAAGGTGAAGAAGAAAACGCTCTTGCATTACAGTATCTGACTGGTTTTGATGGCGTCCGACTCTGGACATCGAACGGGAACTTCACGGGTTCGCAGGATGTCATTGATGGGATCAATGCCGGTTGTGGGTTTTTGTTCTTTGACGGACATGGGAACCCTTCGTCATGGTCCACGCATCCACCACATAATGGAAGCCTTTGGATCACGGGATTACAGTTGAAACATATGCCGGAGTTGACAAATGGGGAAAAGCTGCCGGTCACCGTCTGTGGCGGGTGTCACAATGGACAATTCAACACGAGTCTTTTGAATATTCCGCAAGGGTTTCTCAGGGATGGGTTTTCGTATTTCCAAAGGAAATTTTACTACATGGAATGGGTCCCGGAATGCTGGGCATGGAAATTGGTTAGTGTGAAGAATGGTGGGAGTATCGCGACCATGGCGTACACCGGGCTGGACTGGTTCGCTACGGAGGATTGGAACAATGATTCCATCCCTGATTGCACCCAGTTCTTTTCAGGGTATGCGAACACGCAGTTTTTCAAAAATTACGGGGTGAACAATAAGACCATCCTTGGACAGGCGCATACTTCAGCACTTATTGATTATCTTAACACGTATCCACCGATGCTTGAGATACTGGACTGCAAGACTGTCCAGGAGTTCGTCTTACTTGGTGACCCCAGTCTACAGATTGGAGGATATTCCTAGAATGGAGGCATGAGAGATGAATAAAAAGACAATCATTTGTTTCGGAACACTAGTGATATTGCTTTGTGGATCTGTTTCGATTTCAGGTTCACAGAGTAATGAGCCGACTTCTTCGGTAAAAGATCTTGTGAGAATCGATATCACCCAGGGAGATGTTGTGCTTCCACAGGGTGTGGAGGTCGTTGCAGCAAGCCATGGGGAATATGTGGATATCATCATCCCGCGATACCGGTTAACCGAGCTAACTGACAATCAGATTTCATATACAACTCGTATAGCAGATATGGATGCATACCATGCGGCTATGATGGGATCATATCATACATTTGCCCAGGTGGAAAATATCTTGCAGGGTGTTGCTACCAATTACTCTGATATCACCAGTCTCTTCAGCATTGGGACGACTTACGAAGGACGTACTATCTGGTGTTTGGAGATCTCTGATAACCCTGGTGTTGATGAAGGGGAACCTGGTGTGTTTTTCATGGGACTTCATCATGCCCGTGAATGGCCCACCGTGGAGATCTGCCTGCGTATCGCGAACAATCTGACTGCGGGATATGGTGTGAATTCCACTATTACTGATTTTGTGGAGAACCGGAGAATATGGATTGTTCCTTGTGTGAACCCAGATGGATATGTCTGGTGTCATGACCTCAGTCATGATTGGCGGAAGAACCGACAGTACTTCCCACAGTATGGAACGACAGGAGTGGATTTAAACCGGAACTATCCTGGGTCTACTGATGGAAACGCTTGGGGCGAGTGGGGATCTATCTTTGATGCATCAGTGACTCATAGCCCGGGGGACGAGGTGTACTGTGGTCCGGGGCCAGCTTCAGAGCTTGAAATCCAGGCGATAACAAATTTCTTTATGACGCACGATATTTCTGCCTCGATCTCCTGGCACACGTACCAACAAGAACTGTACTGGCCATGGGGGTACACCTCATCACATGTCCCAGATAACACATATATTAGTGCTATTGGAACAGGGGTTGCACAGCGGATCACTCGACAGAGTGGTTCAGGGACGTATACACCAGGTCAATCCTATGGTTTGTATGGGACGACTGGCGATAACATCGACTGGGAGTATGGATATAGTCATTATGTCCTTGGTCGGACGACGTTTGCTTATACCATTGAAGCGTGTTCAGATTTCCATCCGTCTGCAAGCTATCTTGATCAGATATGCAAAGAAAACAACGACGGGGCATTGTATCTCATCTCAGAAGCGGAGAATATACGTGACACTGTCGTACCACGTGTGATGCCACCAGTCCTTGACGAAGTACCCAATGACTCTGATGGGAACTATCGAGTATCCTGGATGGAGCAGAACCCGTTAGCATCACCTGATTATTTCCAGCTTGACGAGCTTGGTGGGCTTTCCACTAGAACCGATGACGCGGAATCTGGGTCTGATCTCTGGAGTCTTGATGGGTTCGCACTGTCGACCTCACGATACCACTCTGGGGGATCTAGCTTTAAATCTCGGTATACCAACTCTGATGTTTCTTCGATGACGTCTGTCTATCCAATCCCGATTACCGAAGGCATGAAGCTTTCCTTCTGGTGCTGGTATAACACTGAGAGTGATTTCGATGATGCGTTTGTCGAGGTCAGCACCGATGGTCGGAACTTCAAAGTCTTAGATATTTTCACTGGATCATCGGGCGGCTGGCAATACAAGGAGTATGATCTGAGTAATTATTCTGGAGGGTCCGTGTTTATCCGGTTGAGATATACGACCGACACAGGGACATTACAGGAAGGGTTCTATATCGACGATATTACTCC
>DAJP01000008.1:6372-6885 GCA_002496355.1 Euryarchaeota archaeon UBA346 | reverse complement strand
AAGATCCCAAGCATATACAATGATGCCTCATTTCCGATGATGATCCCAAAATACTGATTCGAAAATGTTATCAACTCATTTTCAAGGAAATGGCGAAATTCAAAGGGATGAAATGTAATCATCCGTAGATTCTCTGCCGCAACTGTTGTGTACTGGTTATCTGATGATGTTATCTGGATTCTACCAAAGAGGATCGCTTTCTTCATTTGTATGATTCGAATCACCCCGGAAAAGTGTCCTGAGGTTCCTGCATCATCAGTCACGGTCGCATTATAGGTGTACACCCCTGCTTTCGTGTACTCATGCAGGGGTTTCTTCTCACCGGAGGTTCCTCCATCTCCGAACTCCCAGTGGTAGACAAAGGGATGCGTCCCAGTCAGAGGAATTTCATTGATCTTAAATTGAACAGGTTGTCCGGTATACCCCATCTCAGGGACGACTGCCGCCATAAGTTCTAACGGTGGGTTTGGAACAAGATCTGAGAGATAGACAAAATCATTAAAATCATCTCCC
>DAJP01000008.1:0-6005 GCA_002496355.1 Euryarchaeota archaeon UBA346 | reverse complement strand
CGAGTAATCTGAAGAAGTGAGATTTCTTGTCTCGGTTCTATTCGCAATCAGACCGGTGTAGTTCGCATAACTCACCATGTAGTCATCTTCGTTTGTCGATATTAAAAAATCATACTCAACAAAATTCAGATTACTTAGATTCCCCCCATTATAAAAATCGATAATTTTCCCCCGGTTTTCGATCACCCCTGCGACCTGGACACACACCGTGATTAAGTTTCCCAACTGTGTAGCACCCGCTTCTGCGATATCAATATTATCCACCTCTATGTCTGGATGGGAGAGAACCACCTCTGTTTCTTGGTTGATGTTGACTGAACAGACATCCTCAAGGACATCAAAAAGGGTCTCATTCGAACGACTTGATGTGTTCTCTTGATAACCATCTCCTGCGGTTTCACGAACAGATCCACCAATGCACGGGAGCGAACTAGTTCCAATACATAATAGTACGACGATGAAACAAAGACATATTCTGTGAGCATTTCTTCCATCCAACGCTTTCCGCCCCATATCACATTTATAACATTGTTCCCCTTTAAAAACATATCCTTACAACCTTTCTGCATAAAAATAGGTCCCAATTGCTTATTTAAAACAAAAAATTTAAGACAAATGATATGATGTGTGATACTGAGGAGAGAAGCATGACATACATATGCAGATGGTGTGAGAATTATTTTGAGGAACTGAGGAAAAAGGATTCTGCCGAAACCCCATACAGGGACGGGGTCTTGTGCTGTCCGCGGTGCGGCAACATCACCTATGGGTTTCTTGTCTATAAAGAAGGGAAATGAGACACTCTTCATTGAAAACGAATGACATCTCCTATAAACACATCCTATTGATCGGTACGACGTACGACCGTATTTGTTTTTCTCATTTTTGAAACTCAAAATATGCCACTATCGTGACAAAGATCGGTTCCCCGTATAATGAGAAGTCGTCAGAGGAATGAGGGGTAAAACTAAGCGTAATAAATTCCTCTCCAACATAAAACCATGTCGGAATGATTGAGAGGTTCATCTTCCCGTACTCACCAACTTCCACGACCAGCTGATCAGGTAAAGACACCATCCATCCGTCCGGATAGTCCACTATTTCATTGACCACCGTCGTCCGACCATTCCCCTGGTTTTTGATCCAGATCGGGAGCTGCACTTCAATAAACGGTGGTGCCTCAATCATGGTTGTCTCAGGGAACAGTGATGAAATAAGCGGCTTATACGCAACCGTGAACATCACGGTATCCTCCCGGGTGGCGCCTCTCAGGAGGGAGATAAAACCGAACGGACCATAAAAAGATTGAACCGTGGTTTGAATCTTGATAGGACAGGGAGCGAACGCAGGCGCATCATCAGAAACCTGAACTGAGCACATTGTATGGACAGTCACATAGCTGTCTTCTCGTGATGGTATGGTGCATTGAAGCGTCTTTTGTGACATGGTTGCGATACACCAGTCTGGTGTGTCTTCCACGTCTACAGTGATGATCACCGGCTGGTTTCTGAACAGAAGATAGACGAGACGACCAAATACTCCAAAGGTCACCCCAAACGAGATCTCTAAATCCACGTGACGCAACAGCCCTCGAGGCATAATCGGCTCTTCTGTCTGGTTCGCATCCCAGGACACAAGAACAATACTTGACATGCCAAAGAAATCCCCCGAGAGTGTTTCAGATTGTTTTTTTTCCTCGAAGGGGATTGCTTGTACAGTGACGAAGCCCGCTACAACAAATAGGAACGCGACCCCGACCACCAAATATTTCCTGCTCAATTGTTCTCTCATCCTTTCTATCACCAATTCTCTTTTTCACATTTTTTTTCGTCAAACAAACAAGCGGTACATCGTGATTTCGATGAGATTTTGGAATAAACGAAACATCTGCTGATGAAGATTATTTTGCTTATGACCTAACTCATATGGGAATGTATGAAATGCATCAACGCTGTTCCCTGCCGCATCATACACAATCACCGACATCGTATGTTCACCAAATAGACCGACATAAAATTCGAAATCGTAAGGTTCGACGGTTAGAGTTCCAATTAATGCACCATCAGAATAAAACTCTACTGATACAACACCACTCATGTTATCAATGGCGTCCACTGAAACAAGAACCCTACATCCGTCCCTATGGAAAGTGATGGTAACAAATGGAGGCGTCTTATCAATCTTAAAACTAACATGGTATATCTCAGATTGATTACCATCCTCCATATAGAAACAATATACAGTCATAAACCCATCTGAATTCACAATGATTGGAGTTACGTATTCGGACCAGGTCATATTATCAAAACTATAAAAAACAGGTCCTGCTCCCTGAGGAGGATGAATAGTAATTTGGACATTGCTGATATACCAACCATTTTGTCCCATCGTCCCTGAAACATGAATCAAATCGGAACTATTCCTCGTTTCTACTGTTTTTTTCTCTGCAACTGGAAGACCATTTGTTATTGGCATAATATTAATAATCAGAAAAAGAGAAATTGATGTAATAATCAGCATCTGCATACATTGAGAGTATTTTTCCATTTGCTTTCCCCCTGCACAATATTACAACAAACTTCCCCTATAAATATATTATTAAGCCTAATAATCCATCAGAATCTAATAAAATTCAATCAAAGAAACAAGAAATCAACAGAAAAAAGGATAAAATGACAACCATTGTTCATCATAACAATGACGCACATCTACATCGGCACCTCCGGATGGTCCTACGACTGGAACAAAGGTAACTCCCTGGACTGGTATATCACCGAATCACAGTTAAATGCGATTGAACTGAACATGAGCTTCTACCGGTTCCCCTACCCAACCATGGTCAAATCCTGGGCAGCCAAAAGTAAAGACCTCGTCTGGGTCATCAAAGTCCACCGGTCGATTACCCATTTCCAAAAACTTAGCACAAAAATCGTTGAACGCTTCCAACGATTCAAAACACTCTTCAGACCCTTGGAAGACCATATCCACTACTACCTTCTCCAGCTCCCACCCTCCTTCACCGACCTCTCAATCCTGGAGCAGTTCCTCGAAAAGACAGGGACCGACAAGGTTGCAGTCGAGTTCCGCCACCCCAACCTGTTCACCAACGAGCTCATCACTTGGGCAAAACACCATCAAATTCTCCTCGTCAGCATCGACGCACCCCAGCTCCCCCGGACCATCCTGAGCACCGAGGTCATCTACGAGCGGATCCATGGCCGGACCGCCTGGTACTCCTATAACTACACAGACCAGGAACTCCATGAGATACGCCAACGCATCCTCTCCAAGAACCCCAAGACCGTCTACTTTTTTTTCAACAATACCGAGATGCTCCCAAACGCCCAGAAAATGAACCACATGATCAGATAATACCCAAAAACACCCTTTCGAATACTTTCACTGACCCCCCTCTCAGCTTTTTAAAACACCACCGCCTCTGTTTTCTTTCCACGACCTTATTTCGGGGAGGCAGACGTTATGAAAAACAACCATTCAACACAAGAAAAACAGAGAGCTCACAGCAGCAGCTCTCTTGTCGAGGTCAGACGACCGGACCTCATCATCCCCTCAGGGATAACAGAACTGGACCGTCTCTGCGGCGGCTTCAAAGCAGGGGAGCTGACGTTCATAGACGGGAACAGCAGCCTGATCGCAGCGCTGCCAGACCAGCTCTGCGCCAACACCTACCGCACGTTCCACAGCCAGACCATCTACATCGATGCAGGCATGCGTGCCAACCCGTACCAGATCGCCAGGTATGCACGACTGCTAGAACTGGACCAACGAGAAGTCTTGCAGAACGTGCTAATGAGCAGAGCATTCACCGTGTATCAGCTCTCCACCATCCTACAAGACCTGCTGGAGCCCATGATCCAGAACCATCGCCCCCGCACCCTGCTCATCGGGATGCTACCGGCACTCTACCATGACCCAGAGCTGTCTTCTCAGGAAGCTCAGACGCTACTGCTCCAGGACCTGCAGAAGATACAACAGCTCACCACCACGTACCAGCTCATCACCGTGTGCACCCACCTTGATGCGATGCCGCTTTCGCCATCGAACGGCCTGGGAAAAACACTTTACGACAACGTCACCGAAATCATCAGAATAAAACACATCGACCAACGCATCTCCCTTGAACTGCTCAAGAAACAGAAACGCACGACAATCGTCCGTGATGCAAACGGACAGCTCCGTCTGGAAGCATTCGGGATGGTGAACTGATGGGCCGGACCGTCCCTACGTTCCGCATGGTCGTTGAATCATTCGGCTGGGAATGGAACGAGTTCAAACGCGCGCTACGCACCATCGACCAGGAGGCGTTCGACGAGCTCATCAACCATGCCCGGCAACACGCGGCCGCCGGTGGCAACATCAGCAACCCTAACCCGTTCGAGCCGATCGTGATGTCCATCTTAGTCGAACACGAAAAGACATTACGCAAGCTGCGAGAGTATGTTGAACGGGACCATCCTTGATGTGTACCCCGACTATGAAAACAACGTCATGGTCACCTGGCTGCTGCAGAACGGCAAAACGACCCGGATTGAAACGCCGTACGACCCCTGTTTTTATGTCTATACCTCCTCATATGACATCTCCCAAGTTGCTAAGGCAGTAGAACAAATCCCCCAGGTGAAACACTTGCAACTGACTCCTGCAAAACTCACGCTAGGCTCCCCACAGCACACCATGGTCCTTGAGGTGACGCCAAACCATCTCAACGCGCTGCATCCTCTAGCAGATCTGATCGATTCCTGGGGCGGTTTCCATCGACATCACTTGTTCAACGTTGATCTACGACTCCCAACCAGGTACCTCCAGGAACAGGGAGTGTTTTGTCATGCGCAGGTGACCTGGGACGGGAAACGTTTCACCTGCAGGGATGACCCCTGGGCACTGGATTACGAGAAACCGCCCTTCAGGATCTCTCATCTTGATGTCGCAGCGGAACAAAAAGCAGCTCCCTCATTCCAGCAGCCACTCCCAGCCATCCGTCTCGACGATGAAATCATCCATGAGGACAATGAGACCGATACAATCCTCTCCGTCATCAATCGAATCAAACAGCTCGACCCAGACGTCATCACAACCGTGAACGGAGATAGCCTGCTGTTCCCCCTGTTGTATCACCGTGCGAAGAGCTGTGGCATCGAACATCTGATGAACCTGGGCCGGGAGAAGAACCAGAAAAAGAACAACCTGCGGCCCGTCAAAAAAGCAAAATCCTATTTCAGCTACGGTCGGATCATGTACCGCCCCGCGTTCTACACATTGCAGGGGAGAATCCATCTGGACACCGCGCAATCGTTCTTCTACGGGCAAAGCGGACTTCATGGCATTCTTGATATCGCGCGATGCGCCAACATCCCCCTGCAGCTGCTCTCACGGCTCGGCCCAGGGACTGCCATCAGTCAGATCGAAATCAACGCCGCGATGAAAAAAGGATATCTGGTTCCCTGGAAGAAGAACATGCCGGAGAACTGGAAGACCGCGGAAGAACTGCTCATCGCGGACCGCGGAGGACTCGTCCTGGAACCGGTGGTCGGTCTTCATGAGAACGTCGTCGAGCTGGATTACGCCTCTCTCTACCCCAACATCATGGTGCTGCATAACATCAGCCCGGAGACCATGTTGTGCTCCTGCTGCCCTGACTCCAACAAACGAGTCCCTCAACTGGGGTATCACCTCTGCCAGAAACAGAAAGGGCTGTTGCCGGAGGTGCTTGAGCCGATTTTACAACGAAGATTCTGCTTCAAGGCACGCGCGAAAAACACCCAGTACGATCCTGCGGTCTACACCGAGCTGCAGAAAGCATGGAAATGGGTCCTGGTCGTCTGCTTCGGGTACACCGGGTACCGGAACGCCCGGTACGGGCGCATCGAATGCCATGAAAGCATCACCGCGTTCAGCCGGGATATCCTGCTGACTGCATCAGAAGTCGCTCAACAAGCAGGTTATGAGGTGCTCCATGGGATCGTTGACTCCCTCTGGGTCAAAGC
>DAJP01000007.1:14619-20928 GCA_002496355.1 Euryarchaeota archaeon UBA346 | reverse complement strand
CAGAGTCTGTTCGGGACCGTTCTGTGCTGCTCAGGACCGCTCGCGGCGTACCGCAACGTGCTCGTCCAGCAAGTAAAAGAAGCGTATATCTCTGAGCGGTTCTTTGGCACCATATGCACCTACGGCGATGACCGTCATCTGACGAACCTGATCTTGGAAAAAGAGTACATTGTAAAGTTCGAACGAAAAGCAAAAGCAGAGACCCAGGTCCCGCAGCATCTGAAACCATGGCTGCGACAACAGACCCGTTGGAACCGCAGTTTTTACCGGGAGTTGTTCTGGACATTGAAACGCATCATCCTACGACGACGGAACACACAGGTGTACATGCTCTATGACCTCTGCATGCAGGCGGTGCTGCCCATGTTGCTGGTACTTTCCTTGATATTCGTCGGGTACCGCTCCATCGTTGAAAGCCCGATGTATCTCATCGGGTATCTCATGATTTTGATTGGGATCGCAATCCTGCGTGGATCCTATGCGTTCCTCCGCACCCGCGACCGGGTCTTCTTCCTATTTCCCTTGTATGCGTTTTGTCATATTTTCCTACTCATCCCAGTGAGAGTGTATGCATTATGTACGTTAAGAACAACAAAATGGGGCACACGTTAGATATCACGATTCGAGCAAGCATCCTGCTCATCTGTCTAGGCTATATCATCCTGGCATTCCCTGGCTATGCACCGCTGCCGGAGATGACTGCTCAGGTAAATGCTCAGGTGCTCAACACCATGGGTATCCCTGCTATCTCCCTCGAACGATACGTCGTCGTGTCGTTTTCCCAGGCAGACCGCATCTACGAACTCTCCTCGGAATGCAGCGGACTACTTGTGTATATGATGTTTCTTGTTGGGATAGCGGTGGTCCCATATTTCAGCGCGTATAATCGATTATTCGCCCTGCTGTTCCTGCCGATCCTGTTTCTAGGGAACTCTCTCCGCATTCTGACCGGCATCATCGTTGGTTTTCAAATCTCCGTGGATGCCTCTGAGTTTTTTCATGCGACGTTTGGCCAGGTCTTGATTTTCTTCTGGGTCCTGGTCTGTTTCATCCTCTGGTTAAAACTCACGAGAAATTTCCCGAAAGAAGAATAGGAGGTAAAAAAAAATATGAAACAAACAAAGAAAGGAGCGTTGCTCCTCTGTATGCTGCTGCTCTTCGCCATCATCGTCCCCCTCGCCGGGGCAGACCCCATCCCACAGACCCATCTGTTCCTCAGTATAGATACACAATGGGAGCATGCTAACCCTGGCGATGTCTTTGTCGTACGAGCAGATGTGAAAAACATCGGGGATGCTACTGCGTTCCTTATCCAAGTGCAGTTGCAAGACATCCCAGATGATTGGATCGTTAACGATCCCGGTTTCCCCTGGATCCTGGTATTGGAACCAGGGCAAAGCAAACCATTGTTCTTTGTCGTTGAACGCGGCCAAACCGATGCAACAATCTATGCGGAAGCAGTAGCGTATAACGCACCAGTGATGATCTCAAACCGCATCCCGATCCCCGTCGAGCTCGCGGTCGTTGGAGCGCTCTGCCTCATCGGTAGTGTCCTGTTCTATCGTGAAGCAGCACTGCGGAAAAAACAACCAAGATAACAAGAGATACAAACATGATATATTGATATGGTGCTCCTCCGAATAACGAGTCACCACAATATCCATCATTTTATAACAAATATTTATATAGAAAGCGAGCATTGTTATCCGTAGGATAGTTAGAAAAAAAGGGGAAAACTATGTTTAAAGAGAATAAATTGTTGATGTTATGTATTTTAACGGTGACTGCTCTTCTTGTCATCGCACCAGCTAGTGCTATTCCAAATCAAACAAACACACCTGAGCCCACAATCGATGCGCTAAACCAGACCCCCATGCCTTCCTTTGATCCACCCAGCTCTTTTGACCTCAGAGACGTTGCTGGGATGAATTATGTCACCTCTGTGAAATCACAGTCCGGAGGTACTTGCTGGACCCATGGGACGATGGCCGCGCTAGAGGGAAACCTGCTCATGACCGGGAGCTGGAATGAAACCGGGCATTCTGAAGAGCCGAATCTCGCGGAATACCATCTTGACTGGTGGAACGGATTTAATGTCTTTAACAACGATGATTTTCCAGGGAGTGGTCTTCAGGTTCATAATGGGGGGGATTACCTCATCGCCTCTGCGTACATCACCCGCGGGGAAGGGGCAGTCTATTGTGCAGCTGCAAATGACGAAACAGAATATGATGATAATTGGTATTCATCAGCACCAGCTCGTTACGATAGTTCATATGAATTCTTTTATCCTAATGACATTGAATGGTTCGTCGCAGGATCGGACCTCAGTAACATCAATACCATCAAAGAGATTCTTATGACCCAAGGTGTGATGGGAACCTGTCTTGATTACGAATCGCAATATCTGCACAATTATGGTAGTTACTATGGTTTCTATCAACCATCATCATCCTCAACGGATCCAAACCATGCGGTCGCGTTGGTCGGCTGGGATGATACCAAGATTACTCCTGCTCCGCAGCCAGGTGCATGGCTCTGTAAGAACAGCTGGGGCTCCGGATGGGGACCACAGGGCGGGTACTTCTGGATCTCCTATTATGATAAATGGTGCGGTCAACACCCAGAGATGGGGGCAGTATCTTTCAAGGATGTGCAACTCACACCGTATGACATAACGCATTTCTATGATTATCATGGGTGGCGGGATACCCTAACCGATATATCTGAAGCGTTCAACGAGTTTGTCGTAAACGGTAATGAGACGCTGCAAGCGGTCAGTTTTTATACCACGGATGACTCAGTGCAGTATCAGGTAAAGGTGTATGACCGTTTTGAAGGTGGTGTCCTGTTAGATGAACGTGCCAGTACATCAGGAACAATCGCCTATCATGGTTATCATACGATCACCCTTGAGGATCCTGTTGGATTCCCCGCTGGTGATTTCTTCTATGTCTATGTGAAAGTCTTTTCAGGTGGACAAGCTATTGATCGAACTTCCGAAGTTGCAGTGCTTCTAGGTGGACAGGATCGGGGGACGATCGTGGAATCGATTGCCCATGAAGATGAGAGTTACTATTGGGATGGAGCGAACTGGGTTGATCTGTATGATTATGCATTTAGTGACCCATCCTGGGATCATACCGCGAACTTCTGCATAAAGGGATTCACTTCAGGAGATTGGATACCACCTTTGGTGCCTGATCTACAATGTGAAGGTAGTTTGAGCTGGGCTAAGGTAAAACCGGGTGCGACAGTCCTGGGGAACTTCACGGTGCAGAATGTTGGAGAAGCATCCTCGGAACTTGATTGGGTGATCAGCGAATGGCCTGACTGGGGCGAGTGGACGTTCACACCAGTAAATGGTGAAGACCTTACGCCAGAGGCTGGAACAATCACCGTGCTTGTTCAAGTGGTGGCTCCTTCAGATAAAAACGAGTTTAATGGGACCATCAAGATCGTCAATACCCATGACCCGAGTGATTTTCAGACCATCTCTGTGTATATGAAAACCCCGGTGGAACTGTTTTCCTTGAGATCTCAGCTCTTCTCACTCCTGAGCAGTCTGTTGGAGAGGTTCCCTGCGTTCCATCATCTCATCCAGCTGATGACCTAATCATTCATCAGTCCCTTTTTTTCTTTTTTTTCTCCTCTGATCTCTGAAGAGACATAGGGTGCATTCCAGTCGATTTCGTCCTCATTGAATAGGCGAAGAGAATGCACACCAAAGAACAATGTTTTATATACTAATTATATAATAATAGTGTCATTGGAAAAGGGGCGTAGGTTATGAAAAAATGGTTAAGTATCCTCATTGTAGGAATTTTTATTGTAAGCGGGTTTGGAACAGTCGCGACAAATGTACAAAAAACCGGGATATCTTCGATGCAGACAAGAACTGAGACGATTTCAGTGGATGTCTCATCGATACAGGTGACTGAAAGCGAAAATAACTATCTTCTGGTCCATCTTGGTGATCAAGAATCGTATCTGTTGAATCCCGGGCAGCCGATGATGCCTCGAATCATACAGCGCTATGAACTTCCCTTCGGTGTCACCGATGTTTTTGTGGATGTTCAACCGATGAGTGCCCAGCATCAGACGATAACTAAAGAAATCAGACCAGCACCAGCACCTGTCTCTTATTCGCAGGAGACGCAGACGGTTGTACACTCTGAGAAAGATAGTAAGGTATACTCGAGTGATACTCTGTATCCTGATGCATGGGCGGGCTATCATATCGGGAGTGGCCTGAACGCCAATGGAAAGCATGTGACCCTGTTGACCGTGAATCTGTTCCCCGTGCGCTATGCACCAGTAACTGGTGAATTGGTGGTTGCAGAAGGATTTTCGCTCCTCATTCAGTATCAAGAACCAACGAAGGAAGTGTTCCCAGCGGAGAGCACCTATGATCTGGTAATCATCACCCCGGAGAAGTTTTCATCAGAGGTTCAACGACTGGTAGACCATAAGAACAGCAGGGGTGTGCAGACGACCATGAAAACAACCGAGGACATTTATGATGAGTACACCGGCAGGGATAAACCTGAGCAGATAAAATATTTCATAAGATATGCACTGGAGACATGGGGAGTGACCTCTGTGCTCCTCTTTGGAGGGTTGAAATCCAATATCATCGCAAAAGCACAAGATAACGTCAACGAGGGTTCGAAATCATGGTATCTACCTATCCGATATTCGAATTTCCAATGGGATGGTGATGAGTCCTATAACTTCACCAGCGGTGAACCTGGATACATCAGTGACCTGTATTACGCGGACATCTACAAGGAGGGTGGTGTGTTCGATGATTGGGATTCCAATGGGAACAATGTGTTTGCAGAATGGTCTGGTGAGCTGCGTGATGAACTGGATTTGTATCCTGATGTCGCTTACGGGCGGCTTGCCTGTCGAAGCACCCGTGAGGCAAAAACAGTGGTCGATAAGATCATCAACTATGAGAAAGCGCCAGCGGACCCCAGCTGGTTTAACGATATCATCGTGATCAGCGGAGACGGTTTCCTTGATCAGGAGGACTGGAACATCCAATGGAATACGACTGGTCTGCCGAACGGGCAGTACACCATCTTTGCTGAGTGCTCCAATTCAGTTATCGTAGGTCCGACCGATGAGATCCACGTTACCCTTGACAAGACTGCCGTATCCAATATCACGTTCAATCATGATGACAATCTGAATCCTGCGCTGGCGGACGGATACCCCGCGCCTCCGATCGCTGAGATCGTCACCGTGTCCAACAACAATACCCTTGGGAACACGGATTTCACCTATGTTCCGAATGATGGGGAAGCCTATTGTAATGATCTGTATCATTGGGCAGACATGTCCTATGTCGACGGTGTCCTCACGATACGGGGGAAATGCTATGATCCCCGGCCATATGGGAATCTCACGAACTTGGACCTGTGGATAGAAAACGCTGACGGGGTCACCGTTTTTAATGCGACACGGGATCATATGGAGAATTACTTTGAAGGGGAATGGGTGGTTGGTGAGAAAACCCTGCATGGACGTGGCGGGGCACTGACCTATATGCCTGATGAGTTTGAGAATAACAGCGTGTTCACCTCGAATGGGAAATGGTTCGACCAGATGGATGTCATCAATGAGTTTTCCAAGGGATACGGTTTTGCGTATTTCTCCGGCCATGGCAGCCCGGGATGGTGGGGTGATCATTACCCAGGCATCCCTGGGAACCGACGGTACGGGCAAGTCCCTGGACTGCTCGTAATGCAGGTGGGAGTGTACTTCCCGTTCATCCATATCCCGGTTCTTCCCATGCGGAAGCTGACCAACACAGATAAACTCCCGGTGACCAACGTTGGTGGCTGTCATAACAGCATGTTTAGCGTCTCGATGATCCCTGGGTTTTTGGACCGATGGCTACCGATGCATATGTATGTGTATGGGACGCCTCTGCCAGAATGCTGGGGATGGTACATGATGAAAATGCCTCATACCGGTTCTATTGCGACCATGGGGAACACCGGGTATGGTTGGGGCTCAGAAGGGGACGTGTGCACGATCGGTCCTGGTGACGGGTGGCTCAACACCGAGTTCTACCGGCAGTATGGGCAGGAGAACCAGACCGTCCTTGGGATGGCCTATATCCAGGCGATCACCGGTTATATCTCGAATTTCAAGACCTGGGAGTACAGTTACTGGCGGGTCGACCATGGTTGGGATGGGATCGATCAGAAGACCGTGCAGCAATGGGAGCTTCTTGGTGACCCAAGCCTGCAGATGGGCGGGTACTCATAATAACCGCTTTTTTTTTCTTTTTTTTTT
>DAJP01000007.1:0-14261 GCA_002496355.1 Euryarchaeota archaeon UBA346 | reverse complement strand
GCAAGGTATCCAAAAAGAGAGCGTTCATCCAGGTCCTGTGTAAGTTTTGGGAGTGGTACTGAGACGCGTTCGACGATCGCTATCCCTGTGTCGAACCGCGGGTCCGCAAGCAGGCCGGCGAGGTCTTGTTTTTTTTCGTTGAGTTGTTTCTGCAGGTCGCTTTTCATGGTCATGAGTTCTTTTCTGAGTTTTTCGGGGATGTTTTTCTCCAAGTCGTCTAGGTTGGCTGAAGCGTCCTGCGAGGCGCCAACACTGGTGGAAAGGGCATTGACCATTTCTTTAGTGATGGTTGTGAATGCCTGTGAAACAGCCTCGGTGATCATGGTCATGAGCACAAGGGAGGTGTTGCAGAGCAGGTTGAGGATTTTTGTCTCTCGGTCGTCCTGTTTTTTTTCTGATAGATTGTTTGGTTGGACGGTGTTCTTTTTTGTCATAGGGTCACTTTTCTGTGCGATAACGTAAGGGTTGCGTCTATTTAGTGTTGATTGAAATAGAGGCTGTGCTGTGGTCTGTCGGCGGTGGCGGAATAGAAAAAAAGGTTTTTATAAGTCAGAGTGGTTCTTTTATTGTAACATGGTGAACTTCTACAAATGTAAAAAATGCGAAACAAAATTTATCGCACCTCAGAAAATCGAGGCTGGGAAAGGTCATCCGACGTATGTATGTCCGAAGTGCCAGAGCCGGAATTGGGGTCCGCTTGACTGGTGACGGTTGTCTGGTAGCCTTGCTCCTGAATGAATGGTCTCGATAAGTGCTCTTCTCTTTTTTCTGTGGTTTTATGAAACAGGACGATGATAATATCGTATCGTTGTGTTCATTTTTTCTGTAAATTGCTGCGATTTAAGGATATTTTTAAAAGAATAAATAAATAGATAGATTTATTTATTTGTTATCTATATTAATATCTGGGTTTGGGCTCTTTAGAATGTTTTTTTTGCATTCTTTCCTCCCAGACTTTTAGGCCCAGACCCAGCTGTTCATGGAGAGAAGATGCTGCATCGGTGGTGATATTTATCCAAGGTTGCATCAATGATTTTTTCGTATTTTGCCGTATTTTTATCCCTACACAATGCTTAAATAAATCAAATGAATAATAAAGTATGTAGAACGGTTTAATTGGGAGCGAAAGAGTATGAAAAAATATCTCATTATGAAAGCTGTGGTCTTTTGTATCGTTTGTCTGTTTTTTGGTACGAGTGTTATCGCAAATAGAACTGAAAATGTACCAATAATAGAACATACCATGGATGATCCTCAATCAACCAGTCAAACGAGCAATCAAAACTCGGTGATCTGCGGTTATGTCACCGATAATGTAACAGGAGACCCTTTGGAAGATGTCGAGGTTGATCTATCCTGGCAGGATTTTGAGGGAAATGGCGGATGGGATACGACATTCACCGACCCAACAGGTTTTTATTCCTTTTCTACCGTCCCTGTAGAATTTCGGTTGTACTTTTATCCTGAGAATTACTTTAATGAATATTCGCCCGAATTCACCGTATGGGAAAATCAGATATTTTGGTTCAATATCACTCTGATTCCTGTTCTGGAGCAAACAGCACATATCCAAGGGTATCTCACGGACAGTATTTCTGGAGAACCAATCCAAAGTGCTATAATCAATCTTAATTGGTATGAAGAGGGGACGCATTATTGGCATAATGATACGTTCTCAAATTCATCAGGATATTACTATATTGGATCAATCCCGGGAAGAATCATAATCAGTATTTATTATACCAATTATTTTTCGTATGGATCTGGGGATTTATTTTTACAGAATAATTCCCTCATTTGGTTCAATATCACCCTTATTCCATACCCGATTGCGACTGCGTTCGTCTGCGGATATATCACGGATACTGAGCTGGGCAATCCAATTCCCCATGCGCAAGTAGATGTCAGATGTTATACTGAATACGGGTACTTTTCTAACCATACGAACACCGATGAGATTGGGTTCTATACCCTGGGGGCGATCCCGGGAGAAATCGATATATGGTGTTACCATCAAGATTATGAATCAGCATCCGCTCAAAACATTTTTATCGAAGAAAACGAGACTCTTTGGATAAACCTCACAATGACCTTCGAACCGGAGGGGAATTCAGAAGTGAAAGGATATGTGGTCGATAGTATGACCCATACAGCGGTACGCAATGCGTTCATCCGCTATGATTGGAAGGATTACGTCGGCCATTTCTATAGCCAATCGACATTCACCGATCAAAAAGGATATTATTCGATCTTAGCGCCCGCAGGATCTGTACAGTGTTTCATCACAGGAAACGGATATGCGAATCAAAATACCTCCTGGTTTTTTATCCATGAATATTCTGACACCTGGTTGAATGCTACGTTAACACCTGAAATCACGACCGTGTTCGACAAGCCACAATCTGGTCTTTATATCAATGATGAGTCGCGACTTCCAATCCTTTCCAAGATCCTCTCACGCTTCTTTCCAAAGAGCAAGCCTTGGATCATCGGACCACTCGAGATAGTCGTCAACGTCACAAGATCAACCCTGGGATGCAACCGAGTGGAGTTCTACATCGATAATACGTACGTCGGAACCGATATGGACGAACCGTTTACCTATTATTGGAATGAAAGTGGTTTTTCCAAACATACGATACGGTCCATCGCCTATGACAACGTCGGTCCCTGTACGATTGAAACCATACAGGTTCTGAAATTCAGGTAAAAACATCAAGAGATGCTTTTCCAGGTTTAAAGAGCAACTGAGAACAAGGAATGAACAGAAATCTATACCAGTAGAGATTTCTTCTTTTATAAATATATAAAAACCAAATGAAAAGGAATATATACCGCTTGTTCATACATGCTGAACTTCAACCGAGAACCAGCATGGATGGTGAGGGAGATGCGAAATATTTCAAAAGATACTCAGAAACGACACGTATTGAATTGCGCGGGATGCGGAAAGACTTTTAGTCGGGACGAAAAAACAGTCAGTTATGATTTCGAACGGTACTATTGTTTCCGCTGTGATGATGAGCGATAGCTTCATCTAACATTTTTTTTTAATAGCAAGCGAAGAGAGAGTTTTTCTATCGGCTCGTGTTTTCGACATCGTATGGAACTTACGAGTATCAATCAGGAGATTCTCACTGCGAAGACGTCTGATGGATGGGATCTTCGTCTCTATCATTATCTCCCTACCGGGAGGAATGTCGTTCGTTATCCGGTTATCTTATGTCATGGTCTTGCAGGGAACAAGAACAGCTGTGATTTCGGTCAGCCAGGGACACCAGAGTGGGAGCGGTACAGTCTTGCGGCGTATCTCTCACAGCAACATTCGGAGCATGGAGTGGCTTTTGATGTCTGGGTTCCGGAGCTGCGGGGTGGTGGACAACCGACCTTTGACCCACGACAGCATCCGGAGAGATATCGCTGGACGGTGGATGATTACATCGACAAAGACGTGCCTGCGATCATCAGACGTGTCCAGGAGTGGTACCTGGAAAAGAAACATGAGAGCCCCCCAGTGTTCTGGGTGGGAAAAAGTATGGGTGGTATGATAGCATACGCCTATGGGGAAACCAAAGAAGGTCAGAAGAACCTCAAGGGTGTTGCCACTCTTGGTTCCCCGGTCATGTTCGGTAAGACCGGCGTGTTCCTTGAGTTTCTCACGCGGGTGTCTCCTCGTAACGTGTCCATCCCAATTCGAATCAGCGATCTTTTAGAAAAATCAGGTGACCTGACGAGTCATTTCAAAGGCATGGGAGTGAACTATGAGAACATTGATCCAGAAATCTTGCAGACCTATATGCGGGTGGGGTTTGCCAATGTCCTTTCTTCAAAGGTCCTATCGCAGTTCTCGTTGTTCTTTAAGCATATGACGTTCTGCCGGTACCCACGGTATCCCTGGATGTATGATTTCTTTGGCAGGGTGCCTGGAATGAAGGCTGTGTTCACCCCTTATAGTTACACGCAGAATCTGCATCGGTTCATCACTCCATTGCTGGTGATCGCGGGTGGTTCGGATAAAATGGCTCCAAAGACAGACATGGAATTTGTAAGAAATCATGTGGGCAGCTCTGATGTGACCTACCTGGAATTCTCCAAAGATGCAGGGTATCGTGCTGATTATGGACATGTCGACCTCAATCTCGGGTTGTATTCCCGGGAAGAGGTGTATCCGAAGGTCTACGACTGGTTGGTACAACACAGTACAACCAGCCCCTAGCTAGTATCAAAAACACGATAGCATTAAACCAGCGATTGTATTCTCTTTTCCTATGACGGTGTACTCTCATTCTCGCCTCAGCTGTTATGAACAATGTCCCCAGAAATTCAAACTGCAATACATCGATAAAATAGAGACAGAGGAGGAACAGACCGTCGAGGCATTCCTCGGCATCCGAGTCCATGAGGCGTTGGAGAAACTGTATCGTGACCTTGCTCATCAAAAAACTGACACCTTGGAGGAACTGCTTGATTTTTTTTCCAATGAGTGGACCACGAACTGGACCGATGATATCATCATCGTTAAGGAAGGATACCAGGCAGACAATTACCGGAACATGGGGAGGAAATACCTGACCGATTATTATCGTCGGTATCAGCCGTTTGACCAAGACAAGACGGTCGCGTTGGAAGAACGCATCAAAATCTCGCTTGATGATGAAGGAAAATACAAACTGCAGGGATATATCGACCGGTTGACGGAAACCAGGGATGGTTACTATGAGATCCATGACTACAAGACTAATTCACGGTTGCCGTTGGTTGAGTATCTCCGTTCGGACCGTCAGCTCGCCTTGTATATGATCGGGGTGAAGAACCTGTACCCTGATGTGAAGGATGTGCGGTTAGTCTGGCATTTCTTGAAGTTCGACAAGGAAATCGATTCGACCAGGACGGATGAGGAGCTCCTACGTCTTAAGAAAGATACTATTCAACTAATCGATACCATCGAACAGGATGAGCGTTTTGAGGCGCACCCGGGGTTTCTCTGTGATTGGTGCGAGTATCACTCCTGCTGCCCCCAGTGGTCTCATCTCCATATGATACAGGAGAAGCCTGCGAATGAGTATCTGAAGGACACAGGGGTCGTCCTGGTGAATCAATACGCTGAGATCAAATCAACCCAGAAACATGCGAACCTGCAGTGGGACGCGCAGCTGGAAAAACTCGAGGAGGCATTAACCATGTTCGCGGAGAAAGAACATGTCGAGGTGGTGTTTGGGTCGAAGAACAAGGTGCGGGTCTCCGATAACGAGAAATATTCGTTTCCAAATAAGAATACAAAAGAACGGGAACAGTTGGAGAAGGTGCTGCAGAAGTATGGGAGGCTGCAGGAGGTCAGTCAGCTGGATACCTCAGCTCTGGGGAAGGTCATTCAGGAGAACTCCTGGGAGCCGGAGGTCCTTGAAGCATTAGGGAAATATGTTGAGGTTGAGCGTAAGAAACGGTTCTATCTCAGCAAGATAAAGGAATGAGAAAAAAAAGTGGTTATTGTACCCCAAGAACAAAGATCAGAAGGACAAAACCGTTTGCCGTCGTTGATGTCCCATCAACGGTCGCGGTGATGAGTGTTTTTCCCAATCCAATGATAGATGAGGAAAGGATCTTCTGTTGGCCGGGCAGGAGTTGAGGGATGATTCCTTCTTTAGCTGTCCCTTTCAGGATGATGCCTCCGCTGAGGTTGATGTGCCAAGGGACTTTATTTATCGGGAGGAGCCCTGTGTTTTCGATCACAACCGAGACACCCTTACCGCCTTTGATGGTAAGAGAGAGTAACGGATGATGTTGTATGAGAAAAGACCGCGTCTGTTGTTCCTCGATGTTTCCGTTTCGATCAACCGAGTAGAACAGCAATGTATGGTTCCCATCATCAGTCACCTGGAATGGCTCTGTGTAGGTGATCCATTCCTCTGCATCAAGTTTGTATTTTGTATAGGACACTCCAGATCCGTCATCAGTCGCGGTCAGGGTGACTGTTACGTTGCTGACATAAATCCCCTCTTCAAGAGCTCCAGTCAATATACAGGTAGTTACTGGTGGGGTGACATCAGGGACATGATATTTCCAGATAAACTCGGTGCCGCTGCCACCGATGATCTCACAGGCTTTCAGTTCATTCAGTCCGTCGGTGTCAAAGTCGCAGATGTTCATCCCTGCTAACATCGACTGTGGGTCAGTCAAAGTGGCTTCCTCGTAGTAGGATTCCCCGTTCCAGGCGATGATATGGACTTGTTGAGTCCCGAAGACGAACTCTTGATGGCCATCGTTATCTGCATCTCCGAGTGCGACTGATTCAATCACTGGTTCCCCCCCAGGGTATTCTCCATGCCAGACTAAATCGTAGGTGGCTCCGTTCCATTCGAAAAGCCATCCGGAGGGAGTACCCCCGTAGCTTCCAACACCGATCTCGGGTGTCCCATCCTCGTCGATATCCGCAATCCCTACCCCATAGACGGTTACGCCACCATAGTCGGTCCATACCGGTACTGCATCCCAATCTTCTGTCTCAGCATTCCAGTTCAATGCCCAGGTTCCTGGTGTATACGATCCATCATTTGATACATCTGCGATGATCTCTGTTTTTTGATCGTTATCGACGTCACCACCCCAGACCATGGGACATTCGCAGCTTGCTCCATTGGGGCAGGCCCAGAATGCTTCCGCGACGAAATGATCGACCTCCCAGCGAAGAGCGTACACATGCCATTGGCTGGTTCCCATATTGGGTGCGTTTGAGACCATCACCTCCACATGGCCATCATCGTTGTAGTCGCAGGCGTACACATCGTAGAGGAAATCGACCCCGACGCCGTTGTAGCAGTCAAGCGTGGTCAACGTAGCTCCGTCCCAGGTATAGGCATAGACTCCATCTGCACCGGTGAACCCCCAGGCGACCACTAGCTCGAGGGTCCCATCCTCATTAAGGTCAAAGATGCATGCTCCGGTCGGGATTCGATAAGATCCGCCAGGGACGTACCAGGAATATTCTTCCACATATGTCTGTTGTGCTGCATCGTAAGAAAGTATTCTGCACCATCCTTCATTTTCATAGCCGCCGACGATGATTTCATTGACGCCATCTGCATCAAGGTCTCCGACCGGTTGTGCGAGTTGTGAATGACCCATGCCTCCATAATCATGGCTCCATTGCAGCTCCCAGCCCTCAGACGAATACTTGGGTGAATCAGGTGATAGATATGGGTTTTGAACCTCTGGGGTCATTATTGGAGTGCTTCGTTGCGATTCTATTGCGAGGGATACAGGTGTAAGTAGGAGAAAAAAGCAGAGAGATAATCCTATGAGTTTTTTTATCATGAATTTTACCCCCATTGTACTAATCAGTGATTCCTTATTTAATATTTTGTAAAAGATAAAAAAAAGCTGAGAAAAGGAGCTTGATAGTGCGGTATGCGTATCATTCTTTGGTGAAGAGCGTATCTGGGATGTTGATCATCAGGTTCCATTTCTCGTCTCGTTTCGGTTTCAGATCATAGGTGTTGAATGGATCAAAGTAGGTCAACACGCCTAAGGAGTAGCTTTTCAGGAACTCTTCGTCGAAGCTGACGTTGAGGTGATCCAGGATATAGCCGAGTCGTTGGACCAGGGTGCTAGAACCCATGAGGACCGTGTAGTCAACGAGACGTTGCATATCAAGGGTGTCGATGTTGTCCTTTAGCAGGCGGATGATCTCTGGAAGACCACCGATGTATTTGAATTTCTCAAGGCTGTCGATAAGGGTTTTTTCCTTGTCCGCCATATTGACTGCCACTCCATCGATGGTGACCGGGGTGAACCCGAAGAATTTTCGTGGGGTGACATGGATGAAGCGATAGGAGATGCCTCTGATATCGGTGTTGTTTCGTATGGCGGTGGTGACGAGGTATACTTGCGTTGGTAGGCTTGGGAGGAGCTTGTGGTAGGAGGCTGCGGTATGAAACGAGAAGTAATAGGGTTCGACGAGTCGGCTTCCGATGATGAACGGATGGATGAACGGGGGTGGCTGAGGCTGTGTTGATCTCAGGAGGAGGTACTGGTTATGTCCAAGGGTGGCGAACCATTTTTTCAGGCTGAGTGCGAAACCAAGGCTGTGCGCTTCTTTTTCTGTGCAGGAGAGGTACGATGAAATTTCTTTTGTGGTGACGAACCAGTGGTTGTCTTGTTCAAGCCACTGGATAAGTTTTTTTTGTGTTTCTGACAATCCTCCCTTCATCACCAAATGAAATAGCGTACCCCTTTTAATAGATTTTTATTACGCAGATTTTTTTTTTATAGAACAAAAAAAGGGAAAAAGATATGGTTTTTTGTCTTACCTGTTTCAATCTTGTGCTCAAAGCGCTCTGAGACTACGGTGTTAGAATTGCCAGTCGCCTGTATAACTGTCGTATTCCTGCGGGTCCATCTCTACATCGTACATGTTTTGAACTGCGTTATGTGCGAGTGGTGTTGCGTAGGCTTGCGCCTCTTCTACTGTATTATAGGTGGATAATCCTTGCATGTAATAGTAGGTGTAGACTCCATTGCTCATCGCTTGGTTTCCATCCCAAGAGAGTTGATTTTCTCCACAGGCAGAATCGACCACACGCCCAGTATCGTCAAGATCGTCCATCCCACCTGAGAAACAGCTATCAAAGATGAAGGCGATCTTCTGGGAGGAGAATGTGTCGAACTTTTGTCGGAGCTGCCCGTCTAATATTAGATACAGATTATAGGACACGATACATTCATCAGTGTATTCAGTGTCCCCGTCGTTGTATCCATCGTAGGTTGAGCCATGTCCTGAGTAGAAGAAGACGCATTCAGATGTTGCTGTGGTTTCCTGGGTGTTCATCCAGTCGATGGCGGCTACGATGGCATTTGCTGTGGCTTTTCTGTTCGTCAGCAACTTGATATGACTATCAGGGTATCCTTTTAAGAGCAGGTAGTTGTACATATCCATCGCATCGTCATCCGGGTAGAGCAGATCATTCTGTGATCCCTGGTAGTCTGCAATGCCAATGACGACCGCCCACTTATCAGGACCCGGTGATGGGGGTTGTGGTTTTCCTTTCGGGTTGTTCCCTTGTTGTGTATTCATGCTGTTGTCCTGGTTGTTCTTTTCATCGAACACTATCTTTGGCCCAGAATAGATTCTCTCAGTATTTTGTTGCGCTGGACCAGAAAAGGATAGTACCGGCACAAGAAAGAGACCAGCTATCAAGAAACTTATGAGTATTTTTCCTTTCATGTATATCCTCCTTTGGAAAAAATATATCCTTTTTTTATTTAAAAAGATTGGTATTTTTCTACCATTTTAACTCCTTAAAAAAAAATGGGATGATGATAGTTTTTCATTGTAAATGCCTCTCTTTCTGCACCAGTTATTCCATCGAAACCTTGGTTTTGGAGGGATTAGTAAATAAAAGCCCTGTTGTATTACTGTCTTGCACTATGAAGGTGACCTGCCCTTATTGTAAACGGCGGATACGTATCGTTCGAAATCGGAAGAACACGTGTGGCTGTGGCAAACTGCTGAACTACCGTCATTTCCTGCATGAGAAGATCTCCTATGATGTGTACCTGGTTGACGCGAATATCTTGATTTATGCGTTTGATAGCCGTAGCACGCGTCGGAAATATTGTGAGGTGATCCTGCAGTTTCAGGATCCATCGATGTGTATTGCGACGACTCATCAGATCATCGAAGAGGTTGGGGGAGCAATCGAACAACAACTCTCTGAGGATCTACTGATTTATCATATCGGTGTGATCCCTGATGATCTTAAAGAGATTAAAACCATGGTGTTAAAACAACCATCGATTGCTGATTTGTCCTTGGTGCAGGCAGCCTATGAGCATCCAGAGGTGCGGGGGATCATCACCTATGATAATGATTTTGCTCGTATCGCGACCGCGGGGTTAATCGAACAGAAAGCTTCCGTGAAGTTCTGGTTGGGGACCGCAAAGGATTTTGTGGAGAAACATCGTCTCAAGATGCCTGAGAAAGATGAGGAAAAAGACAACGGGTAACATCTATTTGTTCTGCTGAATTATTTTTTTTTAAAAAGGTGTTGTGCTGTGGTGTTGAGAAGGAAAGGGGGGTCCGGTGGATGTTCAAAATTCTGGGAGGAAAGGTTTGAAACGTAAAAGCTTTCTTTACGGAAAGTCCAGACCCCCATAATATCATATGTTGTACTAGTACATAAATGTTATCCTAGTGTATGCCGGGATATAAGATATAATATATAATAGAACCTCGGAGGACCGGGAATCAAGCAGTTAGATGCAACATTCATAACAAAAGATGGGCAAAAAACAATGAATAAATCCACAAAGAGAGATTCTAAAAAGAAATGAGGTGAGTGATTGGACTCACCAGTTGTGTCCGTGATCGTCTATCCGTAAAAATGAGTTAGGATATAGAGCACAATAAGCCCGATGAGGATCTCGGAGATCTTGAAGGTCTGGCGAATAAATCGTATGAATTTCAGGAACATGATCAACATAGTCAAGATCATGATGATACAGGTCGGTTGCGGGTTCTTGTCATTGTTCTTCAAGATATCCTGCAAGGACGGGTTCTGCGTAACAACAGCATTTATTTTTGTTTGAACACTTTTCCATTCAACCGCAGAGACCATGGGCACGGACAGGATAAGAATAGCAGCTAGTAGACTTCCAATAAATATTTTTTTTCTCATAAGCTTCCTCCCCTGATAAACAGGTTCAGATTTCCAATCCCCGCTCCTCTTATAAATGTTTTGAAGGAGATGTTTTTTCCACCGCTACACTCTTTTGATGGCCTAGACTCCTTCATTCGGGTTGCTTTATCAATTTCAGGAGGCTGATGATCCTTTCGTCATCGATTTCCTCCACCTTGTAGACCTTGATATGTTTCATGGTCTTTCCACTGCCTTCAAAAAGCCCTTGCTGCTGCTTCGTCAAACCCTTCAGGAGAAACCCTAAGTTGACATGGTCTTTAAGCGCGGCGATGTAATACTTACCACAGGGATCCTCCGATGTGGATCCATAACAGGGGACTCCAACCTTCATTTCTTCACGAATGTCAGGAAATGTCCTGAGGATGATGCTGCGTAATTCCTGACAGATTTCTTTCTGCGGGGATTTCTGTTTTTTTATGTACTCATCAACCTTCGTATCCATAGCCACAAGCACAGGGTATTATCATTTAAGGTTTTTGAAGGAGGAACAAGTGCATTCTGATCATTTTCGTCTTTGAATTTGGGAATAAATCTGGAATAAATTGGAATGAATTTGTAAAAAATGGATATAAGAGAATCCGCCCATGCGTCTGCTGAGAACAAGAAAAGGATGTGATTTGACAATGAAGAAAAAAATAGTAACGCAATGCATCGGAGCCGTGCTCGCAAGCATAATATTTGCGACCTATCCGATATCCCTGGTTGGAGCACAAATGACTCCTGCCATGAAGGATGGTATACCGAACAATGAGACCAGTTCAATCTCGCTCAAAGAACTAACCGGTCAGGGATTGAATCTTGAACAGCTTTATTGCGAATTACAAAACATGTATGGTAGCATCCATACTGATGATCAAAACAGGGAACAAAGCAGTCTGTCTCTAAGAGATTTTTCCGAGAACCGCCTCTTCTCATGTCGAGGTTTTGCTTAGGACAGCCTCTTTTCAACCCCCGGCCCCCATAAAGGAGGTTGTGCCAGACTTTTTTTTCACCTCCCCTGAGATTTGAGGCGCAACTTCCTCCTTTCCTTTTTTTATCCTCTCCGGCAGAAATATTTTTAATATATGAAAAACTACTCTTTTCATCATACCACGGGGTATTACTATGAAAAACCTAAATTTGTTCTTTGCATTGGGAAGTATCATTCTCCTCGTATGCCTCTCCAGTTCCAGTGTTGATGCATATACTCTATCGCCAGATCAACCAGGACCATACCATATCGGTTCCTACAGGATAGTATATCTTGTCCCGCAGTATGGTCTCTTCACCGCGACCATCCGATACCCTGCCACAACAGACGGGAAGCGTACACCAGTAGATACCGCGGCAGCTCCCTGTCCAGGGATCGTGGTTGCGAACGGATTTGCAGGGTCTGAAAAACAAATCACCTGGGTCCCTGATCATCTGACATCCTATGGATATGTGACATTGTGCTTTACCCCACCGCATCGACTGTCATTGGACACCACTCAATGGGCTTCCGGGTTCATTGGTGGTATCACCGCACTTCGTAAGCAAAATACACGCATATGGTCACCAATCTATCAAGTCCTTGATGAAGAGACCTGGGGCGCGATCGGCCTTTCCATGGGAGGTGGTGGATGTGTCGAGGCGACTGGAACACCTGGCTCGCAGATTGATGCATCTGTCGCCCTGGCTCCCGCAGGTTTCCCAGATGTTTTTGCTGCAGCACGGAACATTGTTGTCCCTATTCAACTCCAAGTTGGGACTGTCGATAAAATCGTTCCACCAGAGCATGTCTTGCCAATCTACACCGAACATCTCACAAATGATACAACCAAAGAATATCTCGCGATCACCGGTGGGAACCACATCGGGTACATCGACGAGGCGTTTGCAATACCTGCTCAACAATGGGGCATCGACAATCCACCAGGGATTAGTGTTGAACAGCAACATAATATCTCTCGGACCTATTTCACGGCTTGGTTCCAGTATCATCTCAGACATCTGGATGAATACTACACATATATTTTCGGAGAGGAAGCCGCACATGATTTAGATTCTGGAGTTCTTGCTGATTTTCGTTTTCATATTCTTTAATAATAATAAAATAAAAAAAAAAGATTATATTTTTGACATCCCGGAAGTGTTCTCAGAACTGGAAACGAATGGAAAAATTTTCCTGGGAAACAGGTTCGAGACTGTCAAATTATATCTTTTAAGATAGACAAACATTCAGGGGTATTACTTTTCTTTATGACACAGAAGGTATATTTTTAAGGTATCAAGCTATGTAAATATCAAAATAATTGGTGATGGGACTATGAGAAAAATCGTTGTCGTACTCGTCGGAGTGCTTTTGATTTCATTGTGTTTGATGAGTGGGTGTACGGAGAATACCTCAAAAAACAATACTGTAAAAGACACCGATGGCGATGGATACAAAGATGCTGTTGATGCATTCCCCTCAGACAGTACCGAATGGTCTGACACAGATGGAGATGATATCGGCGATAACAGCGATGCGTTCCCTTTAGATGCGAACGAGACACGGGATACGGATGGCGACGGGGTTGGTGATAATTCCGATGCGTTCCCGAACGATCCATCTGAATCACATGATGCAGATGGCGATGGCGTGGGTGACAACACAGATTACTACCCTAATGATCCGACACGCTGGGAGCAGCAGTCCTCCGATGAGTTTCTAGTAACTGCTCAGCCATTTCTTAACAAACTTGATTTGGATGACAGCGAGTTGAGAACATACGCAAACACTATTCTTACCGGCTGTGACGCGTCCAGCACCGAATGTTTCGTGAACGCGCTGTACCGGGATGTGATCATGAACTACACCTGTCTTACAGCTCCGATGAATTCTGCGACATTGCAGACGCCACAACAAACCATCCAACGAAAACAAGGGACCTGTGAAGACCTATCCATTTTGCTCTGCTCGTTGCTCTCCAATCTCGGATTGAGCTCCTATCTTGTCTTTACAAATACGCATGTCTATGCAATGGTTTCTGATGTCAACGGTGATGATCTCTGGAATGTCGCTGAGCAGTCATTGCTTGAATTCGTTGAAGTTTCTTTTGGTGAACCTCTTTCTCAGCCGATTCAACAACCCGTTACACTCAACCCATTAGATATATTGTATGTTGGTGGATTGGAGAATCAAACATACGCATTTTCTGGCATCATTGATTATATGACCATTGAGTATACGATAGAATCGGATCAACCATTGGATCTGTTCATTGTCGGTTCACAGTCAGATTTCTTTATTCTGAAAAATGGTGATCTTGCGAACTTTATTCCTTTAGAGGAATGGCTACAAATGACCACAGTAACTGGAACGAGCCCTCAGCTGGATACCTATGGTGGTTTCATTCTTTTTAATAACAACGAAACACACATAGCGACAGCGAACGTTAACCTTTTATTCAAATTTCAACCATCGTTTTATGGAACATACAATAAAAACAAGATGACTGTCTATACCCTAGGGGGAAAGAATGCCGTCCTTTTGGATCCAACGGCTGGTGACTTTGGATTCCCCGGGTATGATGCTGAGATTGTTGGGGTGAAGAAAGCAATCGA
>DAJP01000121.1:5138-7229 GCA_002496355.1 Euryarchaeota archaeon UBA346 | reverse complement strand
AGAATGGCAGAGGGCCCGAACCGGGCTCGTGTTCCAAAGGTTAAATATAAATTTTTGCCTTCAGGAAAGCCCTTGCATTTAGTACGCTAATACTTGTCGCAGTATTGGGAACACATGAGGGAATCGTTCGAACAATCTATATAAAAGAGTTAGAAATGGCATGTTAAACGAATATGGGGCTGTGATCGTAAATGTTCCCCAACTGCTCTCATTTCCGCCTATGTCCTTGGCTTTTGCCCTAATCGTGTACATACCTTTTTTAGTCCAGGTATGCGATCGTTGGACTAAATCCCCTGAGGAATATGGACCAACCCAGTTGTCATTTATTCCATCGCCCCAATCAATTAGGTAATATACTGCATCATCATTTGGGTCTATTGTCGTGAAATTATAGTCAATTTCAACCTTAATATTTCCTTTTGCAGGACCTGTTATTGTTGGTGGGTTTGGTGGGGTGTTTTCAACATATATTATTTTTGATAAAGTGCTGATGGTTTCATTATTATCAATAACACGTAAAGTTATTGGGAACATACCTGCACTAGTCCATGAATAGATTGTAGTTGGAGTAGAATGGTTCTCTTCATAGATGCCATCATTATTCCAATCCCATTGGTAAAAGATTATGATTCCATCATGATCCTGACTTGCTGAAGCATCAAAGGAGATTGGTTGATTAGGACTGGGATTTGGTGGAGCCCACGAGAAATCAGCGTGAGGTGGTAGATTTTCACCATTTCGCACAAACACATAAGTTGATCCCGACCAAAACCCATTGTCGCAGTCGTTTGCTACTCCGATAAATGCAGTATTGTCATCCAGCGCTACAGAACTGCCAAAACGATCCCCTGCCGCACCATCTGAGGCAATAAATTTTGTTTGTTGCGTCCAAGTAGCTTGGATGCGGTGGAACACATAGGCGGCTCCATAAAATGCATTATGGCATTGTGCTCCAATGAGAGCGGTATCACCATCCAAAGAAACTGATCCTCCGAACTCATCATATTCATCGCCGTCTGCGGCATGTAGTTTTGCTTGTTGTATCCAGGTAGTCCCAGCACGATAAAACACATAAGCAGATCCTAAATCATTATCATCCTCAATTGCTCCTATAAGAGCAGTGTTCCCATCAAGAGAAACTGAAGTACCAAAGTAAGCCCATTGTTCACCATCTAAGGCCAGAAGTTTCTGTTGTAATATCCAAGTTGAACCAACATGCGCATAAACGAACGCTGATCCGGATTGGAATCCATTGTCATCATCTCTGGAAGCACCGATAAGGGCAGTGTCACCACTGAGAGAAACAGAAATTCCAAAGCAATATCCTGTATCACTTTCTGAGTAGGAGAGCTTTTCTTGTTGTATCCAGGTCGTCCTAACACGAGTGAATAAATATGCTGCCCCTCTGCTTTCCTTTGAACTGATAAGAGCGGTATCTCCACTCACTGAAACGGAAGAACCAAATTGATCATTTACATCACCATCGGAAGCTAATAGTTTTGCTTGTTGTGTCCACGTATTACCAGATCGGGTAAACACATAAGCTGATCCAGAACAGTTTCCGTTGTCATTATCGAGATACGCTCCGATAAGTGCAGTATTCCCATCAAGGGAGACAGAACAGCCGAATTTGTCTCCTGATATACCATCGGAAGCAAGTAATTTTGTCTGTTGTACCCATGTAGTTCCTGTTCGAATAAAAATGTACGTTGATCCTCTACGGGAGTCATCTTCTGGGGCTCCGATGATTGCGATATCATGATCACATGAAACAGATGTACCAAAACGATCCCAATCGGCTCCGTCGGAAGCGAGAAGTTTTTGAGTCATTGTCCAGTTTATTGACAACCCAGACCAAGGATAATTTTGACTAATTGAATTAATTATTACGATATTTTGATAGGAACAAACTATAGGGATATTAGCTAATATAAACGTTATAGAAACGAATACACCTATTATTTTCGTTTTCATTGATTTCCCTCTATATTACTATTATAAATGAATTTTCTCCTATAAAAAGAATATCCCCCGAAAGCAGTGACACATTTTTGATTTCAACCATCCTTTTAGACAATTATTACCATGCTA
>DAJP01000121.1:0-4864 GCA_002496355.1 Euryarchaeota archaeon UBA346 | reverse complement strand
CAGAGGGCCCGAACCGGGATTTGAACCCGGCACAGAGGATCCACAGTCCCATATGTTACCAGGCTACACTATTCGGGCCATCTTAACAACCTGGGTGTTTTTCCTATTTTCTTTTAGCCCCAAAACTTGGAATCTTTATATAACTCTATCGGAGAATGAATAATCCAAATCCCAACCATCCTTTCCCAGACAATAAAAAAAACTAGTCTTTCTCTCGTAACATCACAGTAAGTTTCTCAAGTGCTTTTCCTCGATGCGAATAGAGATTCTTTTCCTCAACTGTCATTTCCCCGAAGGTTTTTTCAGCACCAACAGGGAGAAATATCGGGTCATACCCAAACCCATGGTTACCCTGTTTTTTCGTAGAGATAGTCCCTTCGCATTCACCAGGAACAATCAATGGTTTTTTCCCCGGCTCACAATAAGCATATACAGATTTAAACACTGCTTTTCTGTTTTCAACCTTCTCAAGTAATCGAAGGATGCCCTCTAAACCAATCGTCAAAAAAACATATTTTGAATACACTCCAGGAAATCCCTGGAGCGCATCGATGAATAACCCTGCATCCTCAATTATGAAACATCCATCAAACCGTTGCTGGACATGGGAAGCACCCCATACAGCCACTTCCTCAAGAGTATCTGCTTGTACCTCAGGATACCCTAGATCTTTTTGCATGACAGTATAACCAAGAGGTAACAGTTTTCTTGTCGTTTCCTGGACTTTCCCTTTATTACCGGTGATAAAAAAAATTTTTTTCATCGATATCTGCCTCTTTGTACGATCTCCTTTATTTTTTCTACAACTCCTGAAGCATCCCCTTGAAGATGCTTGGTATAACCTTCAAGAACAACCTCAAAACAACGAGGATATTTCGAATGGGTGGATTCAAAAGCCTCCATGAGCACATGAAGATCGACTCCCTTAGCCTCCACCTCGATGTTCTGAGAGCCCAATCCGAAATCAATGAAATAGATCCGATCATTCCAATAAATCATATTCGACGTCGTGAGATCCCCATGGATGAGGTCATGGTCATGCAACCGGGCGATACTCTCCCCTATTTTGAGACAGATCCGCCTGCGTTCTGATTCCTTCAATCCGTTTAGCATATCCTTTACACGGTTTCCTTTGAGGTACTCCATCGTAATGCAGCCTTTGGTCAAATCAACATCATACAACAAGGGGACAGAGACACCATGGCTACGAGCCGCTGAAATCAATTTTGCTTCCTCTTTCGTCCGATAGGAGATCAACTGATGATCAATTTCCTTGATCCGATACGCTTTATGTACCCGTTGCTTCTGCACCACTTTTTTTCCCATATACTCAGAGAGACGGATCTCCGCCTCAGCACCCAGATACAGGATTTTCTCAGTCACGCCAGCAGACCTCCACCATATCAGTCCTGAACCGCTGGTTGATGAGACTGTCCTCAAGTTTCATCCGAACTCCACTCTGATACATCAAGAACCCAAGCCATGCGATCATCGCACCATTATCAACACAGACATCCCGGGATGGAACAAAAAAACGAGCACCACGGTCCTTTGCCATGGTCTGCACCATCTCTCGAAGCCGTTTATTCGAGGCTACCCCGCCTCCAAGCAGCACCTCCTGTTTCTCAGTATGCGCCATCGCCCGCTCCGTGACCTCTGTCAACATCGCAAAGGTCGTCTCCTGCAACGAATAACACACATCCTCCAAACGCTTCCCTTGCTGAACATAGGCCTCTGCCGCAGTAAGAATCCCGGAGAACGCCAGATCCATCCCTTTGATAGAATACGGGAGTGCCAGATATTCTGTCCCTTTTGCTGCGAATTCCTCGATCTTTGGTCCACACGGGAACCCAAGACCCAATTCCCTACCAAACTTATCCAGGCAATTCCCGATACCGACATCCAATGTCTCCCCAAAGACACGATATTTACCTTCCGCAAATGCGATCACCTGCGTGTTCGCCCCAGACACATACAACAACACAGGATCCTTGCATCCCTTCACCGTACCACGACCTATCTCCAGATGTGCGACACAATGATTCACCCCGATCAATGGTTTTTCAAGGCTCAGTGCCAAAGCTCTGGCTGCAGTTGCAGCAGTTCGCAGACAGGGTCCAAGCCCAGGGCCCTGGGAAAACGAGACAAGATCGATCTCAGCAAAATCAACACCAGCCGCCTGCACAGAATCAGAGAGAAGACTAGCGATATGCAATGCATGATGATTCGCTGCCTCCCGAGGATGTATCCCGCCTTTCTCCGGTTGATAGGTTTTAATACGATTAGAAAGAACCTGACAGGCGCCTTTTACGTTTTTAATGACACCCACACCAATAGAGTGCGCAGTACCCTCAATACCAAGACAGATCATCACCACTAGGAAATCACAGGACTATAAAATACATTTGGATATGGGTAAGAATTATTTTCCTGCCTCGACTTCTTCTTCATAGAGATACAGATAACCCGTCTTCAATAATACGAGAACAACACCCACAACACCAAAGATAATAATAAGGATAATAAGAATAATCATCCAGGGGACCTCAAAGAAGAGATTGTTCTCTGATGGGACTGGCTCCACAGAGGCTTGTATCTGCCCAATCGATGGAATATACAAATACTCCCAGCGTCCATCACTATCATCATCAATCAAGAACACCCCCCCGCCCTTCCACAGGATATCATTGGATGTCCCGGTTGCAGGATTATAGAAAGTCCCCTCATATTCAGATGTGTAAATGATCTGATAGGTGATATTGCCGATGACTAGCAGATCAATCGAGGCTCCATTGGCTGCTGCTTTATCATTGATAATGATTTGAACCGGGTCAGACCATCCAGATTCAAGACCATATTGGTTCTTCGCTTGAGTCCGCAGCACATAGACCCCTGGTGATTCCCATGCAAATGAAAGATACGAGCTTGCCCCAGAAGGAACATACGGCGTCCATTCTGAAAACGTCCCATTTCCATAATCAAAACGATAACACACCTGATAATCATACGGGTCCCTTGTCAACGCAGAATAGGTATACACCGTGTTGTTAACTCCCTGGATCTTCCCAGTATACAAAATAGGGGTATAGGGGGAATCATCATTCGAATAGGCGCTGATCTCTACTATCTTTGCATCCGACCAGATACCATATGGTGCGGTTTCGCTTTTATATTTCACATGCAGTTGATAGGTACCAACCTCATCCCAGTGGTGCGTCTCTGTGATACTTGTTTGATTTTGTTCCAGCTGCAACCAAGAACTATTCGTCCCATCACCCCAATCAAACATCCAGAGTGAATCGGGATTCAACGTCACAATCGCATATTCATAGTCAATCCCGACGTACCCAAATGTCGTACCCTCCGGGGTGGAAGGAATATACATGGGTGTTTTGGAATCCACAACAGGGGAGACAAAGAAAAATGAACAACACAATAGGCAAGAAAGAGACGAAACAAGAAACAATCTAAAAAAAGCTCCAGTACAATCCTTCTCACCACTCCTGTCGGTAAAGAGTATTTTTTTCTGCATCCCGGAATCACCTAAAAATCATATTCTCTGTATATAAACTTTATTGACGTGAGTCTGAATAGACATTTATTTTTCTATTCCGATTTCGACAGAGAGATCATCAATCATCCATTTCTTCTGTAGTATTCCTGAAGGTTTCTGAACAAACGATACAGACTTCGATCGAGTTTCTTCCTTGATGTGCTCTTTCCAGGGCTCCATTGCCACTTGTTTTGTGGTATCCAAAGCAATTTCAGTGACGATCCGGTCTTCGACTGCAAGGTTTGCTTCTTTTCGCATCGATTGGATACGTCGGATGAGCTCTCGTGCAAGACCCTCAGCTTCCAACTCTGGCGTTATGGTTGTATCTAAGAACAAAATGATATCTTTTATTGTCGTCTTTGCGAACTGTTCTTTTTCATGTTCAACAACTTCAAAATCCTCAGAGGTCAGATGAATTTTTTCACCTTTCACGGTGAGAACCACTTCTTTTTTCTTCTGTAACTGCTCATAGAGTTGATGGGTGTCCAGCCCCTCAAGGGCTTGGGTGATATGTTTTGCTTTTTCTTTGTATTTCGGACCAAGATGCGAGTATTTCGGCTTGACGGTTTTCACCATAAACATCGTCGAGTCCCGTGCATAGGTCACTGTTTTTACATTCAGCTCCTCTTTTATCAGGTCGAGCAACGGTTTTGTTGATTTCTCAATTTCCTTGGAACACATGATGAATGCTGCTGGTAACGGGTGTCGTCCTTTGATGTTTATTTTCGAGCGGAGCGCTCGACCGGATTCGACTAACGCTCGGATCTGTTCCATGCCACCCTCAAGCTCTGTGTTTATCATGCTTTTCTCAACATGGGGATAATCACAGAGATGGACGCTCTCCGGCATATCATTGGTTTTGAGATTCTGATAGATTTCCTCAGTGATGAAGGGGATGAATGGGGCGATGAGCTGAGAAAGTCCAATGAACACTTCATACATAGTATGATACCCTGAGAGTTTATCCGGGGTCATCTCCTCGCTCCAGAGTCGTTTCCGGGATCGTCTCAGATACCAGTTGCTGAAATCATCAATCACGAAATCCTCGATCGCACGGGCTGCTTTATGGGTCTCAAAGGTCGTCATGTATCCTTGAACTGTTTTGAGGAGAGTATGGAAACGACTCATGATCCATTGGTCCAGAAGCCCACGTTTCGAAAGAGGGACTTTTTTGTTTGTCGCATCAAACGCATCAAGGATCGCATACGTGGTGAAGAAATTATACGAGTTCCAATACGTCAGTAAGAATTTCCCAAGCGTGTCTTTTACTGCATCTTCATAGAAACGGGTGGACATCCATGGAGCGTTCGC
>DAJP01000029.1:1574-10055 GCA_002496355.1 Euryarchaeota archaeon UBA346 | reverse complement strand
TATTGGGATGCCGTATAACGATAACGTAGGAGCGGATGTGCTCTCTAGTGGAAAGGGATGAGTGTGTATCTTAAACAAGTTGAGATGGAAAATTTTAAGTCCTTTGGACATAAATTAACTGTACCGTTTTATCCAGGATTTACTGCTATAACCGGGCCGAATGGTTCAGGGAAAAGCAACATTGTCGATGCGATTCTCTTCGTACTTGGTCCAAAAAGCTCTAAGGTCATGCGAGCAGGTCGGCTCACGGACCTAATCTTCAACGGGGGAAAGAATCGGAAGAATCCATCGAAGTATTGTAAGGTTTCCTTAGTCTTTGATAATTCACAGCGGAAGATGTCGATTGCAGCCGATGAGGTTGTTCTTACCAGGATGATTAAACGAGCCCCGTTGAAGGACAACCCAGACAATTATTACAGTTATTTTTACATCAACGACCGTGCAGCATCCTATACAGAATTTATCGACATTCTCACGCACGCACGGATCTCTGGGGAAGGCTATAACATCATCAAACAGGGTGATGTCACCAGTCTAGTGGAGATGGGGTCTGTCGAGCGCAGGAAAATCATTGATGGCATCGCTGGTATCAGCACCTTTGATGAGGATATCGAAAAAGCGGAGAAAGAACGAGGTGACGTCGACAAGAACCTCGAGCGTATCGATATTATCCTTAATGAAATCACCAGTCAGATACGACAATTAAAAAAAGACCGGGATGCAGCGTTTCAATATAAAGAACTGAAGGACAAATTGTATGAAACAAAAGCAATGATTGCGTATAAGAAAAAACAAGAAATCGAATCACAGATCCTCGAGATAAACAAACAGATCGAATCCTATGAACAGGAGCAGAAGAAATTCGACGAAAAAAAAGAGACACTAAAAACACAATATACCGAACTGCAGCAGAAACTCGATGAACTGGAGAAGAAAATCGGCGCTGCCGGTGGCGATGAGGCAACTGGTATAAAAGAAAAGATTGACGTGTTGCGCTCTGAGACTATTAAAATCGATGAACGTATCAATTATTCAAACGATGAAGTCACTGAGAAGAAGAAAGAAAAGGAATCACTCGAGATTTCGCTTGATGAAATCACAAAGGAACTTGATGAACATATACAACAAAAAGATGAACTGACCACAAAAATACAGGAGATTGAAACTTCACTGAAAACAAAAGAGGATGAACTAGGAAAACTGCGTGATGAGATCGCTCAATCAGATGATACCTCCATGGATATCACCAGAGAGCTTGTCAAGATGCGGGAGGAATATAACAACAAACAAAACGAGAAACATGACTTTGAGTTGACACGGGACCGGTTGAAAGAAAAACAGGATGCAATGGAGTTACAAATCGCGGAGCTACAGGAGACGAAATCCACCTATGAGTTCGAGGTAAAGGATATCGACTGGCAGGTGGGGGAACTTCAGAAAGGTAAACAGGAGAGCGGTAAAAAGGTTAAGGAATCAGAAAAACAGCTCTTTGAGAAGAAGAAACGGGAATCAGAGATAACAGAGCAACTCGCGGATCTTGAAAAAGCGATTCTCAAATTACAACGGGAACAGTCGAAGCTGCAAGCAGAACGTGAAGCAGCACAAACAATCGGAGCAAAATATAATTCTGCCGTGGAATCCATTCTCGCTGCACGCAACACTGGAGAACTCAAGGGGATACGTGGGACGATCGCTGAGCTAGCGCAAGTGGATGAGAAATACAAACTCCCCTTAGAGATCGCCGCAGGGCCACGGATGCAGGCTGTCGTCGTAGAAAACGATGCCGCGGCAGCCGAGGCAATCGGATTCTTACAAAAAAAGAAATTAGGACGAGCAACGTTTCTGCCGATAAACAAGATGATTGTTGGGAAACCACGGGCGCAGTCCCTCATGACCGTCCGGGATGAAAGCTCCCTAGGATTTGCCATTGATCTGGTGAGCTTCAATCAGGACTACCGCGGTGTCTTCTGGTATGTTTTTGGCGACACGGTCATTGTGAATACCTTATCTGATGCACGACGTCTCATGGGTGGTGTCCGACTTGTTGATATGAAAGGGGACTTGGTTGAGGCAAGTGGTGCGATGATCGGGGGCAGTCAACCCAGTGAACGTCTGTCCTTTGGCAGTGCTGATCAGCAAACCCTCGATGAGATCACCAGAAAACTGAACGCAGCTATCCAACATCAAGATCAGTTGTCAGAAGAACTTGCACATTTGAAAAAAAACATAGGAGAACTGGAGAATGTCTTCAGAACGCTCAAAGGGGAAACCGATGCAGGTATTCAAACTAAAGATCTTGAACTTCGGAAAAAAGAATTCCACGGAAAACTCGAAATCCTCACAAAAGACCTAGAAGCAAAAATCAAAGAAAAGGAATCGATCACCCAAGAAGCAGAAAAGATTCTTGAATCACTCAGCGAGTGTGAAAAACGACTCAAAGAATTAGATATTTTAAAAGAAGAAAAAGGAAAACATCTTCTCAAAAGTACAAAAAAAGAAGTAGCTCAAGCAGTCCGGACTCTTGAGAAAACCGTCTCCGAATTCCAAGAAAACAAATTGACACTCCACAGTGAACAAGAAACTATCCGGAAGAAGATCGAGTTGTTGAATGAACGAAAAACAGAGCTCGCCGAGAAAATCAGCTCGATTGATGCTGAGGTTGAAACCCTGAAACATACGGTTCAAGAGCTCAAAGAGACACGCGGGGTGAGTCAAAACGAACTAAAAGCTCTCATGACCGTCGAAGAGACCATGAGCGGAAAGACTAAGGAGCTTGCATTGGAACGTGATACACTTTATAAGAAAACCGTTGGAATCGAAAATGAACTGGAAACACTTAGTACGAAAACAGAGTCTTACCTTGATTTGATCACTCGGGCGAAATATCGACTGCCGACTCTAGATGACTCTTTACGGGAACTTGACCAGGAGATCGCATTGTATCATGTAGAGATGAAAGAAACAAAACTCCCGGCGATTGAGTCGATGAAAGAAACGATCCTTTCTATAGAACAGACCATGCAAGGACTTGAACCAGTTAATATGCGAGCTTTAGAGGAATATGAACATCAGATGGGGCGGAAAAAGAAATTCGATGACGATGTCGATCATCTCAATAGCCAGAAGAAAAACCTCGTGAAACTCGTCGGGGAGATCACCAGTAAGAAAAAAGAACGATTCTTCGAGGTTTTTGATCAGATCAACAGAAACTTCAAGGAAATCTATGCACAGTTATCGGAAGGTGGCGAAGCAGAACTCTTGTTGGAGAACGAGGAGAGCGTCTTTGAAGGAGGTTTAACTATCAAAGCACGGCCTCACGGGAAGAAAGTCTTACGACTCGCCGCGCTCTCTGGTGGAGAGAAGAGTATCGCTTCTCTAGGTTTCATCTTCTCAATCCAACAATACGATCCCAGTCCGTTCTATGTACTTGATGAGATTGATATGTTCTTAGATGGTGTGAATGCGGAGATCGTCTCACGAATGATCAAAAACCGAGCGGAACATTCCCAGTTCATCAGCGTCTCACTCCGAAAGATAGCCCTCAAGGAGGCGAACTATCTCTATGGAGTGACCATGCATGATTCTGGTATTTCTGAGATGATTGGGAATATCGACCCGGAATCCGTTGGACCCAAAGGAGAAATCAAGGCGCATGTACAGGAGGTGCTCCCCCATGGAGCTGGATAATGACATCATAAACCATTTATTGTTCCATAAGGCTTTGATCGATGAAAACAATGATATGACCAGGATCAATCAATACCTTGAGATGGCCAAAGCAGCAGCCACTGGTGAATCGACGTCCATACAGGATCCATTTGACCGTTCCGTGTATCTTGCGTTTGATCTAGTGCTCAATCAGCATATGAACCCTTGGGATATCGACCTTGTTGGGTTCTCCACGATGTATCTGAAACGAGCAAAGAAAGAAAGAATCGACCTACTCACCGCGGGTAAAATCATCTATATGGCTTGGAAGGTCCTGCGGATGCAGAGCGATCATCTTGTGGTGAACATGGAGACAAAAGAAGAAGAAATCGAACCGGGGTTCGGCTGGGAGGATATACCCACGTCATCATGGCTTGCGAATGACGATGAGTACTCTTACACGAATCTTCTGATGAAGATGCCGCAGCCTCCCCTTGAGGAGCCATTACGTCGGGATTCTACCCGGAAAGTCACTCTGATTGAGCTGCTCAGCGCCTTTGACCAGGCGCGGAAGGAATCAGAACAGTACCAGATGCTCGACCACCTCCGGCAAGAAGAACGCATCCTCCTTGAACAAAAAGCGTTCAAAGCAATGAAAGGCTCAGCTCATGAGGATCATCTAGAGGAGGATGTTGCCGCAGTCTGGGAGAAGATATCTCGGTTTCCAAAGAAAACCTTAAGTTTCACGGAGATCTGCGAGGTGGAGAGCGCAGAGGAACGTATCAAGACGTTTATTTCCATCTTGTTCCTCGCATATGAAAAAAAGATCATTGTTCATCAACAGAAATTCCCATATGGAGAAATTTTTATTAAAACAATAGGATATACCTAAATGGAGAACAAATATGAGCATCAAAGAGGATCGTGTCGTTGAGTCCTTGTTATTCTCTGCAGGCAAACCACTCAGTATCGAAGAGATCCAGGAAACCACCGGCTTATCACCAAAGCATGTCACCGACGCTATCGATCACCTCATGGAATCCTATAATATCGACAGGAAAGACGAGACATCTCTTGAGATTGTAAAAGCGGGCAGCAAGTTCATCATGCAGGTGAAAAAGACCTTCACCGATAAATCGATGATGGTGGCAAAACCAGAGATCCGGACCGATCTGCTCAAGACCCTGGCGTTGATAGCATTTCATCAGCCCGTGAAACAATCGAACCTCCGCCATATGATAGGTGAACGAATCTATGGTGATGTGGACCAGCTGATGAGCCTGCATCTAATTCATTCTGAGCCGCATGGAGCGACCGAGGTTCTCACAACAACTCATCTGTTCCCGGAGTATTTTGGTATTGATTCGACAAAACCAGAGGAGATCCGAGAGTTTTTAGCGAAGAAGGTCATCGGTCATGTGGTGAAAGAAAAGCAACGGGAACCTTCCGAGAAGGAAGAAACATCAGTAGATGCGGCAGAAGAAGAGGAGCCTCCTCATACGCAAATGAAAACCGAGTAAAAAAATCAGATTTTTCGAGGGAGTTGTCAATCAACTTTCTTCCATCCTTTAAAAAGGGTATATTTTTAAGGATTGATTCGATATGATTTCGTAGCCTGAGGAGAAAAGTATGGTGGACTGTTCAAAATGCGGGAAAAATAATAACGATGATGCAGTATTTTGTACGAACTGTGGTATATCATTACGTTCTGATGTTGGGGCGACCATTGAACAACAAGCACAACGGTTTGCACAGAACATGGAGCAGGCTGGAAAAAAAATCGGGGACCAGGTGTCAAAGGCTGCAAAACAGTTCCATGAAGGTACGCAAAAGGAAGCACGACATTTTGAGGAGCGTTTAGACCGGATGGGTAAACGTGCGGAGACTTGGTATGAACGTAGCTTTGGTCCTGTTGGACCGTTGCTTGAGAGCTTCATTTTTTTGATTGTGTTTCGTCTCATTATCATGGTGATGGAACTTCCCAATGATGACGCCCCTGAGGTTCAGACTGTAGCTGCTATCCTGCTTGTATATATTTTACCGTTCTTTGCATTAAGCCTGCTTTCGAATTATACGCAATATCTTTCAAAAAAATTCTTCCAAATAAAGGTGTTCTCGCCTCTCCTGTACGCTATTTTCTTTGTACTCTTCTGTTGGATCATTTCAAGAATACTCTATGATGCCAGTACTCATTTTTCTATTCCTGATATTCGGATTGCAGCAGTGTCTCTTGAGAATAGTCTACCATCAATATTTGTCTTTGTTCTCCTTATAGGATATGTGATTTTAATGCTGAATCTTCCTAAGGATCATGGGAAAAAACCATAAACAAGATATAAATAGAATGAATGATTATCAGATGATTGGTTGGAGGTCAAGGTATGGTATATTGTGCGAAATGTGGAACAAAAAATGAAGATGATGCAACTTTTTGTAAAAGCTGTGGTGCTTCACTGACTGGTTCGCCACAGGTATATGACCGACATCGTGATCAACGATGTGAAGAAGAATGTGCTGGCGGAAAGGGCGGTCGAGGATGGGCTATGTTCTGGGGTGTCATAATCATCCTTATTGGTCTTGTGATTTTGTTTGAAGTGGTCATCAAAGATATGGCAAAACAGTATACCTGGCTTTCGTGGGTTAATACTGTTCAATGGAATTGGATTTTTGCATTTGTCATAGCGATTTTCATTATTATCTTTGGTTTACGTATTCTCTCGAAACGTTAGGACGACTCTGTGAACATTTTACAGGATTCCACACAATTCCTGCAGAGGATTCTATGACGAGATTTTGAAAGTTGGATCCTAGTGTCAAGCCATAGAAAACACAACAGTATTGAAAAAAGACCATATACAAGGTCTCCGGTAATTTCTCCGACAGTGATGATAATCAGAAAAAAACTCAGCGGTAGGAAACTGTTCAGAAGAGCGTGTACGGTCGCGTGTTTACTCCGATGAAGGATTTCAATATACACAACAGCTAGGATAAAGAAGCCTGAGGGAAGTAAAAGGAGAGCAATTATTTTTGTGAGTTGGAAATCAACGATCATATAGAAAATCATTAGAATTATTGACCCACATAAACCAATGAAAAGACCAAAGCATCCTGCGCACCAAATCTTCTGTCGCCAACGAATCGTATGACTCTGAAAGGTGAGACACTCCGGGTGATGACCTTGGAAAGATCGTTTTTCCTGCGATGACGTGTTTTTTCCCTGTTTCTTTGATCTATTGAAATAGTTCCGTACCCAATTGGGTCTAAGGGTAAAAGAAATACCGAAGCAGCAGCAGAGAATGAGTACACTGGCAATCACCCCTTTTTCTGATGTGGAGAGTGAGGATGTATGTGAAGGCGTCGTTACTACTAAAAAAATAAGAAGCAACGCTGCGATAATAGAAAACGCTAGATAGATGAAAAGGGTTTTTGTTAGTTTCAAATTAATCTCCTGAATTTTTCTAGAACGAACTGCCCGGCCATATGCTGGTACATTGTTCGTTTCAGTTTATTTTTCGAAAGCACTCCCGTAATACCCCTGGTCAGTGATCCATAAAAATTACGATAACAACGCCAGAGTTCTTCCTGGACTTCCTTTCGAGTTAACGTCTCGGTTGGCATGATCGCATGCGCCATATCGTAATTTGAATAATTGGTATCTTCAATCCACCCGTTTTTTTTTGCAGTCTCATAATAGATAGTCCCGGGAAAGGGAGTCAGCGCGGTATAAATTGCAATATCTGGGGTAAGATCGGTTGAGTATTGTCGGAGTCGCTCGATAGACTTATGGGTATCTTTACGCCCGCCGATAACAAACATCGCTTGAGAGAAGATATCGTTTTGCTTCAGGACGTTCATCGCTTGATAGGCATCCTGCGTTTTAATTCCTTTCTTGTATTCCCGGAGCATCTCCTCTGAATTCGTTTCGACGCCGCAGAGGATCCAATACGTGCCAACGTTTCTGAGTTTAGCCATCAGATCAGGATGTGTTGCGATATCATCGATCCGAGCTTGAAAGAACAGCATGACGTCTTTGTTACTTTCCTTCTGTCGGAGCTCTTCATAAAGTTGTTTTCCCCGAGTGCCCAGTCTCATATGATCATCCGCGAACCAGAGGAATACACCCCCGTAGGTATTGTGGAGATATTCGATTTCATCTGCGATCCTTTTCGCCGATTTTGTTCTCCATCTGCTGCCCCAGTGGTTCCATTGCGTGCAAAAAGAACAGTGATGATTACACCCGCGAGCTCCTTCAAGTATCATGTAGCGTGTGTTTCTCCCAGCCATCATGGTGAAATGATATTGCTTCAAATGTTTTTCAACGAGATGATATGCGGGGTAAGGCAGGGTATCAAGATTTTCTATCAAGGGACGTGGGGGGGTATGAACAACAGCATCATTATTTCGATAGGAGATTCCTCTCACGTCACTAAACTTTCCTTTGTTTTGAATGGTTTTTATGAGATCAACAACGGTTTGTTCCCCTTCGCCTCTGACAATGAAATCAATCTCTGGATAGTTCTGAAGTGATTCTTCCGCGGTGAACGAAAAATGAATACCGCCAACGATTGTTGTGATATCCTCATTGATGGTTTTCGCTATCTCACAGGTTCTTACACAACTATATGCGTTGGTGGTAAAACCAGAGGTGAGGATTATGGATGGTGCTGTTGATTCGATATATTTCTCCAGACCTTTCCAATCGAGTCTGTCGGCTTGGCAGTCGACGATTTCGATGTCAACTCCAGGGAGTTCTCGTTCGACGTACGCTGCAAGGATCAATAAGGATGATGGTGGGGGGAGATATTCTCCCATGACGAACCAGAATACTCGTGG
>DAJP01000029.1:0-1168 GCA_002496355.1 Euryarchaeota archaeon UBA346 | reverse complement strand
CTTCATTACCTTCTTTATCGAAAGCTTTTACGTTTATGGTTTGTCTGAAGAATGTCACTTGATTCCATAAACAACTGTAGGGTTCGGTCGTGTCGTTTCCAATTTGTTGCATGTTTATGTAGAATTCCACGCGGTCAATCCCTGAGTCTTCATCGGTCGTGTTAACTTCGATGTCTATTGGTCCTATGATGAGTGATCCGCCTGAGAGTGTCATGATTTGGGTGTTTAAGAAATAAAGCGCGTTCACTGGTTTAGTAATCAGAAGAGTCGGTGGTGTGGTATCAGGGACAGGGCAGATGATTACTGCTTGTTCAACGACGGTATAGTCGTACCCAGCGTGGTAATCAGTTAACCACCATTGGGTGTTGATATCAGGTTGTGGTGCATCTGTTGAAACATTGTAGATATCATGGGAGACATATGCTGCATCATTGTGATCATTTGGTGAGGGGTTGGCTATGTCAACCATAGGGTCGCTGAATGCAATCTTGGATTCTTCAGAGTTAACTCCTGCGCATGTCACGTAATGTCCGGCTTTTCTCTCGGAATGTGGCGGAGGATTGTAATATTCTGTTTTAAACGCCCAGTCTATCGAGGAGAGCACATTGTCTTTCCATGCTTGACCAGGAGCATAGGGATTCCCTACATCGTAACTCCAGTAATAATGGGGATCATCGACGAGCTGATGGACGTCAAAATAGTAGGGGGTACCTGGTGTAAGCGTAATAGCAGGGTTGAAATCGAATCGAATCCATGTTTGGACGGGGAGGAACCCGGGGTTGACAATAGAGGTTCCTAGGAGTGTTCCCGGTCGGTTATCATAGACATTCACCTGTACCTCTGTAGGAGGAAACGTGCTGATGCTCTGAAGGAGGATTTCAATCGCATCAAGTCGTGTTACGGTGGGAACAAAGGCTTGTGTATCCCATAAAGGATTGATTTGTAGTACTTTCAGGACTGGTCCTAACAACTGTGCCTGGTCAACCATCAATGGCCCAATGATATAGTTATAATCTCCAAGTAAAAGTATGACATCTTGGCTGCGTTCTATTTCTCCTTCTATAAATGAGAAGGTTGGTCGGTCATTGGTTTGAACTGTGAATTTATCTGTTTGTCCCGTTGTGGTAAGCCATTCACTAACCGCTGTGTTCATATCGTTTACATAGGG
>DAJP01000042.1:792-3148 GCA_002496355.1 Euryarchaeota archaeon UBA346 | reverse complement strand
CAAAGGACTGGGCACAGAAACAGTAAAAACCCACCACCTCAACCTTCGACGTCATCCTTATCACTCATTCCACTATTTTTTCCTAAACAAGTAGGTATTCTCCTTTGTTTTTTTCTTCTTCCATACCTAGAGAAAAGATTTAAAACAACCAGGAAATACCACCTCTGATAACTATGACAGATGAGGTACGAGAAGGATTGAAATACACCAAGACACACGAATGGGTGAAACTCACAGGAGCCAAAGCAAAGATAGGAATCACCGACCATGCGCAACACGAACTGACTGACATTGTCTTCGTCGAGTTACCCTCCGTCGGAAAAGAAATCAAGAAAGGAGAGGAACTCTGCGTTGTTGAATCCGTCAAATCAGTCTCAGAGGTTTACGCACCAGTCAGTGGAAAGATCGTCGCAGTCAACACAAAACTCGATGACTCCCCGGAGACCATCAACAGCAGCCCTTACGATAACGGCTGGCTCGTCGAAGTGGAAATAAAAGACAAAGCAGAGGTCAACACCTTACTGGATGCAGCAGAATACAAAAAAGCGTAATACAACACTTTCCAGCGATGATGTTTAATCGATAAGGTCCTTCTGCTGAGAACTCCAGGTCTTATTCGAAGATTTCTTCATCCATTCAACATATTTTTCGATGAACTCAAGGCGTTCCCTAAAATTTTCTTCCTTAAGTTTTTCAAGCTCCTTTAAATTGATTCGTGGTGTCCTCATTGCAAATACCTCTGAAAGAGGGATTGTGTTTTAAGTTTTCGGTTAAAATCCCTAAAAAGATTCATATCAAGGTCTTCCTTAAACAAAGTATAGAGAAATTTAGCATCCTCGATGTCTTTCTCACTCCCCAGATGAAGTTTGAAGGGAATCTGAAGCTCTAGCGGTGATATAGAGAAACGATGACTCCCGAGAACAACCTCTCTTCGTTCCTTTAATGTCCAATCATCAAGATTTGTTTTTGGGAATTTAAACTCGATGTTCGGTATAAACGTGTTTTTTTTCGCAAAACGTAAGGAAATACCACTACACAGGTAATCCTCATACGCTTCTTCTGCATGTTTCGTATTGATACAATAAAAACCAACGGAGATGGTATTCCAACCCCTTCTGAAAGTTTCAGAATCGATTTTTTCTACGATAATATCAACATCCTCTGAGGTCCTGCTTCTTCCAAAGAGTATAGGGATGTACCCAGAGACAATGACATATTGCATTTTCAGATTATTCAGCAGAGATGTAAACTCAATCACAAACCTATCAAGCTTATTAAGTTCTTTTTTGAATTCAATTTTTTTTTCAGTGACCGTGATTTTCATCTTCTGTACCAATCCGCAAGAGCTTTTAAAACATTTTGCACACAATACAGGAATAAGCTCATAGCAGGAAATATATTTAAAGAGAAGAGGTATAGACAAAGGAGAGATGTGGTGGTGATATTAGGATGAGGGATGACCCTATAGCACAGGTACTTGATGATTTAATGCGACTCGATGATATTTACGCCTGCATCGTCGCACGACGTAACATGATCAGCGTCATGCCATCAAGCGAGCAGTTCAAACCAGAGGTAAACCAGATCTGGGATGTCATCAAACGAGCAATGGACGATGTGTTCACCGTCATCGGAGAGTACTCTGGTGCGGGACTCACCGAGATGGAGTTCCGACTACAGGACTACGAGGTGTTATTCTACGTGTTCCCTGAGATGGAGAACGCCCTCGTTGCTATCGTACCTGCCCTGGCAAACAAGGGGTTACTTGAGGTGGAATTGGAGAATGCACGACGGGATATCCTCCGGATTATGGAGACTCCCTCACAAAAAACAGATCCCTCGAAAAAAGAAGAATTGTACGCTACCGCATAAAAAAAAAGTTTGTGAGAAACCGGATAATGAAAACAACAATAGAAACAGCCATTGGAATGTCTCGGAAATGGAATGCACGAGAGGCTGGACGGGACGTCGCAGAGACTGCGATACAAAAACTCAGCCGACCCCCAGATTTCTTTCTGCTCTTCGCTACGATCCATTATGAGAAAAACGGTGGGTTCCAAGAGTTCCTCAATGGAGTATGGGATGTTCTCCCGAAAGGAACACCACTTGTCGGTGGTACTGTCACTGGATTTATGAACAATTACGGATGCTTCTCACGAGGAGCAAGCGTTCTGGCTGTATCCAATCCCTCCATGGACGTCGCAGTTGGGGTTGGGAAAAACACCAAGCGAAATCCGAAAAAAGCTGCAAAAAAATGCGCAGAAATGATTCACAACAGCCTGAAAGACTCCCCTTATAAAAATAAATTCCTGCTCAATTTCATCTCCGGACCCGTGATGCCAAGCATCCCTGGCGT
>DAJP01000042.1:0-482 GCA_002496355.1 Euryarchaeota archaeon UBA346 | reverse complement strand
CTGCAGGCATTAGGCCTTTCACAAGCACTGGTGCAAAAAGGACTCGGAAGAGAAGACGAGATTTTTGAAAAAACAGTCCAACAATTACCAGACTATCACATGATTCTTGGGACATCCATGGACGATTACAAAGGGATGAAAAATTATCAATTTTACAATGATAAAGTCCTTACAAATGCCGTGGTTAATCTCGGGGTTGCAACTAATCTTGACTTGGGAGTTTATACCACACATGGGATGAAACCAACCGATCTTCATTTCACGATTACAAAGCTTGGTGCACGGCATCATGCGATTTGCGAAATCAATAATAAACCTGCAGTCCCTGAGTTCCTTCGACTCTTAAAATGGCCGGAAGGATTCCTGAATGAAGAAACGATGTTACATACAATATTATACTATCCCATCTCATTAAGACGACTTGGCCGAGAAGTTCCCGTAGTAACACCGTTAATACTAAAAGATTCTATTTTAGTTCCCTG
>DAJP01000067.1 GCA_002496355.1 Euryarchaeota archaeon UBA346 | reverse complement strand
TGAAAGAGATTTTTTAAAAACAACTAATTTATAGGCTGAATAAGATTTAAAAAGGGAACCATGGTTATTATATAATGATTAGGCGGCAGTCATGAAAAACACACTTCTCCCGAGAACAGGTCTTTCTGTTGTCGTGATGATTCTACTCATAAGTCCTACCCTTCTCCCTACAGGACGCAGCAGTTCCTGTAGCCCAAATCCTGACATCATAAATACTAAAGATATTTCTGATAATGCACAAATACTCACTGTCCCAGAGGAAGTTGAGATCGGTGATATGATGCTTGTTGATCTTACGTTGGACCAGTCCAATCCTTGGAAACTCCCCGGGTTATATAACGAGCATAGCGCTATTTATATTGGGAATAATACTCTTATTGAAGCAAATGGTGTGGTCCGTTATCGGAATTATACGCAGTTCAGCCAATGGTGTAAGAATTATGCGTTCATCCGCGTGAAAACCGCAAATGAGTCCCAGAGACGTGCTGCAGCGGAATGGGCAAAAAGCAAAATCGGTTATCCGTATCAGGTTTTTTTTGATTTTCCTTGGTTTGGTATCAAGATAGCAAATACGAGCAGGAAAATCCCAACCGCTAATGAGATCTACTGTGTGGAACTCCTCTGGGCGGCGTACTATAATCAAGGGATTGATATTGACAGGAACGGCTGGAGACCACCTTGGTGGCTCACCCCGTATGATATTCTGTATGATAATGATATTGAGGTGCTCCTGCAGAATGTGACAAATAGTACAGAGATTACTCAACCTGATAAAGGGTTTTATATCGGGGACAAAAAAATTCTGTACACCATTTTTCATACCACCGTTGTTGGACCGATAGACATTATCGCAACAACAGAAAATGAGCTGATCACAAAAGCGGATTTCTATATTGACAATGTCTATAAAACAACAGTTATAGCGTCGCCGTATACCTGGTATTGGAACGAGCGTGGCTCGGGGGAACATGTAATAAAAGTAATCATGTATGATGATGCGGGAAATCATTATTCCTCAAAAATTACTGTTAAAAAAATTTTTTAGCGTTGATTTTTTTTAAAATAACTTGAACAAATGCAGGTACGTATGCATCCATAAACTATAAAAAAACACAAGACATGTGTTTTTTCAAAGAATTGGATGGTGTTCGTGGATGGGATATGGTGAATACAAAACTAAAGTGAAACTTGATTATATTCAAGATTTTGAGATGATGTTCGAACGGATGAAAGTGGATCGTCCGAGAGAAGCAGCGACGTATTATACGATTCTGATTATTGATTGTCCAAAGGAGTTTTCTGAGTTTTTGAAAACAGCAGAGGAACTGACAAATATTACGAGACGGCCTTTGGAGACCGGAAGAAACTCTTTGTTGAGGTACGGGTTGATTGCTGAGGTGTTGTTCTCCGCGCATTCTGAGGAGGATTTCGGCAGGGAAAGCTATCTTCCCGTGCATCCGAAGGTGATCTGGGAGGACATTAAGGATGATTTGAAGACGGTGATTGCACCGGATACGTTTTCTGCAATGTATAATCGGTTGAATGAGTATTCGACTTCGTATAGCGAGCATTTTAAAACGTATGGGATTAAGATTAAACGTGATGGGAACGTTACTCTCCGGTATAGCGGGAAATGGATCCTGTATAATATTCTGAATAACTGTCTGGAGAAGAAGAACAATCTGCGGATGCAGATTGGGGGGGAACGGTTCTTTGATGAGCCGTTTGTCCGGTATTTCAAGAAGTTTTTAGCGCTCAATACTAAGGTGGAGCTTTTGATTGACTCGGAGACAAATATTGATATTGCCAAACAGTTGAAGAACGCGTATGGTGATAACCTAGACATACGGTATTTCTCGGAGAACACTTCAGGAACGATGCGGAATTATGTCTATGGGAAAGAGCTGGCGGTCAACGGCATAAAAATCCTTGCGGAAGAAGGCTGCGAGCCATGCTATGTCGGAACTGCGTATGTGAATCTTGATGATATCGAGCTGTTGAATGGAAAATTCGAGAACCTCTGGAATCTTGCAAAAAAGCTCCCTGAGAAAACCGAGAAAGAAAAATAATCCATCTTTTCTTCCTTTTTTTTATTTTCTTTTTAGTATTTTCTTCTGTTGTTTTAATTATGAATAATTTTGATAAAGAAAAAGAAAGAGTGATTGAATCTATTGTGTCGTCTCTTGTGTTTTCGCCGCGTCCCACAGGGAGCGTACAACAAGGATGATGGCTGCAGGGGCGACAAAGATGGCGAGATACTGGGTGATGTTGATGAACAAGGGTGCCAGCTCGCGGAAGCTTCCGAAGATCCAGGTCGTCTGTGAGACTGCGATTGCTAGACCGATCAGGATGATTGATGCGATCAAAAAGGTCGGGATCTTTTCCTGGGTGACTGCTCCTAGGGCGAAGAATGAGAGAATCCCAACGAGAAATCCAAGTACTGCGACGATGATCCCAATTGGTGTTTCAAAATCGGTGAGGTTTGCGTTCATCGCTTGTCCTATGCCAAAGATTAGTCCGACAAGGACCGCGATACAGATTCCTATGAGGAATAGCCAACTGCCTACTTTTTTTAGTGTTGTTTCCATCTTCCACCTTCCTAGTTATTTTTTTATGATTTCACAACAGGTTGCTTCTATTTAAACATTGTTTATTTATTTGATTGTTTCTAGGAGTGATTTCGCATCATTGTCTATTGATAAATTTGCAGTCTGGTATTTGTCCAGCATATCTTTAAATACAAATATTGTTAAAATGTAACATGCTAATATGTATCAATTAGGAGTGTAAGGAGAGAAACCATGCCAAAGATAAATGTGATGTATGAATTAGAACCCGACTACCTCAACAACGAAACCCCCGAGTACAAATGGAAAATCACCAATGACAAGGGGAAAAACGTCAAAGTCTCCGATAAGGTCTTTGACCTGATGCGAGACGAAGGATTACTTCGTAAAACCGATGATGGATATGTCTTTGTCGGAAAATACGAAGATCTCTACGGCAAGAAAAAGAAAAAACCTCACAGTTAAGTGCAGTCCCAGCGAAGGAGGGTCCGTTTCCCTTTTCGAGCATCACCTCTTCTTGTGTCCCGGACTCTCCCTTCTCCAATTATTTTTTTTTTTAGCAGGAAAAATCTTATAGCATCACAGTTCATCCTCTTTCTGGAAGCTGGAATGAAAAAATCTGAGAACCGATTCCATAAACGTACTGATGAAGAACTGATTGATTTTATCAAGAAACTCGAATTGCAAGCATTAGAAACCGCAGAAGAACGCCTACCGTTGTATCTGAAAGTCGGATTGAAAGATGCGCAGCTAATCTTGGACGTCGGCTGCGGCTCCGGTTTTGTCACCAGGGACATCGCACGACTCACCAGAGGAATCGTGGTCGCTATCGACGGATCGACGTCACTTCTCACAGTTGCCCAGACGGTATTACATGACTATTCGAACGTAACCTTCTGTATCGGTGATGCACAGCAGTTATGTTTTCCAGATGACACTTTTGATCTTGTGACCTGTAATTTACTGTTAATGTGGGCAGATGACCCACAAGCAGTCGTCAATGAAATGACCCGGGTTGTCAAACCAAAAGGTAAAATCCTTGCCTCCCTGGAACCGGATTACGGGGGTAAGATACACTGGCCGGAGAACAAAAAGGTAGACCCCTTGTTCGCAGGCGAAGCGATCAAGAAAAAAGGTGGCGACCCGCATATCGGACGTAAGTTACGCAAACTGTTCATCACCGCTGGACTTGAGACCATGATTGGTATCGGGAACAACCGGATCTGGTCCTGTGAGGAGGACAAACAGTACTATCTTCACTCACGGGATTTCTATATCAAGATATTAAAGGATGCAGGACTGACAGGCAAAGAAATCGACACATGGGAATACGAGTTCCTCAAATCTCTGGATGAAGGAATGCAGTTGAACTTCTTTCCGCAGTTCTATGCGATTGGAACAAAACAAAATAAGTATGAACATTTCAGGAACCTCTGAGGTGAAAAAAGTGACTGCGACGATAATAAACGGCAGAGAAATCGCCAAGGAAATACGCAAAAAAATAACAGAGGATGTCCAACAATTAAAGAAGAAATACCAAAACGAGATTCTCGTAGTAACGATCGTCATCGGGGAGAATCCCTCCTCAGAGATGTATCTAAAATTACGGTCAGCTGCCTGCGATGAGGTTGGTATTCGATCAAAACTGCTCCGGTTCAATGCAAATGTCTCAGAAACAACCATTCTTCAGACGGTACAAAAACTCAACAACGACCCATCAGTCCATGGGATATTCATTCAATACCCGGTCCCCCCCCATCTATCATCCATAACACTTATGAAGACTATTACACCAAAGAAAGATGTTGAGGGATTCAATCCAGAAAACCTCGGGAGAACACTGATTGGTGATGAAACCCTTGTCCCCTGTACCCCTCTTTCTGTCCTCACGATCCTCGAACATGAGCAGGTTCCATTTAAGGGAAAAGATGTCGTGATCGTGAACCATAGTAACGTCGTCGGAAAACCACTTGCGACACTTCTCCTAAATAGGAATGCCACCGTCTCCATCGCTCATGTATTTACCAAGAACTTAAAGATGTACACCTCTAAAGCGGATATCCTTATCACGGGGGCCGGGGTGCCAAATCTCATCACAAAGGACCATATTAAGGAAAAGGCTGTTGTGATCGATGTTGGAATCATCGAAACCATCGATGGTGTTCGTGGTGATGTTGATTTCGAATCAGTAAAAGAGAAAGCATCCCTTCTGACACCGGTCCCTGGTGGTGTTGGTCCTGTGAC
>DAJP01000096.1:13908-20834 GCA_002496355.1 Euryarchaeota archaeon UBA346 | reverse complement strand
AAGATTTAATATCCACAAGCAGATGACAGCATAAAATGGATGCAAAATTAATCATAGAAATGATCTTTCTCGCCTCATCACTTGTCACCATTTACCTCATCCTGAGAAGACGATATCTCTACCTCCGACTCGGGATGCGTAACATCAGGATCGATACCTATTTCTTCGGTGCTTTACTCGGACCTATCCTGATTATCCTCTTTGGATTCCTTAACCTTTCACAAATACTCACAGGCCTCGAAGGGACAAGAGGCTTGAACCCATTTGGCATCCTCGTCCTGTTTCTCTCCATGGTGTTCATGAGCATCTTCCTGGACATCACCGGGTTCTTCGAATACTGCGCACGGGTCGCCCTAAAATATGCCAGTGGAAACGGACGCCGACTCTACTTCTCTGTATACCTGACGGTCTCACTCCTCACCATCTTTACCTCCAATGATATTATCATCCTCACCTTCACCCCCTTTATCTACTACTTCTCAAAAAATGCTGGAATCGACCCGAAACCCTATCTCATCGCAGAATTCTTCGCAGCAAACACCTGGAGCATGATGCTGTACATCGGAAACCCGACAAACATTGTCCTCGCTGCTGCTTTTAACCTTAGATTCGACGAATACACCAAATGGATGCTTCTGCCTGCGCTTGCTGCCGGATTCATCAACATGATCCTTTTGTATCTTATTTTCAAGAAAAAGATAAACCAACCACTCAAGCATATTGAAACTATCAACCCACGGTCCGCCATCACTGATCCGATAAGCACAATCCTAGGACTCACCATGCTAGCTGGCTGCATCATCGGTCTCGTAATCGCCCCCTACTATGGGGTAGATATGTGGATCATTTCCTTAGGGTTCGGACTTGCCCTCCTCCTGCTTCTCCTTCTTAGGGACCTAATCGTTGTCTTCACAAAAGAACACCTGAATAAAAAACACCTCACGGTTCAGAGCACTATAAAAAAAATGCCACTCAGTATCATCCCCTTTGTTCTTTCTTTGTTCATCACCGTTGAAGCGCTCCGCATCTATGGTATCACAAACGACATTGGAATGTATTTCAACAACATCTGTGGCGCATCAACGACCGCCACCACCTTCATCTATGGCATCTCCTCTGCTTTTACCGCGAACATCCTGAACAACATCCCGATGACGGTCGCCTTTGTCCCAATCATCTCCGCATCCTCCCAAACAACTCTCCTGCCTGCTGCTCTCGCGACGACCATTGGATCAAACCTTGGGGCAAACATCACACCCCTCGGGGCACTTGCAGGCATCATGTGGATAAGCATCCTACGTGACAAAGAAGTAAAACTTTCTTTCAAAGAATTCGTCAAATACGGACTACTGATCACCCCCATCACTCTCCTTGCCTGTCTCGGAATCCTGGCTGCAGAATTCCTCCTCTTTTTATGAAAACAACCTGATGGTAACCTAAAACCATATACCATAGAAGAAGATTCACCCACCGACCATGGAACCATTATTACAAGTTAGAAACCTGAGCAAAACCATCGCGGGAAAACAACTCTTCGAAAACGCAACATTCGAAATCTATCCACAGGACTGCATCGGACTACTCGGACCAAACGGATGTGGAAAAACAACCCTGTTCAATATCCTCCTTGGAAACGAACGAGCAAACAATGGAGATGTACAAAAAAAAGAAGGATTGAAAATCCGTTTTCTCGAACAAGACCCGATGCATCGATCAGACATCACCTTAAACGACTACTTTGTTAGAAACGCACAAACAGACACCATGCGCCAACAAATCAAAAACCTAGAACACCAATTAGAGGACCCAACCGTCTACGAATCAAATCGTCATCAAGAGATCCTTGAGGAACTCAGAGCGTTACAAACGCAAACCAACAAAACAAGTGGGAGCGCACAGCTTGAATCATCACGAGAACGACTTGCAGATCTCGGACTATCTGACTTAACTACAGAGATGCAGATGAAAAACTTCTCAGGTGGCGAACGACAAAAAATTGCTCTTGCATTACTGCTCACCCAACCACAAAACTGTGACTTGTTCCTCCTTGATGAACCAACCAACCACCTCGATATAGAAACTATCGAATGGCTTGAACAAAAAATCGCTGATATCTCCAGTGCTGTCGTCATTATCTCTCATGATCGGTACCTCCTCAGCGATTTAGTCGACCGGATCTTTGAGTTCCACGGCTCACACATCGAACTTTATGATGCTTCCTATGAGGAATACGAAGAACAAAAAAAGATCAGAGACCATATCAAGAAGCAGGAATATCAAAAAGCATCCATCGAAATGAAACGACAGCTTGCTGCTATCAAAAAAATAACAAGAAGAAACCGTTATAACATACAAATCAACAGTCGCATAAAACAACTCGAAAAACTAAAACAGGTGGAAAACCCAGTCCTGAAAAACTATCTTCTCAGATTCCATTTTAAAACAGCATTAAAATCAGGGAAAAACATCGCAGATGGCGTGAACATCTCCAAATATTTCGGGGACAAAAGGATCCTCTCAAATGCAAGTTTTGAAATCTTTGCCGGACAAAAAATCGGTCTGATCGGACCGAACGGATGCGGAAAAACAACCTTCCTAAAGATGCTGACAAAAGAAGAACCGTACAGTCAAGGGAAATTATCACTCAGCCAAGGGGCGAAATGGGGGTACTTCGACCAAGGGCATCTATCTCTAAATCTAGAAAACACGCTGCTAGAGGAAATCCTCAGAGGTCATATTGATCTCTCAGAAGAAGACGCAAAAGCTCTCCTCGGCCAGTTCAACTTCAAAGGAAGGATGATGTATAACAAAGCTGGTCAACTCTCCGGAGGAGAACGTGCTCGTCTCGCATTTCTCCGACTCATCATGGAACCCTACAACCTCCTGCTCTTAGACGAGCCGACAAACCACATGGACATCGAATCAAAAACAGCCATTGAAACCGCTCTCAACTCGTTTGATGGGACTGTTATCGTCGTTTCCCATGACAGAAAATTCCTCGATACTGTGACAGACACCATCTTATTTATGACCGATGCAGACATTAAAACCTACTCAGGCAATTACACCATGTTTCGTCAACAACGACTCAAAGAACTTTCAGAGTTCACTAGTAGTGATCTTGCGTATCTCTCCTCAGGAGTTACCAAATATATCGTGACGAAAGGATTCACCATTTGGTCCATCAAAAAGAAACATACCATTGGTGAAGAAATCCTCATTGGAGACCACAACCGCAACCTATACGAATGGGCTATCAAAGGTGGACTGCTCAAAGAGGAATAAACATAGTAGAAAATGTTTTTCATAATAATAGAAATATCTAAATATTATAATACAAAAAAAAGATTTATATAGGATAATCGCGTTATCCTCCCTGTTCAACGGGGAACACAGACCCCAATGGACGCAATTGTCTGGGAGGACAATGCCGAAGCAAATGTCTGAAAAGACCTTCAGCAATCTTCTTGACTACTATATTGCTTGCCTCGAACAAGAAGACCTGCTGTCCGTCACCTTCAACGTCTCCTCGGAAAATACCTCGTTCTTGTCCACCCTCTTCCAAACGGAAGTGTTGTTCCACACCAACAACAAACGGGTGATAGTCAAGAATACAGAAGGTGCTAAAAAGTTTTTTCAGACCTCTTTGCTTCGGCAAAAAAAAACTCCCCTGTTCTATGGATACCCTATCATCATAGGACCCAAAGGAACACTCAGCCCCCTTTTCTTCACCGAGCTACAATACGAACAAAAAGAAGACACCATCATTCTACAAACCACAACAACAAATTACACGCTTAACCATCATATCCTCTCACAACACCATTTCTCTGCTGAAGAAATCAAAAACATCCAACAAGAAATACAAGGAGAACCTTTTCTTTCAGCATTACAAGCACTCTGCGAAATACTACATTTCCCAAAAACAGAATGCCAACCAGTTCTTGATGAAAAACAATTCAAACACACCACCAAATACAAACTCCTGAACAAAGCAATCGTGTACTTCGGAGAACGAACAGACATCACGTTAAACCTGATCAAAGAACTCATCCAACTTAAAAAAAAATCACTCGACGAGCTCGCATCCTCATCACTTCTTCTGCTGCTCACCGGTGAATATCAATCACATAAAATAAACAAAAACAACAAAACCCTCCTTGAGATCTTCTCCTTGAATATCGCCCAAAAAAACGCGATACAAAACTCATTACAAGACCCCTTAACAGTCATCACGGGACCACCAGGGACCGGAAAATCCCAGGTTGTTCTCAACATCATCGCCAATGCCGTCTATCAAAATAAAACCGTTCTTTTTGCTAGTAAAAACAACAAAGCCGTTGATGTCGTCATTGAAAAATTAAACGCGATACTCCCCTATAGACTCATTGTCCGGATGGGACATCAAACACATAGAAGAAACACTAAAGCAGGACTCGAACAACTCGTGAAACAACATATCCCTGAGAGGATTTTAGATGAAAAAACTCTCCTTAATTTAAAGAATGTCAGTAATCAAATCGATCAAATACAAAACCAAATATTCGACCTCAGACGTCTCAATGAATCGATAGAAAGTATACAGGAAGCTCTTGATTTCTATGAGAAGCAACATCCAGATGATGTTCTTATTCATGATCAGAAAGCTCGGCTGAATTTGATTGACCCACTCCTTTTACAAGAAGATCTTCGAAAATTAAGGAATAAACCACTTTTTTTAAAACAATTAAGTTCGAGACGATATCAACGAAAACTAGGGCAGTGTTTCAACAAATATTACAACCGTATTCCACCGCTTCAAAAGACCTTTATTCAAAATATGATAACCAATAAACGTACTGCAAAAGAAACCGCTTTACAATGGATACTTGCCTGGAAAAAAATAGAATTGGCACATGATGAAATCAGAACCCTAAAAAGAAAACTGCTCACCTTTCCTTCCTATATAGACCTTAAAAGAAAACAAACAATATTACAGAAAGAGTACCTCCTTCTGTCACAAACAGTGTTACAACACCATTGGATCAACAAGTTCAAAGAATCACAAACAAATGAAAAACAGGAAATCGAAATTTTTTTTTCTGCATCAGAACAACTTGAAGTACAACATGGAGACGATCAGCTCTTTCGACAGCTCCATTCTCAACGGACACGATCATTCCAGAGGATTCTAAAATATTTACCAGTATGGGTGGTGACGAATCTTTCCGCAAAACAAAGCTTCCCATTAAAAAATAATATCTTTGATCTTTTAATAATCGATGAAGCATCCCAATGTGATATCACCTCTGCTTTACCACTCTTCTATCGCGCAAAACAAGTTGTCATCATCGGAGACCCCTACCAACTCAAACACATCTCGCGTCTCACCGATGCCCAAGATCAAGCACTTGCGATGGCTCATCATGTCTCTGAGGAAGTCTACACTGATCTTTCCTATTCAAAGCATTCTTTGTATGATTTCGCTGAAAAGATCATCCACATTCATGGAGAACAACCACTCCTCCTAAACGAACATTACCGATGCCATCCAGATATCGTTACGTTTTCGAACGATTACTACTATGAGCAAAAACTTACGATAGCGACTGATGAGACAAAATTACTCCACCATCCCTCGTTTCAGACAAGGATCCTCTGGCACCAGGTAAAAGGAAAAACCATTCATTCAAAGAGCCCGTATAACGAAGAAGAAGCAGAACGCGTCATAGAGGAGCTCCTGAAAATCCTTGAAATCGCGTCCTTTCTGCATGCATCCATCGGAGTTGTGACACTGTTTCGAGCACAGACGGAAATCATCACTGAAAAACTTAGACCATTCAAAGATATCTTTGAGATGGACATCACCATCGGGACAGCTCATCGATTCCAAGGTGACGAAAAAGACATTATTGTGTTTTCACCTGCTGTTTCTGAGGGAATAAAACCCGGTACTCTGCATTGGATTCAGACGACGAGTCAGTTGCTGAACGTTGCTGTCACACGAGCACGCAGTCTTTTTATTATCATCGGTGACCAGCAGATCTGTCGACAAACCATAGGACCTCTGAGGAACCTCTGCGACTATGTCGATAGAATCAACACTCAATCATTTTTAATAGACTCTCAAACAAGACAAATGCTCTTTACCGAGGCAAGAAAAAAGAATATTGTGATTCTCCCACAGTATTCAATCAAAGGGAATAATCCTTATCTCCTTGATTTTGCTTACTTCGTCAATGGAAATCGATATGCCATCATCATACAAGACAGAAGCCACAATCTTGACAGAAAACAATTACAATCAGACGGATGGAAAATACGGGTTTTCTCAAACAAAGATATCCAAGACAATCTTTCGGAGACGATAGAAGAACTCAAACGATTATGCTAATTATGAAAACCTAAAATTTTCAATCAATATTTATATACCATGACCTATATACAATTAATATCGAAGGGGAAAAAATTATGTTTGAATTACGACATATACAAAAGTTATCTGTTCTAATCATAAGCATTATCTTCCTTGGAGCTGGTTTTTTTCCGATCATGAATGGAACAGAAATATCCGAAAAAAACGATAATGGCATCACCCATGACGTCGCAACAAGAGCCGCGACAGTAAAATTACAGGAACTGCACAAAACAAATTACTTGATAGGAGAATCGACTTCGATTTACAATGAAGAAGGCGAGCCATTATTCTATGTCTTCGAGTTACACCCACCAGGGTATCTCATCATCACGGGATCCTATGATCTGCCACCGGTGCTCGCATACTCATTTACTAGTAATTTCCAAGACTATACAAGGGAAAATCCTCTTTTCGATATGCTGTATGCTGATTTGACTCTTCGATTACAATCTATTCATGCTTTACCTGAAACCATTCTCCAGGAGCGTCACCTCCAATGGAACTCGTGTATCAAAGGAATTCCTCTTTC
>DAJP01000096.1:6507-13544 GCA_002496355.1 Euryarchaeota archaeon UBA346 | reverse complement strand
GACCTCTATAATGGAGGGGCACGAAGTGTCGCTGGCTGTCCCTCGGTCGTCATAGCTCAGATCTTAAACTACCATAACACAACCATGAATGTGACATTTACCGATAGTGATGATTATTATCATTCGTATGGTGGGAACAATTATTGGATTGACAATAACTTTGTGCAATATGGATTTAAATCATTCCCACAACTCAACACGTATCTTCAAACACTTCAATCCCATTATGAAAACCAAATACCACCAACCAATGATGACAAAGCAGCAATCACCTTCGCCTGCGGTGTCGCAGCAACCCAAGTATATGGTTCTGGTGGTTCAGGGACATTTGGGGTGAATCAAGCCTTTGAGGCATATCAACGGTTCAATTGCACGACTGTTTCTTTACTCGATGCAGATGACCCAGATTTGTATGAGCGAATGTCTAGCAATATGAAAGATGCGCTCCCGGCACACCTTGCAGTGGTCAATGAAGGATGGACCGTGGGTCATAACGTCGTGCTTGATGGATACAACACCGACAATTATTACCATATCAACTTCGGATGGGGTGGATCGTACAACGGATGGTACCTCATCCCAGAGGAGCTTCCGTACGAACTTACAGTAATCGAAGGAGTAGTCGTCGACATCCTCAAAAACACAGCGGTCCCTGATTTAACCTGCGAAGGATCACTTGAGTGGAACAATGTAACACCAAATGAGACCGTCACAGGTAGCTTTACTGTCAGCAATATTGGTGAAGCGGATTCGAATCTTGATTGGGAAATCACTGAATGGCCAACCTGGGGAGAATGGAGCTTCGCACCATCCAATGGAAATAATCTCAAACCAGAGGAAGGACCAACCACCGTTACTGTCTCTGTTGTTGCACCAAATGAAGAGGATCATCTGTTCACCGGGGAAATCAAAATTCAGAACCTCGAGAACAGTACCGATTCATCCACAATACCGGTCTCCTTGCATACTGGCTACAAAATCCATGAGAAACTACGCTGCAATGGTTCCCTCACCTGGGTTGACGTCAAACCACGGTCCACCATCACGGGAAGTTTTACCGTAGAGAATGTTGGTGCGGCGATGACGAATCTCAGTTGGAATATCACCGAATGGCCGGACTGGGGCGACTGGACATTTACCCCGTCCAAAGGAGATCACCTGACCCCTGAAGAAGGTCCCATCACCATCAATGTGACCATCAAAGCACCATTCAAAAGAAATACTGAGTTTTCGGGACAGATAACGATTGTAAACAGCCAGAATTTCAGTGATACTGATACGATCTCAGTCACGCTTGCGACACCATACCAGTATCATTTGACACTTCTTGACATTCTCCAGGGATTCATGCAACGATTCCCACATGCGTTCCCATTCCTGCGCATTCTCCTCGATTAAATCTACGCGCCACACTCTGCGGCATTCATCGCTCCACTCCATCAGAATGTTTAAGAACAAATGTGTCGTTTTAAGAACCCCATGGTGAATGAGAGATACACAATGGTTCAGACAGAGGAGTGGTTATGCGATTCTTATTGATCTATCCACCCCCCGAATCATTCTTCATCCGAACCTCTCGCGTGTTTTACGGACTCTCACCACCCCTTGGCCTGTTGTATGTAGCAAAAACACTTCAAAACAAGGGTGACAGTGTTACATTACTTGATTTTTCAGCAGAACCTTTTGATGAACAGATACTCAGAAATGCAGTGCAGAAGGCTGACGTAATCGGCTTTTCTGTGCTCAGTTCATCATTACATGAGGTAAAAAAAATTATTGAACTGATACGACAACAAAGATCTGATCTTCCTGTCATCATCGGTGGCCCTCATTGCACACTGCTTCCAGAAAAAGCATTGGAAGAGACACAAGCAACCGCCTGTGTCCAGGGTGATAGCGAGCTGATCTTATCTGATTTAATTCAAGCATTGAACCAAGAAAAAGATTTCTCAGAGATACCGGGAGTATATTATCAGACAAAACAGGGGATTCGACACGGGCCGCCCATCGTAATGAACAATGACCTCGACAGCTTCCCGTTCCCTGCGAGGGAACTCGTGAAACATTATACATATGGCCGAGAGTACAATCCGCGTCTGAAAGCAGGTAAGTTCACCTCGATTATCACCAGCAGAGGCTGCCCCTACCACTGTCGTTTTTGTTCACGAGGCTCTATCAGCATGCAACGGTACCGAACGCGTTCCACAGAAAATATCATTGCAGAGCTTAAAGAAATCAAAGAACAAGGTTACCAGCATGTGGTCATCTCAGATGATTGTTTCCCGACGAAGACGAAGCAAGCCTCTCGTCTATTTGATGCGATTATCACGGAAGATTTTTCCTTGAAATTCTCTGTGACCGCGACCCGAGTAGATTTTGCTGATGAAGAGCTCTATAAAAAAATGAGACGGGCGGGTGTCACTCATATGCAGTTTGGTTTGGAATCCGGTAATCAGGACGTCCTTGACTTTTATCAGAAGAATACCACGGTAGAAACGATACGAAAAGCAGTTCAGCTGAGCCATGACAATGGATTTTTTACTATTGGTTCGTTTATTTTCGGTGCACCATTTGAGACAAAGGAGCATTTCGAAAAAACACTGCGTTTCGCAAAATCACTCCCACTGGACTCGGTCTCGTTTCTCCCTTTACGGTACATGGTCGGCTCTGAACTATGGAACCAAGCAGTCTCGGAAGGAAAAATCACGGAGAATGATTATCTGGTCACTGCTGATAAAAACCGAGGATTAGGAATCTTCACCAAAGAAGAACTCCTGGCTTACTGTCTACGGGCACAGCGTTCTTTTTATTCACGACCATCGTTTTTCATCAATCTTCTAAAAAAATCTCTTCACAATAATGACCTTAGCTATGTCCAATCCTATTTGTCCCTTGTCTCTTCATCACTCAGAGGGTTTTTTCATTAATAGGAAGGTTCCTGATGTTTTTTCGAAATATTAAAAGAGCATTACACGTTCTTTTTTCCTATGAAGATACGACGTGCACATGACAGAGATGCTGAGGTAATCACCGCACAAAACATCGCACTTGCCAAGGAATCTGAAGGTATCATTTTGAACAATCAAACAACTCTCGCTGGTGTGACCGCATTGCTTGTAGATACAACAAAAGGATTTTATCTAGTTGCAGAGGAAAACAACACAGTTATTGGACAACTCATGATCACCTTTGAATGGAGCGACTGGCGAAATAGGTCGCTTTGGTGGGTCCAAAGCGTGTATGTACAGGAACCATGGCGTAAACAAGGAGTCTTCACTGAATTGTTAGACCATGCCAAAGAGATGGCACATAGAGAAGGAGTGCCGTTTCTCCGATTGTATGTGCATGACCACAATACCTCTGCCCAGGAGGTGTATGAAAAAATGGGATGGCATCACGACCCGTATAGGATGTATCATCTTCCAGTATAGGTTTCATTTTTCCTTTTTTCGTTTGCTCCATAATAAAACACCTGAAAGAAAGACGACGATGACCACTCCGATGAACGATGGATTTGAAAGCCGAGGGGTGTCTCTGTTTTTCAGGGAAACGTCATCAAGGTTTGGTTTCGGTGAATAATTTTCCCAGAGTGAATCTACGATAAATGCATTAAGTATATCAAACATAACCGATGCATCATCATAATCGTTTTTTGTGAATTGAACGTATAGTTCTAGAGGGCTTGATCCGTTTACCCATGAGGTGTTTGCTTTCACTCGCATGTTCCAGACCGATGTCCATGATTGATTCGACATGGTGAGTTCCCAGTTTTCAAGAAATTGCTCCATCGTCGATGGACCGGTGATGACCTCGTACACTGGTGTACCAAATTCATGGAGTTTCAGATAGACGACTCGCAGATCAGTTGCTATATTTACTCTTACTTTTATCTCGAAAGATTCACCTCGATGAAGAGATGGATGGGCGGTCGCGTTCACCCAAACTCCCTCTGTTGTCCGGAACCATGCTTGAACTGACCCATATGCACATCCACCTGCTTGGGTAAGAGGTGTTACTAAGATATTTATAGATAGAATGATGAATAAAACAATCTTACTTTTTCTGATCATTGGGGTCAACCCTCATCAAAACCAGAAGTATGCTCATCAAACCAATTGTCCTGAATATCCCCCAGCATCATACCCCATGGTGGAACCAATCCAAACGCAACCGTCGTAAAACCAAAGGAAAGGCGCGTGTTTTGTCCAAGGGTGACATTCCCTGCTGTAATGACTTTTAATTCCCGGACATATGTTTGAGGTTCATGACCTAGCAATGGGTTGAAGATGGTCTCATCACTGGTATCAATAATCTTGAATTGTAGATATTCCCCTTGTACATCAATGACCCAGAGATTCAGGGTCAACATCCAGACGGTGATAGGAGATGGCGGTAGAATTGGAAGACCTGTCGGACCAAAGAAACAACGATTGCGGATTTTTATGGTCCAGAGCTCTTCATTACCCCAGGGTGTTTTTTGAAAAGGGTCTAGATAGTTTGGGACCTGGTCGACCGCCAAGCGAATCGATTCATTCCACAATAAGACCCCCTGTTGATTATATCGAGAGAGATTCAGATCATACCCGAAGGGAATAGTGAATTGATTTTTGATTGCATCTGATGTATCCTCTAATACCTCGGTGATGTTCTGTGTCGTAAAACCAGCGGATGTTGGTATCGCTGCCTCTAACGATTGTGTCATCTGCTCTGAGATTTCAGAAAAAGTAGTCTCGGTCGTGTTCTGTATCCGCTCGATGTACCAATCACGGATGCAGTACACCGCTTTTTTTCCGACGCTCAGAAACAGTGCACCGGGGTGATACTTGGGGAATTGGAGGTACTTTGAAATGTTCTGGTTAAATTTTGTGAGAAGATCGTTTTTCGCTGTATCAATAAGTTGGACTGGATTTGGGTATTGCTCAGCTGTTATGCCTGGCTCCAGGGTGATGTGCTGCACCGATTCGAATATCTCTTCAAGACCACTCCAGGCTTCATCCAGGACCCAGAGGGGAGATACTCCAGGTACGAGTGATATGAGGCCTACAGTTCCCGTGTTGTTACGCGTTGTGATTAATCCTTGTTTCTCACTATTGGATTCGTTGTATGATAAGAGGTAAGTGTTGATTGTATCTTCGAGGTTCAGGTCGTCTAAAGTCGTATTGAGATAGAGGACATCGACGATGTCATCCTGGGTGTCTTGATTCAAGGCCCAGTGATCAAGGATGGTTTGAAGTTGAACGGTCTCGATTTGCAAATCAGAGGTATTGTTCCATACCTTGACCGACATTATCGTCTCATTGACCAATTGTTCCTCCATCCTCCACCAACTATGGTTCCTTTCATAGGAGACGTTATAGGATTCCTCATTAACAGCACAACCTGGGATCACGTGTCCTTTTTGTGGTTTTATCTCTTGGCTTGAGATCATAAAAATGGAGGTCGGAGCCCATGCGGTATTCCCTCCATCAATCCAGTCTTCCCCAGGATCACCCCAGAGTTCAGAGACAACGAAACGGTCCTGAACCATTGTCGACATTGTATCATGATACAAATCAGAGATAAGGGTCTTGAGTCGATCTTGAGTAGTTGTATTCGTACTGAGATGTTTTGTAAGGCTTGTCAGATAAAAGGATTGATTCGCTTGATGTTGCACGAGCTCATTGACCTTGGCTTGGACATCCCCTTCGAACTGGAGGATTTCGTTATGAACATCACCGTCCTCATTTTCAAAATGAAAGATGGCGCTGCTAATGGTATACAGGATTCGTTCCGCGATATCTGAGAGATTTATACTCGGTGAGATAGTGATGGTTTCATTCACTGGGGACCCCGCGTCAGCATTTGCACTACCTTTTGAAAGGTTTTCAGCTTCAAAAGGGTATTCTTCGCCCTCCATCTCCTCATTAAATGTCGTCAGTCTATCCGACGGCAGTTGCCTCATTGTTTGGTGTATCTCTCGAGCCAGATCCACCAGACCCAGAGGATCAACACTCCCAAACAATAACCCCTGTTCAAGGAGCAACCCACTGTTCAAGATTAAAGAAAGATGACGGTTGTCCATGACATTCAATGGTCGTCCCATACGAAAATGTTTGAATCCTCTGTAAAGTGAATAAATATTTGATAGCACTGTTGTGTACGCCCAAAATGGGGAAAACGTGCTATTGATGGATGTATTATATTCATTCATCAGACATTCAAGCAGAGGATATCGGGAAGTGAGAATCGATGAAACGACAATGGTTCGAGTCGTGAGAGGAACCCAGTCATGCTGTTTCAGTTGTCGAATCTCAATGTGCAAAGGAATGGAGACGACCAGGTACGTAGAGTAATTCTGAGTTTGAAGAGGTCCAATCGAGGGAATCGAATATCGCTGCAGTCGCATGACCAATGGTTCAACACTAATATTCTTAGAAGAAAGAATCGCTGTTTCGTTCTCAAGCAGTATGTTGATAGCATACTGACCATCAGAGAATATATTATACAAAAAATGTCCAGTCAAATAGATATTGAGTTCCTCTTTGATGATTGCTTTCAGGCGATACTGGTTTATCTGTCCACTAGTCCCCAGTGAAGATTGGATGACAGGATGTTTCCCGATTTCTTTTAAGGCTTTTAATCCTGCGAGATTCAATGCGTTCGTCAGATCAGCTTCGAAACTATACAGAAGGTCTTCTATCTCATTGACGTCAAGGGACCGGGCGATCTCTTTTGATTTCTCAAGTTCCAGTCGTGAGATGTACACCGCGGTTACACTACTACCAAGCAGAAGAAATACTCCGATGAGCGAAAAAGGGATACGAGCATGCTGATCTGATATTATCCTTTGTTTCATCATTCCCTCACCACCCAGATAGTGAGCTTGACTTCAGCTTTGTTCAGAGAGATGCAGTCAAATAACATGTCGATGAGCATCTCTGAAAAATCGATGATGGTGTCGATGACATTAAAGAGGGTATCAACAAAAATCTGCAGCACCGTATCGATGTATCCTTTCAGAAGCTGAATAATACGTCCTTTGATGGCAGTTTCACAGG
>DAJP01000096.1:0-6098 GCA_002496355.1 Euryarchaeota archaeon UBA346 | reverse complement strand
CCAAACGACTCGTTCAGTTTTTTATCAAGGAACTGCCCAGTCATGTTCTTAATTTTCTCAAAACCATATTGAAGGGTCGTATGGACAATTCCCGGGAACACGGTAACGTTTGTTTCATTCGTGACCCCGTCGATGAGAAAACCATAGACCAGGGTGCTGAGATTCTCCTTTGTTGCTCTAGTGGCATTCTGTCTCGTATCATAGGGTGGTTGATTGTTCGTATAGTTCTCAAGAATCCTTGTAATGTTAGCAACCGATGGGATCGATGACCTCCCAAACCCGACATCATCATCGAAGAGTTGATGTTTCAACCAATGTTTCGTAAAGATGATCGTACGATTACCAAGAGAGAAGACCGGAGTATACGGCATCATGAAAAAGCGTTGCGCGACATAACAATCCTTCGTCGGTGGGTGCTCACCAACGTAGAATTCACCACCGAAGGGGATTCCTCTGATTGGATTCCACCATGCTGAAAGGTTATATCGATATTTTTCACCAAACAAGGGGGTGAAATATTCCTGGGTTTTGTTACGGAGTTGTTGTTCAAAATCACCGACGAAGATGTTCATCTGGTTAATCCCAAAAAAGGTGAAGGGGAGCCTGAATTGACATCCAAGATACTCAGCAAGCAGCGACGCATAGGTTTTATGTCGTTGCTCATGGGCAAGCAACCAATGGGTAAGCGACCCATACAGGCCATCAGAGGTGTTCTGAATTCCAATCTTCCCCGCAATCTCATCAATAAGGGTCCCGCAGAAACGATACTCAAAAACATCAGCGCGAGTCACAAGGAAAGTACGTAAGGTTTCATCAACAAGTTCTTCACGATGTCTTTCCACAGAGCTTTCTAATGCAATCTCTGAATGTAGTACTGGTAGTAGAATCACACCAGCCAATGAAACCATGATGAGAAAAAACACGGCATCATACATCAAAGAGACACCAAGTGAATCATCACGATATGGTCTGAGTCTCATCATTTTCACTTCCAGAGTAAAAGAGTCATAGTCCCAGGGACTGTTTGTGCCTCGTTCAGATAAATCCCTATAGCTTTTGACACCGCAATGCGATTCAGAGGATTCGCATTCGGAGTTTTGGGAAAAAACCAGGTTTGGTTGCTCCACTTGATCTGGAATTGAAATAAGAACCCAGATCGAATATATTGCCCAAAAAATTTTTGTAATAAAGTTGTTTCGTTCTGCAATAGATAGAGATTTATCAAACCAGGTGACTTGATGAAAAAACAGTCAGGGTTCATCAGTTTTAGAAATAAACCATCCACGGTTTGATAGGTTTGCAATCGATCGATACGTTCAATGTACGCACCATAGGTTTGAGCAACGAGCAGGATGAAGAGTGCGATTCCTATCATCACGACAGATAGTGCGGGAAGAACGGTGAATTCCTCCGAGACAGCTTCCTCATTTCTTAAAAAATAGCGCTTTCTTACGATAGTTCTCATTTTCAATTCCCCCAGACTTTTCTTATTGAATATCGTATTTTAAATAGAATGTTGCATATATAAAAATTATGTTTTTTAAAAGATGTTCAGTGATGGATTTTGATAAAAATTCACCTAAAAATTTTATAGGAGAAACCCCCGGTAGGGTACCGGAGGTTTCCTGTGCCTCTATGTCGTCAAATCGGATCACGGTTCACCGATTTTCTTTTCATAGAGGTAGTCTTCTAAAACCTTCGATGGATTAAAAAATTTTTCTCAGTCGTAGGTTTTACCGATTATTTCCTTGATTTTTATCTTCAATTTGTCGTTTTACCAGAATAAGTTTATATACTAAGAATGACAAAGAATAACATGCCTAGAGGCGGTTTGGCGGCATTTGGTGCCGACCTGGCTGTCTTGTTCGGAGCCGCGTGGTATTTGTTACCTCGCTGGGCTCTCCTCTGGGTTTTTGTAATTTTTTATTGTCTAAGTTGCTTTGATATTCTCCTCAATTTCATGAAAATAAAAAAGAATACGCGATATGAAAGATCATTTCATGTCCTGTGGATTTCCCATTAAAAGGATGTTTTTTTAAGATATATATTTATAGGAGAAACTCAGAATAATACTATTGTAGAAGAACATGAGAACTAAAACAAAAAAAATCAAAGCCGCAAAGAGAAGTATCATTATAGGATTATTCATTATTGGCTCGCTCGTCACGCTTTTTCCCAGCGCATCCGCAGGTTTGATATTCAACCTTCAGAGTCAATTAAACATGAGTTGGGGAAATGAGACAGAGGAACCCCTCATACCTCGAGGGGAAATACGAACATTAACACTGGTCATCACTCATTCCATCGCAAGAGGACCTGCTGGTGATGCAGTTCTTGTCTCGTTAGCTGGATCTATCATCCCCATTCAAATCTCTGTTATCGAAACACCTTCGTGGTGTACTGCAACGATCTCCCAGGGAACATTATGGGTTACTGTCCAACCCAATCTTATAACAACAGTGGAAACACAGCTGTCCATCCAAGTGGAAAACGATGCGCCCGCCTATCAATTAGGATACATCAAAGTGAAAGCAACAGCAGAACAGACAGGCTTGATTGAAGCCTATGAAAGCGAATTTACCCTCACTTTTCTCCCAGCGTATAAATCGTTTATCAGTCCTTCGTTTCCTGAGTCCTATTCGAAGGATGTCGGACCAATGGACACCATTGTATTCCCTATTAAAATCGAGAATCTCGGAAATGCAAGAACCATCGTTTTCTTGAATATCGTAAGCATTCCAAACGATTGGGTCGCGTTGGTCACCGATCAACTCGTCTTAGAAGAAAGAGCAGGATCAACAGCGACAGCATACCTTGTTGTGAAACCACCTAAATCGTTTGGTTATCATAATGATGAAGCGACCATCCGGGTTTCCATGCAACCCGTTTATGCAGACGATTATTCGAAAAAAGGAGAAATAACTAGCCAGAACTTCCTTGTACAAAGCAGAGGTTTTTCGACCCCAGGATTTGATATCATACTTTTCCTCGGTGCACTTGCCTCGATATCTTTTATTATTTCTCTTAATCGAAGAAGAAAAAAATAAACAGGTATTCTAACAAACTTATCTATGTGAAGGATTAACATAATATCGTTGATAGTTTTATATACTATGAAAATTATCATTGAATATAGGGGATACAATATATGCTCTTAAGTCAAATAGGAGTATATATCTATAAATCCTATAATACCAAAATTAGGGGGAATATCAAATACCAGACAAAAACACAAGAAAAACAATAGTTTTGATGATAGTCATACTCAGTATGATAATCTCTGTTGTTCCTATGTCAATCCTAGGACAACAAAACGCAGATGAAAATCAGATAGTATACCAAAAAACATTCACGATAACCTTCTCGGAAGATGATCTTTTCTTTACCACGCAAAATGGATATGACCTTGTATCTTTATCGGAAGGTGGAATAACCACAGAAATAGGAAAACCACTCCTTCCATTGAAAAACATAAAAATCGCACTCCCACAGGACATGAAGATCACCAACATCCAGATAAAGGAACTCAAACAACACACCCTGGAAGGTTCATTTTTGCTTCACCCAGCACAACCATCTATTCGAAGCAGCCAATCAGACACTGAGGTACCATTCATCCAACCCGATGCAAAAACATACCAATCCAATCAAATGTATCCCGGGCAATACATCCAAGTGACCAACCAAAATGATCTTGCTGGTCAAATTATTGCAGACCTTACCATCTACCCGCTCCATTACATCCCAGCCCAACAGAAACTTTTGACGATCACATCAATCACCTTCACCATTGAAGGAACCACCGGATATGTCTGCGGTGATTATCTTCCAAGTCATATCTCAGAAAGCAGTAGAGACCTGTATCTAACCATGATTAAAAATATGGTAATCAACCCGGACGAAGTCGTCCTGCGGACATCTCAGAATCCACAAACAGCTGGTGTCGAGCCTGGTGACTATGACTATGTCATCATTACCCAGGAAAGCTGGGTGAGCGCGTTTCAGCCACTAGCAGACTGGAAAACAAAAAAAGGTATCCCTGCCAATATTGTGACCACTACGTGGATCTACAACTCTGGTGGATATAGCGGAGATGAGGTAAGCAAGATTCGAGCATTCGTCCAGGACGTCTATACAAATTGGGGAACCACCTTCATTCTCCTTGGTGGAGACGTTGAAGTCGTCCCCTGTCATTATCGGACATTTTCAAGCGTTGATCCTGACCCAGTCCCAAACGATGCGTACTACGCGGATTTTGATTCCGATTGGGTTTGTGAAGTTAATGTCGGTCGCGCATCCGTGACCGGTACTGGGAGTGGAACCGGGAGAATAGGGAATTTCATCAATAAGATTCTTGCCTATGAAAAAAACCCACCATTGACTGATTTTGCAAAGAAAGCAGGATTGTACGGGTTTGACCTTGACAGCAGCACCGAGGCGGAACTCTGTAAAATCTACATCGATAATACTTTCATCCCCTCAAGTTGGACGATGACAAACGTGTATGACAGTCAAAGCGGAAACCATCGGACAAACGTCATTTCTTCTCTCAACGCGGGTCAGAACCTCATGAACCATGCGGATCATTCCGGGTCGGATTACATGGGAACCGGGTATGTGAATCATGATACTGGTCTATGGAACACGGATATGGATGAGTTGACCAATGGGAATAAACAAGGAATCTACTATTCGATGGGTTGTGACCCTGCCGCATATGATGTATCTAATTGTATCGGGGAGCATTTCGTCCAAAACAGCAACGGTGGCGGAATCGCCTTTATTGGGAACTCACGGTACGGCTGGTACTATGTCGGCTCCACTGATACCCTTTCCATGGGATATGACATCGAGTTCTTCACATCAATATTCCAAGATAATCTCTACAAACTCGGGGCAGCATTCTCCGACCATAAGAACGATGGGGTCGATTCATCCGCTGTCTCGAAATATTGCTATACTGAACTCACACTCCTTGGTGATCCTGAACTGCCCATCTGGACTGAAAACCCAATCAGCATGACCGTGACCCATCCTACCACCGCACCGATTGGTTCCTCCTCATTCACCGTCTCCGTTTATTCAGGCGGAAGCCCTGTGAACCAAGCATACGTCTGCCTCTGGAAAGGCACTGATGTCTATGTTACCGGTAGCACGAACAGTGCAGGGCAAGTTAGCTTTAGCATCTCCCCATCCAGCCCCGGAGCTATGTATATCACCGTGACAAAACAGAACTATCTCCCCTATGAAGGGTCCGCTACCATACAAGGTGGGACAGGCAACCCACCACAGAAACCAGCAACACCCACAGGACCAGCAGGTGGAGGAATCAACATCGAATACACCTACAGCTCTAGCACCACCGACCCTGACCAGGATCAAGTATGGTACCAGTGGCAATTTGGATCATATACCACCAACTGGTTCGGTCCCTATGCATCTGGAGCCCAGACCCAGGCTCAATACACCTGGACCATCCCAGGGACTTATGAGATAAAGGTAAAAGCAAAAGACCAGAACCAATACGAAAGTGAGTGGTCGTCACCGCTGTTTGTTACCATTACAGACCTCAAACCAGTGCTGACGATTGGAGCTGTGAACGGCGGATTATTCTCCCTTTCCTCCGTCATCAACAATATCGGGGAAGGAGTCGCGACCAATGTCGTCTGGACCATGACGGTCGATGGCAACCTCATCCTCTCAGGACAATCAGCATCAGGGACGATGATGACCCTTGATGTGAACTCCACCACTGCTATTGAAAACTCACCGGTCCTAGGATTTGGGAACGTCATCATCACGATAAAAGCAAAAGCAGATGGGTTCTCTGAGATTACTAAAACAGTTGATGGATTCGTTTTCTTTATCTACATTATTGTGTAAAGAAAAAAGAATTCCTCCCTCTTTTTCTTTTTTTCTAACAAAAAAAAAATTTTAAGATTAGTTAAGTCGGTAACTATAAAAACATGATTGATATCAACCTGTCGGAGAGGTATTTTATGGAACAACAACTCTATCGATATCGTTGGGCAGTTGTCGGAATATTCTGGTTCGTTATCTTCGCCTATGGAGCAAACTGGTTCGCATTATCTCCGATG
>DAJP01000043.1 GCA_002496355.1 Euryarchaeota archaeon UBA346 | reverse complement strand
GGTTTTTAGGTGTTCTCCTTGATGACGCCAAGGATGTTTTCAACGGTTTTTTTCACATCACAGTCCCGGATGATCCCTGTTCTCTCTGCTGCTTTCTTGACATCGGTCTTCAGATGAATCGTATCCTGTGAGACGGAGTAGAACGTGCCAAGGCTGTTATGATACGCGGAGAGGTACTCCTGCTCTATCTGTCCTGGTGTGGGGATGAACAATGCTTTTGTGCCGACCACTGCCACATCCATCAACGTGGAGTACCCGGAGCGGGACACCACCAGTTTTGCTTTGTTTAACAGCTCCTCTCGCAGCTCTTTGGTCACAAACGAGTACGTCGTAAGATGTTTCTTTTTTACGATCGAGTATTTCTCTGCTTTACCGAGGGTCATGACGACGTTTCCTTCTAGCTCGGAAGCCTGGGCAGCGAGTTTTTCCTCCAGCATGCTTCGTTGCGGCTCAGGTCCGGAGATCGAAATCAGATAATCGATGTCCTTTTTCAATGGTCGTTTCGTAAAATCAGATAGTACGCCGACATAATGGATCGAGTCCTCATCGATCCTTTTGAGATTATGAGAAAGATCTCCGGAGAGGCTGTTCTCTTTGTAATCTGGGACCATAACACCGACGTAGCGTTTGAAGAAGAACATGTTGAATCGTTCCATCGCCCGTTCGAACATCTGGATCTGCAGCGGGTTCATGATGCGCATCTGATGAGAGATGAAAAACGAAGGGATCTTCTTGCTGTACATATCGTAGCGGGCATCGGAGATGATGCAGTCATAGTGTTTTTTCTCAAGGATTTTCTGCAGCTGTGCGAGTCCATCCTCGATTCGTTTGATGAACACTGGCCAGTACACCATGCTTTTTGCCAGGAACTGTCTAGTGTTCTCAGACAGCAGCATCGGATAGTCTGGGATGTCCACGTAGGGGATGTCGTCTCCGAGTTCTTTTTTCAGTACCTCAAGGCTTCGTCCGTTTGAAATCACGGTCACCTGATGATGTTCGTTGATGAGTTTTCTGATGACTGGCAGGGATCGTGTCGCATGACCCAGACCCCATGAGCAGACGCCGTAGATGATTTCCATACGATGGATTGTATTTTCCGGGACGTTAAATAGCTACCGAAAACACGAGTATTTATAGAAGAATTACATTGTCACTTGGGGATTGTATGGACTGGAGAGAGAAACTATCAAACGTGATAGCAGCAAACAACAGCCTGCTATGTGTCGGTCTTGATTCTGATACCGGGAAGATACCATCGTTCCTTAAAGAGACAAGTAAGAACCCGCTGTTTGATTTTAACAAAGCGATCATTGAAGCGACCAAGGACTTGGTGTGTGCGTATAAGCTGAACATGGCGTTTTATGAGGTTGCTGGTAAAACAGGGATCGAAACATTGGAGAAAACCATCCAACACATCCCGGGGGACATCCTTGTTATCCTTGATGGGAAACGTAATGATATTGGGAACACTGCTCAGAAATATGCACAATCGCTCTTTGAGACGTTGAAAGCGGATGCAGTGACGATCAACCCGTATCTGGGGAAAGATGGGGTGAGTCCTTTCTTAGATTATAAAGAAAAATGTAGTTTCATCTTGTGTCGTACCTCCAATCCATCAGCAGGTGATTTTCAGGATCTTCTCGTCTCAGCAACTCCAGTGTATCAGATGGTCGCACGGAAGATACGCGAATGGGATACGAATAAGAACTGTGGTGCGGTCGTTGGTGCGACATATCCTGAGGAACTGAGGATCGTCCGGTCTATCCTGGGAGATGATATTCCTATTCTTATCCCTGGTGTGGGGAAACAAGGCGGCGATGTGGAGAAAACCATCAAGAACGGGACGAATTCTCATGGGGAGATGGCGTTGATTAATTCGTCACGGGAGATCATTTTTGCTGGGAGTCAGCAGGATTTCGCAGAACAAGCCCGGAAAAAAGCAGAAACGGTTCGCAACGACATCAACAAATATCGATAATAAGATGGTAGCGAAACCTTAATGAATCGGAGCTGTTATGTTTTTGTTATCCTTGATACGAAGATCTCCATGATGACATGATTGGAGAAGCAAGTTCAAGGGTACAGTTGATATCGATTAGGGTCCCTCTCTGATCAAGCAGACGAAAAGTCAAGAGATGAAACAGAGGATAACCACGATATCATAAAACTGTCGCGAGAAGCGCTGCAGGATTCTCCCGCTGCTGCTTACTGTGGAGGATACTGTGTCACCACACCCAATACATTCTCTTACGTCTGTGTTGGGTGACAGCGACAACATTTTATGAGATATCAATGTATTATATTCTTCGATTATTGAAGTAGTGGACATCATCATTTTTCATCTATTTTTTTTGTATTCTACAGATACTATTATATCCTGCTAAAGCATATCATTGGCAGACGAAAAATATAAAAGTCGTTTTTGACTTCGGAGGAAGATTCTTCGCAGAATTTAGGAAAAAAAAAGACGTAGATAAAAACGAAAAGCTTATAACAATGAGGTAGGTTTTACGGTTAAAAATCAAGAATCAAAGCAAAAACAGTTCAATTACCGTATACTCTCGAGGAGCGGGAGAAGGTATTTGGGAGAAGAAATTATCAGGAAACACAACTAGTGCTATTTGGTGAGGACAAGAGGAATGAAGATTGCAATGATCGGCTGGGAATACCCACCATTCAAAGTGGGAGGCTTAGGTACCCA
>DAJP01000063.1:1462-7449 GCA_002496355.1 Euryarchaeota archaeon UBA346 | reverse complement strand
GACCGATCGGAACCTTTCCAGCGTCTCCGTGAACATCACCACCCCGAACGGCACCATGGGGAACTATACGATGACAGAAATTATTGACAATGTCTACATCTACACCCTGGATAACATCTCGCAGAACGGACAATTCAACTTCACGATCTGGGTGACCGATATCGAGAACAACACAAACAGCTCCACCGGGAACTTCACCATGATCGTTCCCTTGCTCTCCTTTGAAACACCCACCCCCTCGAATTATGCTATCAGGAACCACAACTGGGTAAATGTTAATGTGACTGCCCTTGATCCTTTGAACACCTCTGCGTTTATCGACTGGAATCGTAGCCTCAGAGGATACTGGTCCCTGGACGCCTACAACACCACCGGGGTCAATGACAATTCCACCTTTGAGAACTTCGGGACATTCGAAAATGGTATGAACTCCTCGAACATCAAAACAGGGAAATACGGGAAAGCCTTGGAGTTCGACGGTATCGATGATTACGTGGACCTTGGCACCAACAGCAGCCTGGATCTCGGTACTGGTGATTTCACGTTCATGGTCTGGGAGAAAAGTCACAACCCCTTTTACTTGAAGAAAGCGATGATTCTTTCCAACAGTCCAGCATGCGAGGATTGGCAAGGCTATGGTTTCGGCGTCGCCAACACTGCGTACCTTTTTGCTTCACAATCATCAGGACGTAACGTGACGGTCGAGGGAACTATTGATGTGACCGATAACAACTGGCATCATATCGCTTTTGTGCGTGATGGAGGAGAATATTCAATATATGTTGACGGCACGTTTGATACCCAGGGGTTGGTCATCCATGACTATAACATTACGAACTCACAAAGCACCAATCTTGCCTATAATGGTCGTACATCAAACTGGTGCTATTTCGACGGGATGCTTGATGAACCGCAGCTCTACAACAGGGCACTTTCCCACGAGGAGATCAACGCCTCCTACAACAACGGACTCTATGATTTGTATCGTAATTTCACGGGTTTAACTGACGGCACGTACTCATACTCTGCCCATGCGATCGATACCTCGGGGAATATGAGTGAAACTGAGACACGGACGGTCACCATTGATCTCGATCCATTGATCACCAATGTCAACGCATCGCCGCATACCGTGGGATTCGGCTACAACGTGACCATCTCCGCAAACATAACCGACCCTGGAAGCGGTGTCAATACCGTGAACGTGAATGTCACCTATCCTGATCAGTCGTATGGGAACTTTACGATGTCGCATGCAACGGGGAACACATACCAATACATCTTTACAGATACGTGGCTAACCGGGCAGTACAATTACACCATCTGGGTAACGGATAACTCCAATAACAGCAACAGCAGCAGCGGACATCATTTTCATGTTTCAGCAACAGCAACTATCAGCATCGCAACCCTGAAGGACAGCTACAGTGGTGCTCAATACATCAACATCACCGACCCGCCGAACCCGCCTGAGAACTATACATTGGTTGATTGTGGTCTCACCTGGAACACCTACTACAACGCATCCTCCGGTGAAAACATCCTAGAGACATACCAGGGACCAGTGAATTATCAAGAGGATAATGGAACCTGGACGCCAATCAACAACTCATTTTATCCGCTCGCATCCAACCATCCAGCATACGTCTACGGTTATCGTACCGGGAACGATCATGGATTATATGGTGTGTATTTCAAATCCAATGCGCAACAGGAGTGGCCAGTCGCATTTACCTACAACAGATCAGATGATCCAACGATTCATGCAGTGAGAAGCAAGTTGGTCGGAGTTGGTTATGTTGATCCGCAGAGCAACTGGGCATACCAATATCTCCAGAACGTACAGAGCAGCCAGGGACAAACCAATGACTATTCGATTACCTACCCGAGTGTGTTCACTGGAACGGATGTCACCTGGAGCTATGGCAACATCGGATTGAAAGAAGAGATCACCCTTAGTAACACGACAAAGACCGTGTTGCAAAACCATCTACCATCACAGTATGGTCTCAATGACGCCAGCTCCTATCTGGTATTCATCACCAAACTCGACTACCAGAACCTCAATCTTTACAACAATTCAGGGTTGCTAGAGGGGAATGTCACGATCTCTGATACTGGGGTTGATTTCAGGGATGTCCTCGGGCAGTTCAAATGCGCGCTACCGCTTGGTGAGGCCTATGAGTTAAACAACGAATCTGCTCGACAGAAATTGACCTACCGTATCGTGCATCTGAATGGGGATACCTATCTGCTCTCGGGTTTGATGGTCTCTGATCTGAATGCGATGACGTTCCCGGTGGTGGTTGATCCGACGCTGACGGTGTATTCCGTCTCCAATGACGGGTATATTTACAACTCTGGTTCTGTCTATTCAACGGTTCAATCTGCTTCATCAGGGACCGTGGATAGCTCTAGTATATATATTACGATTGGACAGAAAAGGGGTGTTGGTCCGACCTATTATGTCTATCGTGGTTTTGTGCTCTTCAATACCTCTGCATTGCCGTCTAATGCGTACCTGGATGATGCGACGCTTTCTTTGTATAAGAAGGATGATTACTCCTCAATGGATTTTGACATCACGATCCAGAATGGACAGCCAACATATCCGCATAATCCAATGCAAACTGGAGATTATTACCGAGGTTATTATTCTGGAAACGGTGGGTCATTGAATACCTCTCGATTCACGAGCGGGTATAATGCTATTCCATTGAATAATCTGAGTTGGATCAATACCACAGGGATCACCAAATTATGCTTACGAAGTAGCAGAGACATCAACGGCAATGCACCCACGGGCAATGAATATATCAATGTATACTCAGGCAACGCTTTTGAGCCAGGTGGTGGCATAACATATAAACCGAAGTTGGTCATCACGTATCGGAACCAGTCGAAGATCAAGAACACGGGGTCCACGGACATCACAGGATATCTGCTGATCCAGGTGCAGTACTACAATTCTTCGCAGGGAGAATGGCTTGTGGAAGATGATACCATCAATGAGGCCACACCCCGTACCGTCACGAGCGGCAATCAGCTTGCGCTTGACACGATCTTCAACGGAAATGTCAGAGCCTCGGATCTGACGCATGGGACTGGTGTCACGTACCGAGTATATACTGCGTTCAGGGATTCTATTGGAAATATCCTGAAAACGAATGATGATGTGGATCTTGAAGCTTGGTGGCAGTTCAGTAAAACTTAACAAGAGCAATCTTCAACAATAAAAAATAAGGAAATCAGGTTCTTATGATTCCATCTGATTTTCCCTATCTTTTTTTATTAATTAAAAGTGCAAATCCACTGCGGATAAATATCTGAGAATAAGAAATGAAGGTGGGAATCGTCGAACAAACAACTCAAATATGAGTAATAGATAAATTACCTTCTATTTCGAGACATTGTAATAACTGAATTGAACCAATCACTTCATAAATTGTCGGGATTTATCAATAAAAATAATACTAGAAGAGTTTCCAGACTTTGATTTCAGCAACAGAACTCTTACCCGTGGTATTATAAGCAACGATTCGTATCGTACGTTTCTGGAAAAGAGAGCCTCCTACTCTCCATGTCCAGTTGTATGGATAGGTAGTATCAATTTTCCTTAAACTGTTACCGATATAAAATTCGACTTTTTTTAGTTCTGTCACTGGCTTGACGTCTATCGAAATCTTTCCGATGATTACTATTTTATCCTCAGCAATCAGGGACTCATATTCATTATCAAAAACATATAGACGGCTGGGGTGCGGGCGTGTAATGGCAGCAAGACCATGATTATTGATGAATAAACGCACAACTCCCTGAACGCCACCTGTGACAAAATCATCATAGCCGTCGTTGTTGAAATCCGCTGTAGTCAAGGCACCGAATGTTAAATCCTCAGGTTGATCTTCTGAATTCATAGGGATTCTGCATATCTTAAAAGGATCATAAATCCCTTGTTTGTCGAGGTAGAGAAAGAGTTCAAAAAAATTACCGGCGATAAAATCTGTCTTCCCGTTTTTTTCATAATCAAGCGAGGTTAAACTTACAGTCCCAGGAACGTTATAAATATCGGAAATAATCTCTCCTGGACCAGGCTCAAAAATGGTAGTCGCATTCGACTCTATCACCTGGTTACGTTTTAAATATACATAGCCCCAATTGCTATTGAGTGCTACCGCAGCAATAAAATCAATATCACCATCATCATCATAATCCGCTGAGGTTACTCCCCAACTACAAAGACCCCAATCATGGATGACTCCGGCACTCGTGAAATTTCCTGTTCCATTGTTCAGGTACAACTCGACTTTACCACTATTATCACCTACCAACAGGTCTACGTCTCCATCACCATCGTAATCCGCTGACGTCACTTTAGGATTGCACCGTTCCTCAGGGTCATACGGAATCCCTGACCCCCGTTTTGCAATCATTGTAGTGTTCCCAAAATGGTTCTCACCATCGTTGTAAAGCATACTAATAATGCCATATACATAAACATATGAACCCTGATAGTAAATGTATTCGGAATAACCGAAGATGAGATCTATATCGCCATCGTTGTCGTAGTCACCTGAATCTAATGATTCGATGTATGTATATGAAAAAGTAAACACATCATCCCGGGTAAATTCCAAATCATCATTGTTATAAAAAATAGAAATCGTAGAATGGGTAAATGGAACGGTTGCAGAGGCGACAGCAAAATCAATGTTATCGTCATTGTTGAAATCCCCAGAGGTCAAACCCCATGCAGCCTGTCCAAAATCAATAATTTCGTAGACATCAAACAACTGTGCATTCATATCCAATATTGTTTCGACGTCCTGACAAGTATTATGTACTTTGTATGTTTCCCAGATATTTCTATCGATAACCGATGCAACACGATGTTCGTTTGACATATCATTTATTAATTGAATGTATGGTGCTTCTATTTCGGTTTTAATTTCATTTTTTTTATCTATTGAATCGTAAGATTTCACGTTTTTGCATGGTATATTTTGTACGACACTCGATCCAACAAATAATATCATAATAATGCATATTAAAAATTTTTTCAATGTATATAGTTTCGTTATTTTTCCTCCGTTGTGTTAAATATTATGTTACTATGCTATATAAATATTTTCATAAATATTTTTTGTCGATTACATGAAAAAAAATTGTTTGAGAAAAAGAAAGAAAAATAAGGAAAGATGACATTTAGAGACACTATTTATATGATTTAACCGAAATTAAGTGCTGTATCGCATTTATTGTTCCTGAGTGTTCCTGAAATATTCATGATACCAATTATTATCTTCATCGGTTTCATATACACTATGCCGCCAGTCAACTTCTGTATAAAGATAGTGACCGCCTTCTTGCCACGAAAAATTTATGGGATCTGTTATGTATGATTCTGCAGGTGACAAATCCTCAGTGACATATACCTCGCCCAAATATCGTCCTGTTGGGGAATCCTGTCGTAGTTGAACCCAAAAATTCGTTGTTATTACCTGATTCGGGTCATTATTTTGAACTTCTATGGTACAATAACATTGATCTTCTTCAAAGTATCTATCTATATCAATGGCGATTAAATCACCTTCCGTTTGAGGTTGTGCACCTTCCGGGTCATATGCGTTTATTGCTGGCATTAAAACCATTGTTGCTGCAAACAACAATATTACAGTTTGAATTATTTTTCTCATTTTTCCTCTCCTTTTTTAACCAATTTTTTTTCAATTATATCGTTACCATGCTAGGTTGGATTTTATTATTCCGCCTTGCCCGTTCATTTCATTCAAATTCTATTCTTTTCCGGGATTTTGTTTTATCCATCCCAGAATATCTGCTTTTATGAAAAATCAGATACAGCAGAAATTTTTTTCTAATTCACCTTGATTATCTTTTTTTCACCTCCCTTGATGAAATTATGTCAAATATTTTTCACCATTTTATGTAATACAAAATGGGTATATTAATATTTCCCATTAACCCAT
>DAJP01000063.1:0-1103 GCA_002496355.1 Euryarchaeota archaeon UBA346 | reverse complement strand
ACGCTTCCCCCAGAGGTACTCGACCTCCTAAGACTAAAGCCAAACGATGAAATATTCTTCAGGCTAGATGACGGAAAAATAACGATGGGTAAAGCCCTGATAAAATACGAACTAATTGATGAGATACTCGGTGGGAAAAAGAGGTAAAACTACAAGCCAATCTCATCGTTAATCTGACGCATCCTCTCATTTTTCACAAACCAAAGAATGGTTCTCACCTGTTCGATTACATCATCCAGGGTTTTTCCCTGATCCCTGAAATTCTGCAACAAAACAAATCCATATTCCAAATATTTTTCTAATACATCCTTCCTATGTTTTTCAAGCTGAGGATCAATCTCTCGGACATCTAGGATGCTATATGTCTCTTTTTCCTCCATTTTTCAGTCCCTCCCTCAAATCATTCTTTCTGTATATTGTTTCAAGGTGATATAAAGCGGTAGTCTCAAATGTTCCTACAAAAGTAAAAAACACTGCCTATTATCTTCGATTTGATGAATTGTAGCCGTTTTGACTCGCCAAAAAGTAATATAGAATCATACATCGATATCTGATCAAATTAGTATTAAAATTTAGAGACAACAATCCCTTTGCATCAAACCTCATTTTTTATTCATTTTCTTCGTGACTACGATTACTACACTTTTACCAGCATGTTTCGTCAGACCACCGACTTTCCCATCCTTCGTCACTATTTTCTCTAGCAGCTCCTCAACATTATCAATCTCGACTCGCCTCATAATACCAAAAAAGTAATATATTCTACCTTATTTGACCTTTTCGAATACTTTCAACGACCCTCTCAAATACTTTATAAGGCAGAAACACCTTCTAGAATAACAGAACACATACTGTACACACTAAAAGATTCGATAGAATATGACCACCAGAGTGCGACTAACACCCTGGTGATCTGGAGCCATGATAATATGAATATCACAGCCCCGTGGATGATTAACGAAGAAACCAGTTATAAATATTGTTCTTCCAAACCATTCACTCAAACAACAATCACTTTTTTTAACAACCAGTACGATTCCCATTCAACCAATTTACAACCAAGTAAGTTGGTGGGAGGTAGAAACCAAAAATGGAACAACAAC
>DAJP01000027.1:20148-33072 GCA_002496355.1 Euryarchaeota archaeon UBA346 | reverse complement strand
TCGAACCAGTACCCTGGGTCGTACCATTCGATTCGATTATCTCCTATCTTTTCGTACTCCTCAAAAAGAAATTTCTTTGCAGCTTCAGGTTCGATGCGATGTTGTTTCGCGTAGAGAGACGGTACACCTTCAAGCCAGAACGCATCTGCAAAAGTATGCTTCGCAATAGTACCATCGAAATCAAAGGAGATTATCTTGATCATAAAATCCGCTGATACATGCTCTGTTGTATTAAAAGGTATTCTCCTGTGAGGAACTTGAGGGAAGCGGTATTCTTAGGTTTTCTTTACTGGTATCTGTTTCTTACGTCTCATCTGTTGATATCCAATGACTGCAAGGAGACCGGAGAAAATAAGAACGATAGCGACACTTACCGCTGTTGCGATATTGATATCGGTGATCGTGTTTGGCTGGGCTGTTCGTTTTAACCAGATCCCAAAGTACGCCCAGAGTACAACAAGACTGAATGCAAGATCCTTCCGAAGAGCAAGCATGAGGTATGTAAGAAGGGTTCCGACTGCGATAATCACGATTGTCCAGGTTAACTGGTCGATGCCAAAACCATCCCATTGTATAGAGATGAGGAATGCGGTTACATTGGCTATCGTTGCAACCGTGATCCAACCCAGATAGACGCTAAAGGGAACATGGACACAGAGTTTTTCTTTCAGCGTGACATTTGATTTCCCAATCTTCAGACGAACATAGATTGAGAGCAAACAACAGAGGAGAAGGAGCATTATCAGTAATGAAAGTCCGACGTGTTCATAGTGCCACAGGAAGATCCAGGCGCTATTTGCGATACTACTGAGGATAAACAACCCGGTGATCTGTGACAGAAACGGCATAGATATCTCTTCTTTTTTGAATAGGTCCCGTGCTTGATAGACTGCAAAGACGACCCATAGGATGTAGATGATGCTCCAGATGGAAAACGTAAGACCCGCGGGTACGAAAAAATTCGGTAAGGCATCGGAGAGCTCTTGGGTTGTTTTTCCATTGAGCGGAAGAATCACCGCAAGTGCGTTTATGATAATAGTTATGAAAACCGCAAGGATGTTTCCTGCCTGAAGGAGTCTCTTTTTACTTCGTGGCGTCATATTCTTTTCCTCGTTTATGAAGAATCATTCTTGTAAAGATAAACTTTTTGTGTAAAAAAAAAAACATTCTTAAAAATTTTTTTAACGAGGGCACGCAGCTAATCCATGTTTTTCTAAATAGTGCTGATGGTACTCCTCGGCTGGATAGAACATCATTGCCTGTGTAATCTCAGTCATAACCTTTTTTCTGTATTTCCCTGATTGCTCTAGATTCTTTTTCGATTGTTCCGCGGCTGTCCGCTGTTCTGATGAATAATAGAAGATCGCTGAACGATATTGTGTTCCGATATCTGGTCCTTGTCTATTCTTTGTCGTCGGGTCATGGATCTCCCAGAAAACATCCAGAAGATGTTCATAGGTTATCTTCCGGGGGTCATAGGTAATTTCGACGACCTCAGCATGACCGGTTTTATCTGTGCAGACATCTTCGTAGGTAGGATCCTTCAATGAACCACCAGTGTATCCCACCGTTGTCGATAGAACACCTTTAAGTTGTCGGAATGCTTCTTCGACATGCCAGAAACAACCTGCACCAAAGATAGCTTTCTCCATAACGAGTCACCCTTTTGAAACGGTCAGGCTTCAACTCTATATATAGTTTTTCACGTTTATATATATAAACTATCGAACACCTACAAACAAATAGATACAAACCTCCATCTGTTATATCATTTTAAAAAATGAAGATACTCGCAGAGTCAATCCCTTTGCTATCCCGCTGATGTTGTGTTGTCCTGTGTTAAAACTTCGTAACAGATTCTTGGGGAAAAAATTTTTCTTGCTGGAATTTTTTTGTGCGTTGTTTTACGACTTCTGTGAGGGTTTCTGCGATGCCCTCAAGACTCTCATCGATCTCTTTGAGGGAATATCGTTTCGTCGCATAACCTTCCTTATAGGATTCTTCGTCTCTCATCAGGTCGATGACCACCTGCTCCGGGTCTAAGTTATGGTGCTCCCCATCGATTCCGATATACAAGCGGGCGTCCCTTACTGAGATGTCTACATTTTTTGAACTATTGAAGGATTCTAGTTCGCAGAAGACACCTCGTTTTCGTAATGATTCGTAGAGCTTCAACGCATGTGGTGATGCTCGTTTTTCGCGTTGATGATGCATACAGAGGGATTTCCCAAAATTGGTCATGGAATAATCATATTCTGTTTTCGGGAGTTTAACATTACAAACCTCGCAGAAGTAATCATGCGGGTTAGTGACGTCTCGTTTGAGGTCTCGTTCGAGTTTGGCGAGCTTCACCAGCCGGTTATCCTGCTCCATTTTGCCCCAGATGATTTGCAGCACTTCTCGCAGTGAGAGCTCATCGATCGTTATTTTATATTTTATCCCAAGTAATTTAATAAGCTCCTCTAAAAGATCCGTAGGGTATTTCCCCTGATATTTCTCAACAAAATTATAAACGATATCATATGCTTTATTGTCATTTATCTTATCGAGTAGCTGCATCAAGAAAAAATTATAACACTCATTGCAAACCACTTTACCATCAGGTAACTTCCGATACGATGTCCAGAGTCTTTTACTGCATCGTTCGCAGTTGAACATTTTGTCCCATCCCATACGAATCCCGTACCAAATATCTTATTGTTATTTATATATTTTTTCAATTTGAGACGTTCTGTGTGTTATTTGTTGATAAACCAGCATGAATTTGAAGTAATAAAAATAGGAAACATATCATAGTTTGTGACATCTTCTTCACAACGGAACGGTAATGTAGCCTCTTGGTTTGAGTCGATGAAACAATAAAGAAATATATAGGACATCTCTATTTCTGTACTACTCGCAGGGAGTACCCGTGAACGAAGACGATAAAAAAGCATTTCTTGACGATTTCAAAAAAGGGGATATCGAAAAAAAATTAGATATGTGGTACTTCGCGGTCGACCAAGAAGCACTGTGGGAGGAGATCCTTGCAGAAATGTCCATGGTCGCTCAAGCAACAAATCCGCAGAAAGGAAAAGCAGCTGAAGAGGAATGAGGGTCTTTGTCATGAATGAAGAAGATAAAAAAGAACTCATTGAAGATTTCAAGAAAGGCGATGGGGCAAAACGATTAGATCTATGGGACTATGCCCTTGCCCAGCAGGTACTCTGGGAGAATATCATCGCTGATCTGCAGAAGATCGCCCATGAACAAGGGGTCGACAAAGAGCTTGATAAACGCATGGAAGATGATATGAAGGGAATGGAGTAAGAATCCTTCTTATTATCCAACATATGTTTTACTGATCTCCCATAATTTTCTGGCTGCAACCATATCATAGGTTTCTTCATTGATTTTTTTGACAGATTTATTTTCGAAATATTCCCCAGTTATTGTTTCAACTTCTGATGCACTTGCTAGATGGATCGGGGTTTCTGCAGCAATCGATGGTTTTTTACCAAGGAGTTTAAAAAACTTCGCAGAGATCCACCCTGCGTCTCTCCCTAGGTTCGTCGTGCTCATCCCTGGATTGACACAATTCACTGTCACATCGGTTCCTTTTAGGTTCTCTGCCAAGAATCTGGTCCAAAGAATGATTGCGAGTTTCGAATGACCATACACCTTCATCCCAGAAAAACCCTTTTTGAACTCTATGTCATCGAAATGAATGGTTCCTGAATGTAACCCTGAGGTAAGATTTATGATTCGTGCGGGAGCGCTTTTTTTCAATATATCCAGAAGAAGATTGGTCATGAGAAAGGGTGCAAGATAATTGACTGCAAACATGTTTTCAATCCCGTCTTTTGATTCTCGTCGATGATAGTCCACGATTCCTGCATTATTGATTAAGACATGTAACGCGGGATATTTTTTGAGAAATTGATTACAACAGTCCCTGATAGAGGCGAATGATGCCAAATCACAAAACAAAACGTCGATGTTTGGGTTCTTTGTTTGCTGGATGAGTTCCTGTCTCGTTTGTTCTCCTCGCTGTGCATCTCTAGCGGTGAAAACAACAGTTGCTCCCTGCATCGCTACACCTTTCGCGGTTTCTTTTCCGATTCCTGATGTCGCCCCGGTGATTAGCACGATTTTTCCTTTCATACTCATCTTCCATCTTCTTTTTTTGTAAATAGACTTCTATTATATATTAACCTATTGACATAACAGAAATCCGAAAGGAAAGATTAAAGAAAGATTTGTCTCTTTTGCGTCTATGAGCGTTTCTGCGGAGCAAAAAAAGAAGCTTCACCTCTCGCACCTTATCGAACAGGAGCTTAGGGGATTATCCCCGATTCAGACGATAATGAAAATAGCGGAAGCTCAAGCAATCCATGATATGGGATTGGACCCTGAGAATATCATCTCGTTTGGTGGTGGCTGGTGTAACCATACCGCACCTGAAGCCTTGAGAAATGCATACCAGATGATTCTTAACGATGCCAGATTATTTCATCAAAGCGGGAGATACAGTCCGATCATAGGAGATTCATCCTGCAGAGAGCAGCTCTGTCGATTCGAGGAGACCATTTATGGTCTGAACTCCTTGGAACGAAATAACATCCTGCTTGGTCATTCCTCAACCCAGTTGTTCCATGATGTCCTGCGTGCAGTCTGCGACCCTGGTGAACCCATCGGGTTTCTCGACCCGACCTATGCGAACTACCTCAATGCCGTGAAATGTGCATTACCCGGTTCCCCGATCAGGTTCATCCCCGCTCTAGATCCACGGACCTGGACATATTTGCCAGCCCCTGATACATCCTTAGAAATCCTCAAACAACACTGTGAAAAAGGATTACGAGTATTCGTAATTCCGGTCCCGGATAACCCCACGAGCCAGATTCCCTCTGAAGAATTCTTAACAAGCGCCTTGGATATCGTCTCAGATGCGAATGGGTACCTCCTCTTGGATTTCGCGTATAAAGCCCTGTGGTTCAGAAAAATGCCGCGATGCTATTCCTGGTCTCCCCAAGAGCATCCTCATCTGATCACGCTTCACTCCAACTCGAAATGGCTCTCCAGCCTTGGACGACGTTTTGGATGGGTTGAAGCACATGAAACCGTGATTAATGGATTAGAAAAAATCAACGAATCTATCCTCCTCTCCCCTGATAGTTTGCATAGTATGACCACCACCCGGTTCTTAGAACAAACCCTGGCGGATGGTTCGTTGAAACAATATGTCAATGATACGCGAAGCCTATATCAGAAAACCGCTGCGGTCATGATGTCAGCAATAGATTCCCAGCTTGGTTGGAAACGACTCACTCCGGCTGGTGGATTATATACCTGCTGTCCCACACCACACCAAATGCAACTACAAGGTTTTGTCAAACGATTGTTGAAAACGACCGGTGTGCTGCTTATCCCTGGAACTGGTTTTGGTCCAAGCATGAGATACGGATTACGCCTTTCCTATGGTCCGCTCTGCTACGAACATGAGAAGATTATCGAGGGTATCGAAAGGATCAGCAGGTATCTCGCAAAAACACCTTGATTCGTTGAATGCAGGACTGATTCTCTCGACCATTATTTTTATAAAGAGATATGCTGATTGTGGATATGGAGGAATCCTTTATGAGAAATCTCTGTGTTGTATTCATATGCCTTTGTTGTCTCTTGCCACTCACACAGGCAGCTCTTATAACCGAACAACAAAAAAAACTCGCTCCAACACAAACATCTATTTTGGATGGAGGCTGGGTCGAGGAACAAGACAATATCACAATTCTACATGTGAGTGGAACACATTACGAGATGGGTTACCAACATGGGTTTCTATTACAAGAAAAAGTCCAACAGAACATCCGCGCTTTCTTGCATTACGCAGAGTCGTACCTTCCGTTAAATGAATTCCTTGGGTTTTGGAACATCTCCAAACCATATGTTCCCTTGGAATATATAGAAGAGATGCAGGGAATTGCTGATGGAGCTAACATCTCTTTTAATGATATCGTCACAGCGATCATGGCGATTGAGTATGCTGATCATGGATGTTACGGAATTGCTGCGTGGGGAATTGCGACGATCGATGGACGATTGTACCATGCACGAAGTTTTGATCTCCCCTCCACCATCCAGGACCCTGTGAGTGGAAAATACGCCCATGAGAACACTGTTTTAGTCGTCCGGAATCCAGACAATGCTTCTGCTTCGCTATCACCTGCGGTTGCTGGGTCATTTCATACTGGAGGTGGAATGAATTCTCATGGAGTCTCCCTTGGGATTCAGATCTGCTGGAGTAAAGATCAGACGTTCGAAGGGAACCCCTATCATTTCCGTGTCCAGGAGGTCTTAGATACCGCGATGACAGCGAAGCAGGCTCTGGAGATCCTGAATACGAATCGGACACATGGGTTCAATTTTATCGTCTCCCAAGCGGACCCTGCCATTGGTTTTGCCCTTGAACAAACCGCGAATCTCACCTACGTTGGGACCCATAACGACTCTGTTGAAAACATCAAACCGTTCTGGGCTCTTGAACATGTGGTGCGTCGAACCAATGTGTTCCTTGAACCCTCGATTGCTGCAACCCAACGCAAACCATATAATCCCTCCGGGTTGATCGCATTTCTCAAATTGATATTCTTACAAAAAACCAATCCGTATTTTGCCGTCTACCAACTATACAAATCCGTCAGTAAAGAAATCTACATCACCTGGGGTAATTTATCACTGAACAACACCTTGGAGGTGTTGCGAAACGGATATCGCGCGGAGGATTTCCCCCTCTTGCGGCTAATTGAACGGCTCGGGAAAGGGACCGGGATGGCTGAATCCTGGAACCAATGGGTCGCCTGCCCAGCGACTGGTGATATGGTTTTTAGTTTCGCAGATCACGACCAGATGGCGTTCCGAACAGAGACGCATTACGTTAACATGTATGACCTGCTGAGCGAATCCCCACCTTAAATATTTGATTTATTTTCTTCTTTTTTTTCTTTTTTCTCCATACTGTAATATATGTCTTGTGTGATGTTTGCCTCCATGCAGGCTCCTCGGATTGATCTGTTTGAATGGTTGCTGCGCAACGCACCTAATGCGACCTATAATCTGGCGTTTAGCAATATTCATGGTCTGACGATTCGCGAATACAAAGCATTTGCAGAGCCGTCATTTTCTGATAGTTTTGAGTTAGGTTCAAATGCCCAATATGGCGCGGATGAGTTGAAACAAACATTGTGTTCGATGTACTCCTGTGATCCTCACAATATTGTGACGACGACGGGGGCTACCGAGGGAAATTTCCTTCTGTTTTCCTCCCTTCTTTCCAAAGGAGATGAATTTATTATCGAACAACCAGGATATCAACCGATGTGGTTGACCCCGGAGATGCTTGGAGCGTATAGAATTAATTTACCGCGATTGTTTGAAAACAAATTCAAGGTTGAGAGTGAGACGCTTTCGAACTATATTACCAAGAAAACAAAATTGGTTGTTCTTACGAACCTTCATAATCCGAGTGGTGTCTTGATGGATAAAAAGACAATTATCTCGGTTGCCAAGATCGCTTCGGAGTATGGCGCGTATGTGCTTGTTGATGAAATTTTTCTTGATGGGTCCTTTGTAGCAGCATCGTCTTCTTTTGGTATTCCCAACGTGATTGTGACGGGGAGTGCGACGAAGATTTATGGGTTAGGTGGGCTTCATTCTGGATGGGTCATTGCGCCTCCAGAGGTTGCTACGCTCTGTCAACGGATGAAGGCTCATACCACGGGTGCTTCATCGTATACGTCCGAGATCATGACGGCGCGCATCCTGCGTGTTGCTCGTCATGAACTGATTAAACGATTCAAGGAAAGAGGACAACCAAACCGTGAATATCTGAGGAAATGGATGAGGAGTCATACAGAATTCTTTGACTGGGTCGAGCCTGATGGTGGCATCATGTGTTTCCCACGATATCATTTGAAGATGTCTTCGGTCGATCTCTGTTCATCCTTATTTCAATCACAGAAGATTCTGGTGAATCCTGGGTCGTATTTCAATCAAGAAGGTTTTGTTAGGATTTCTTATGGATGTGAATTGCCCCTGCTGCAGGATGCATTAGATGCACTAGAAAAAGGGATGCAGAGTCTGCAAGCTCACCATTAACTGGATTTTTTTCGTAGGAGAAATATCCCGCTGAGTACAGCTCCAAGGAAAATTAAAAGTTCGAAACCTGGTGTGGATGAATTATTCTTACCATTATTCGTCGCATCCTGTGTGATTGTGTATTGTGTGGTTTTCGATCCACCCTGGATGCATGACGCGGTGACATCTAGTGCATCCCCGATGGTCGCGTTGACAGGATAGCTGTAGGAAAAGCTATTAGGGTCGGGTTGTTCTGTGTATAGTGTTGTGTTGTAGGTTGCTCCATTTTTTTTGATTTCTATCTTTGCGATGTAATGAGTTGTAGGGTCGGCTACTTGATGGGTGATAGTGATGCGTAATTCCTGGGTTTGGAGCGTATAGGAGAGTGTCAGTGTCGAGGGTGCATGGGCAGAGGCAGTGAAAGATGTAATCATCAATACTGAAGCTGAGAGGAGGATGATGGTCAGGTATTTCCAAGGAGTTGCCTGCTTTGGTTTGTTGTTCTTTTGTCTTTGTTTCACGATTTCACCTTTTTTTTCGCTGAGTAGATACTTCCTGTTTTTTTCTATATTACGCACTAAAAGTATATCGTTCTATATATATGAAGATATACCTAAAATGAGGTGGATACCACCAAGAATAATCGAAAAATACGCAAGACGAAAATGCCATTTCACCGAGATCTTCGTTTTCCCTTTTTTCCTTAGAATCGCAATCATCCCTGTGATGAAGAACAGGAGAAAAACGACAACACCAAGATACACAACAAAAGGAATCCCACCAATCAGATAATAACTTATTTCCTGAAACATACACTCACCATAATTAACGAGGGGATATAACACTCATCATTTTTTATGCTATCCTCTCCCTCAGACCTCACAGCTCTGTCTATATATTTTTATAACAAAACAACGATTAGAAACTATGATGATTACCCATGTTCGAAAAAGAACCGGTGAACTCGTTCCTTTTGAAGCTGAAAAAATCACGGTCGCCATTCAGAAGGCGATGCTATACATCGATGTAAAAAACAGGAAAAAAGCTGAGTTTCTCAGCAGAAAGACTATCGAAGCGCTCAACTCGAAACAAAAGAATTTTTACCAAGGAGTTCCTTCCATCGAACAGATTCAGGACACCGTAGAAGACGTCCTTGAAAAACGTGAGAAACGCGTGTATAAGGCATATTCACTGTATCGACGCTCACGAGGAATCGCCCGGGAACTTAAGCAATATTTCAAAATTCACGATGATCTAAAACTTGATGTCAATGCCCTAAAAGTGCTAGAAGAACGATATCTGTTAAAAGATGAGAACGGTAAAATCATCGAAACACCAACCCAGTTATTCAAGCGGGTCGCCACAGCAATCGCAGCACAAGACAGCCGCTATAGAAAAGACACGAAGAAAACCGAAGAGGCATTCTTCACTGCGATGCGGAAGTTAGAGTTTTTGCCAAACTCACCGACCCTGATGAATGCAGGCACCAAGCTAGGACAGCTCTCCGCCTGTTTCGTCCTCCCTATCGAGGATAGCCTGGAAGGGATTTTCACCACACTGAAACAGATGGCGCTCATCCAGCAATCCGGGGGAGGAACCGGGTTTAGCTTCAGCCGTCTACGAGAAAAAGGAGCGATCGTGAAAAGCACCAAAGGTGTCGCGAGCGGCCCTATCTCGTTCATGCGTATCTTTGACAGCACGACCGATGTGATCAAACAAGGGGGGAAACGCCGAGGGGCAAACATCGGCATCCTACAGTGCACCCATCCTGATATCGTTGATTTCGTGACAGCAAAATCAGGCAAGAAGCTCTCAAACTTCAACATCTCCGTCGCCGTGACTGACGCTTTCATGAGAAAGGCACAGAAGAATCAACAAATTCTTTTACGGAGCCCGAAAACCGGCAAAATCATCCAGAAGATCAACGCAGCGGATTTATTTGAAATGATAATACGAAACGCCTGGGAGACCGGGGACCCAGGACTCTTATTCATCGATGAAATCAACCGAAAACATCCCCTTAAAAATATTGCTCGTATAGAAGCCACAAACCCCTGCGGTGAGGTTCCTCTGCTCGGATTTGAATCCTGCAATCTTGGTAGCATCAATCTTCTAAAAATGATGACGAACGGGCACATCAACTGGAAAAAATTGCGAACAACCACCCGACTCGCGGTCCATTTCCTCGATAATGTCATCGATGCGAACAACTATCCACTGAAAGAAACAGAAGACATCACAAAAGCCAATAGGAAAATCGGTCTTGGTGTGATGGGATTTGCAGATGTATTATTCATGCTACAGATTCCCTACGACAGCAAAGAAGCATTACGACTAGGGGAAAAAATAATCAAGTTCATCGCACAAGAAGCACAACAAAAATCAATGGAACTGGGAAAAGAACGAGGATCGTTTAAGAATTTCAATCACAGCACCTGGTTGAACAAGTATCCAGCGATGCGGAACACGACCTGTATCACCATCGCACCCACCGGGACCATCAGCATCATCGCCGGTTGCTCATCCGGCATTGAACCTGTGTTTGCGTTAGCGTTCCTCCGCCGTGTCATGGACGGAAAACAATTGCCAGAGATAAATGACATTTTCAAAAAAGAGTTGATACGACGTGACCTCTATTCAGAGAAATTAATCCAGGAGATCTCCAAAACAGGGAATATCAAGAAATTAAAACTCCCCGAAGATCTGAAACGAATCTTTGTCACCTCACTAGACATCCCACCAGAGTTCCATGTCCAGATGCAGGCAGCATTCCAACGCCATGCGGATAACGCGGTTAGCAAAACAGTCAATCTGCCAAGGAACGCGACACAACACCATGTGAAAGAAATTTATCTGCTCGCATGGAAGTTGAAATGCAAAGGAATCACGGTGTACCGATATGGCAGCAAACCAGAGCAAGTCTTGTATCTTGGAACAGGAAAACCAATTGTGGTCTCATCTGATTATGCCGGAGGATGCCCAACCGGTTTATGTCCGCATTAATCGACATGAAAAAAACAAATATTTAAGTACCATAACGAGATAGGATTTTCCACCCTACGGATGAAATTGATGCACCAGTATCTCATGTAGTGTATTTTTTTTGTTTGTCGGGCAGAGATGGTGAAAAGGAGAGACTATGACAAATATTAAGGAAGGGGATACGGTTCAGCTTTTATGTGAAGCGAAATTAGAGTCTGGTGAACTCTGTTATAATAACGATGCACAGAACCCACTCGAGCTTATCGTTGGAGATGGAAAGTTTTTCACCCCTGTTGAGAACGCCTTGCAAAATATGACGGAAGGAGAAACAAAAATCCTCACCCTTGAACCAGATGATGCCTTCGGTCCCCACATCGATGATCTTATTATTAAAGTACCCAAATCAGTGTTCAACACCGAGGTAACTTTAGAAATCGGTTCGCGCATCAAAATTGATACCCCTACGGGAAAATCATTCATCGGAACTATTCTGACCATGGATGATATGTCAATCACTCTTGATATGAATCATCTCCTTGCTGGAAAACGATTAATCATTAAAATAACGGTCCTTTCCGTTCATCAAACGACGAATCCACCGCAGTGATTCTTCTTCAAGTATTCTACGAAAAATCAATAACTTTTCTTTTATAGCAATGATAAAGGTTTAAATATCTCTTCTGATTAGCCTGGAAGAAGGTTTGATATTTATGATGACAGATAAGAAAGCAGATCTTGCAGGCCCAGGTATAAGTACTTATAAAGAAGTTGAAAAAGTCCTTCCAAAAAACTATAAATCGCTGCTAACACCAAAAGAGACGCAGAAAGCGATTTTTGCAGCAAAGAACTACATCGAGGAGCATTTAGGTAAAGAACTGAATCTCATCATGGTGACTGTTCCTTTAATCGTGGATAAGGAGAGTGGTGTGAACGACTACCTGGACCGAGACGGCTCACGAACACCAGTGGAGTTCCCCTGCGGCTTAGGTATATCACCACGCATGCAAGCACAGGTCGTACAAGCGGCCACAAAATGGAAACGCATGGCATTAAAAGAATTTGACATGAAAATCGGTGAGGGTCTGAACACCGATATGCGTGCCGTCCGGAAAGATTATTTCCTGGACCATGACCACAGCTCCTATGTGGATCAATGGGATTGGGAGAAAGTCATCACAAAAGATCAACGAACGATATCATATTTGAAAGACACGGTCAATAAAATCTGGAAAGTCTTCAAAGGCGCTGAAACCCTCATTCTTGATGAATTTCCCCAGCTCGAATCTAAAACGATTCCCAATCTCCCTAGCAAACTTGAGTTTTTCCACGCAGAAGAAATTCTGGATATGTATCCTGAGCTGCCTCGGAAGCAGCGAGAGACCGCAATCCTGCAGGACCACCCAGCGGTCTTCATCGTCGGCATCGGTTCTGTATTAAAAGACGGATACCCCCATGAGATGCGTGCCGCTGATTATGATGACTGGATCACCGATACATCAAAGGAAACCGGGAAACCAACCTATGGTTTAAATGGAGATATTCTCGTCTGGAACCCTGTCACACAGCGACGACATGAGCTGTCTTCAATGGGAATCAGAGTGACCCCGGATACATTGAAGAAACAACTAGAGTTATCCGGACAAACAGATTTCCTCAAACTCCCCTACCATCAGGCGATCCTGAACAATAAAATACCACTCAGTATCGGTGGAGGCATCGGACAATCACGGACTTATATGTACCTCCTGAAGAAGGCACACCTTGGTGAGGTCAGCGTCACAGTCTGGCCAAAGGAACTCAAGGAGATCTGTGTGAAGAAAAACATCC
>DAJP01000027.1:8666-19855 GCA_002496355.1 Euryarchaeota archaeon UBA346 | reverse complement strand
TTTTTTTTTTTTTTTTATCAAATCAACAGAAAACTACTGAATGCTTCTCTTTTTAAGAAAAAAAAAGAAAAAAGGGGTGGGGTGTAATTATTTAACCCCAATGACGAGGAACAGGAAAATAAATCCTTGTTTCGTCGTTTCTACACCGTTCACGACCACCGTGATACTTGTCTTCCCGAATCCCAGCACTGGCAGTTTCTTTGTTGCTGTGCCACCCGCTGGAATTTGAAGGATACTACCTTCAAGAGTCTTGTCTTTTATGGAAAATCCGCCTGTTAACGAAATGCTCCAGTTGACGTTCAATACTGGTGAACTCCCCACATTTTTAATGACTGCTGAGACGCCCATTCCGCCTTTTATCGTGACTTCCAGAGGATACTCTATCGTGAATGTCACGGATTTTTCTGCTTCAATATTCCCTGCGATATCAACGGAATAGAAAGCGACAGTGTGTTCCCCATTCCCACTGACAACAAATGGCGTCGCTATATAGGTGGTCCATGCGCCATCATCAATCTTATACATGGTGAAGTCGACACCAGAGCCACTGTCCGTCGCGGACAAAGTGACGGTCACATCTGTCGTGTACACGCCTCCGCTTTGCTCTCCCTCAAGGGTTGCGGTTGTTACTGGTGGTGTGACATCCCCTGCGCTCCCGGTCACCACGAAGTCATCGACATAAAACAACCAGGAATCCACTGACACGTAATGAATCCCGATATAGATGCTCTGACCAGAATAGCTGGAAATATCGTACGAGTACTCTGTCCATTCAAGTGGTGCTGTGATGTACGGATCCGGTGAGACCATGGTGAAACTCGCTGGATCGGTATCGGTTGTCGAAACGCAGACCGTGAATCTCTCTAAATTATACTGACTGCTGTATGAATGTGCCCAGAACGTGACAGTATCAAAGGAACCTGCGAGTTGTGGTGAAATCAGCCAGTCATCGCTGATGTACCCTGCGTTGTTGTCGTTGATCGCCATTGCTTCTTTATCACCCGTGTGGGGTGCCATGGCTGCCTCTGTCGATGGTGGTACAGTTGTGTCCGGGTTGAAGATGATAAATGCTTGTGGCTCGGTTTGATGTGGCCAGGTATATCCCGTATGAGTAAATGTTTCTGCGCCATCAACATCGATACAGGTCCATGGTGGGAAGTCAATGAGCCAATCTTCATATGATTCGAAGCTGTCTTCAAAGACAATGTCCCGATTGGTGGATGTATAACTTGATGTTTTGACATCTACCGAGTTTGTTGGAGTGCTTATCGCCGCTGCAGGAAGTATCATTGCGAGGGCGATGCTAAGAGCTAATGCTGCCTTTAATATATTTTTTCTTATCATTTTTTTCTTTGCCTCCTCTAATAAATTAGAAGTAATTTTTTAATTGAAATCATACTATATATTTCTTTCGGTGAAAACCCTTGGGAGAACCCCGAAAATAATATATCCTTATCACCGAGGTATGTTTCACCGAGATATTAATGATAATTTTTTTTTTTTTTATTATGCAATATGATTTTGTAGACCAGGATAGTCTGGGGCGTAACAGAGAATCTTAAAAACTTGATTTGTGAGTGGCGTGGGGATCGTATTTTGATACATCCAGACCATCTTTTTCTTCAATGTCACCTCGGAAAATACACCATGATCTCCATCGCAGATGAGTGTATTGCCGTTTGGTAAACGCTGTGCACTAGACAGATATCCTGCAAAAAAATCGTAGGGGTCTTCTGCTGTATAAATCCATACAGGCTCTGTTGGCCCATAGGCCAAGCCCGGTTCCAGATAATACGAACCGTTCGCATCAACTGGAGGGATGAATTCTTCGACCGAGGAGTATTGCCCCTGTGGTCTTCCTGCACCGTTATTAAAAACAAGGATATGGCCTTCCCCGGGGCATCCTGCTTGGATCCACTGAGCATCATGGTGCCCGAAAAACCGTTGATCAGATGAATTTCCCACTCTGTAGGTTGCTGGATTTCCATATCGATAGAGAAGGTCGCCTCCTCTTCCACTCCGACCTCCGGTATGACCTGCTGCTTCTTCGGTTGTCGTACTATGGTCAATGACCCAGATTTCGTGTTGGTTCCGTGCACTGAGAAGAATCTGATCGACCTCCTCGTTATAATCGACAGAATTAATATGATTCCAGTCAGCAAGCTCCTTGCCAACGATATCCCCATAATTTATGTCGACAAGCTCAGGATGTTGTTCGACACCCCCATAGTTCTCTTGTAATGGATCGAAATCTTGAATAAGATGATCCCAAACATGCCATTCCCAAACGATACGACCATCAGATGGCCCGGTTCGTTCCATCTCAATGACATGATCCGGCCATAACTCACCGGCAGGCAGCATGTCAGGATTTCTTCCTGCAGCTATCGCCTCTTCTGCAGTCTTGTATTCCCAGCCGACCATCAGGATATGTCCATTGGGAAGCACATCGATGTTATGATGGAGACAATGTTGGGCGTTTGAGTAATTGTACTGCCATACCATCGTTCCACTCCAGTTATACAGCTCCACGCCCCCAGTGACACCTCCTGCGATGAATACAGGATTGGTATAGGGAAGCGTTGTACGCAGGAGATCCCCGTTTTCTAAAAGAAGTAAACCTAATCCCTGGACATAGTCACTGACCCAGGTATGGACGATTTCCCCTTGTTTGTTTATAAGAAACGTCTTTGTTGAATACTCTGGGGAAAACAAGGTATATCCATTGAAAGCATCATCAATGAAATATATTGAGATAATCTTTGTAAAAGGACCAAAGACCTTTGTGGTGATACGTACCTCTTTTTGTATTCCCCTTGTTGTCCTTACGACAACCGTTATTTCTGGTAATGCTGTTATTTTTCCAAGACTAATTCCACAAATGCGTATAGGGATTTCTATCGATTCGTTTATATCAAGAGAAGGGATTGAAAACGACCTTGTTTTTAGAAAAACGAAGGAAACAATCGTCTTATCAATGGTCACACTGAGGTTCTTCAGAGGTACTCCCCCGTTGTTTTTTATAAGCACGGTGATCCCAAAGCCATCCACAATTTTTTCTATGGAGATATTGGTAACATTTCCAAAAAAAACTGCAGAAGAAAACGACTGATTTGTATGTTCAACAATGGTTGAATTATGTAGAGGCATACCCCTTAATGGGATGGATGAAATAACCATGAAACTTGCAAGGACGATGAATACGATTCTTTTCACGGGAAAACCCTTATTGTTACTTATACAATTTTATATTATATAAACCTATTTTAATCCTCTTCTTCCTCATCCTAGGTTGTAATCAAAAAAAACTAATTAAAAAAAACAATCAGGGTGAATAGAAAAAAATAAAGGGGGAATTACTCTTTCTTTTCCTCTTTTTTCTCTTTAGTGGCTCCGTCCTTGACTCCTTTTCCAAAGGCTTTGACGACGCCCCAACCTTTTTTCACGCCTTTCCCGACGACTTCCCCGGTTTTCTCAGCAGCCTCTTCAACAGATCCTTTCTTTTCTTCAGTCATACCTTTCTCACCTTTTATCACTCATTTTATATTTTTTTAACCACAAGAGGATTTGGTCCGAGTTTTTTAATCTCTGCGACGAACTCAGTCACAATGGTTGCGAACTTCTGTCCTTCCGATGCAGAAACGTACTCAAAACGAACACGCTGTGGTTCAATCCCGAGTTCCTCTAATAATTTCTTCAGTAACTTCATCCTTCGGTTCGTCTTATAGTTCCCTGACTGGTAATGGCAATCACCAGGGTGGCATCCTGCGATGAGAACACCATCGACTCCTTTTCGTAACGCCTCAAGAACAAACGCGGGGTCTACTCTTCCTGAGCACATGACCCGGATTGATTTGAGATTGGAAGGATACTTCATCCGACTGGTCCCAGCAAGATCCGCTCCAGCGTAACTGCACCAGTTGCAGAGAAATCCAAGGATGTTTGGTTCAAATTCTTCTGACATGGTTTTTTGCCTCTAGGTGTTTTTCAGCTCCTCAAGAACCAGGCTGACTGCAATGGGTACCGCTGAAGCAACCTCACTGCTGAGCTGTTCCCCGAACTCATAGGTATTCTTCACAGTGATGCCGATCAGAATGATTGTTGATGGCAGGTGTTGTTCCCCGAGTTGTTTTGCCATCTGCAACGCCTCTGATAAAGAGACATCATGGGGATTACAGGAATGAACTGTTTGGAAATCAGACAGCAAGAAGCGTTTCACTTCACCTGGGGGGCTTTGGTCCTGTTTCACCGCATCGATAAGGATGACCTTCTCGTATCCACGGATCAGATCCAGCAGGTTCAGTCCCCCTGTCGTTGCGGTCTCTAATGTCACCAGCGAATGATTCAACAGTCCTCTGAGCGAATCAATGACATGAAGTCCTACACCGTCATCCTGCAGGATAGGATTGCCGACACCAAGCACCATCGTTTTCATCTCATACTCCTATGGTTGTGAAAATGTTCTATAAAGCTTCTTTTCTTGATTGTAAATATTCACCTTCAGCGGCAGTCCCCCTGGGAGGGTATGGGTCGCACACCCGAAACAAGGATCATAAGCACGGAACGACATTTCCACTTTATTCAACAAACCATCATTAATCTGACCTTTGTGGATGACGCCTCTAGCTGCATTTCGCACGGACATGGTGATCGCTCCCGCGTTGTTTGTAGTCGCCACAATCATGTTTGCCTTTTCAATCAACCCCTGTTTGTCAACATGATAGTGATGAATCAGGGTGCCTCGCGCTGCTTCAACGACCCCGATTCCTTCTCCAGGGCTTCCCACAGGGTTTCGGATATGAGTCGAAGTGATATCCTCATCCTCAATAAGTTCTTTGGCTCGCTCAGTTGCATACAACAGTTCGATGAGACGAGCCCAATGGAATGCGAGCGTCGAGTTCACAGGTTTTCCACCAAGAGTGTCGAACATACGTTTGTATTCCTTCTCCGCCTGTGGGGTCGCCATCCCATCAGCCGCGTTCAACCTACCTAAAGGACCGACCCGATAGATCCCACTCTTCTTCCCATCGGTAAGACCTTGCCAACCGATGCTTTTCAGATAAGGGTATTTCATGTAGCTCCATTCCTCGACCCGCTCAACGATATGGTTCGTATAGTCTTTAGCATCGAATTTCTCAAGTTGGTTTGCCTCTTGGTCTGTGACACGAATCATTCCTTCATAAAAATTCATTTTATTGTGTTTATCAACCAGACCCATGTTGTAGGTCTTCAGCGTGTACGGATCTGAACGGATTAAATCCACATATGCTTTGTTTTTCAAGACCACGTCTTCAAAGAGATTTAACGTGAACTTCGCAAAGGTGTTACAGGATGAGACCATGTCCTTGATCTCCTTGACTTCATCCTTGGTAAGCCCCTTGGAGACTCCCCCGGGCAGCCCGCAGACCGGATGGGTCGCTTTTCCACCAAGAATCGCAGTAATCCTCTGACCGAACGCCCGGTGTTTTATCACATCTTTTGCTACATCAATTCCTGCTTTCTCAATGACCCCAAGAATGTTTCTTTTCGCAGCAGGTGCTTCGGGGCCGACTACGAAATCAGGACCACCCAGGAAATAGAAATGAAGGATATGATCATAAATGACATACCCGCAATACAACAGTTCTCGAAGTTTTTTAGCAGCAGATGGTGGGTCGACATGGAAGGCTGCATCCAATGCTTTGGTCGCTGCAAAATGATGCGCGACAGGACAAACACCGCAGATGCGTGAGGTGATCTGAGGCATGTCCTCCGCGCGTCGTCCTTCAGCAAATTTTTCAAACCCACGGAGTTCAGGTATCTGGAGGTACGCGTTTTCAACATCACCCTGTTCATTGAGGAAGATGCTGATTTTCCCATGACCCTCTAACCGAGTGATAGGGTCTATCGTGATGGTTTTCATTTCATCATCTTCCGATTAATTAAGGATGCTGCTAAGGAGTATTTGTAGAAGGTGCCGACGACATCAGGGATTTTTTCTATGAGCGCATCCACCTCTTTATCACTCATGTTTTGTTCGGTCTCAAGGCCAAGGATGGACGCAAGTGCGGAGATCATACTTGCCCCTTGATCGAGTGCGTTGGGGAGGATCCCTTGACAACCCGTGCAAGGCATATTCCCTTCCATGCATCGTCCATGACATCCCGCTCGAGTCGCGGGACCCATGCAGATGACATTCTGTTCAAGGAAACATTTCTCTTCCATCTTTTCCAGTTCATAGATACGTTTTATCGTTTGAATCTTTTTTTCAGAGAGTTTGAATCGGCATTCATCGCAGACTGCTTTAAGTGGCGCAAGGACTGATCCTTTCTTTGGGAGCTTGCCTTCGATGATGGCATTAAAAGCATCAAGAATCAGCCATGGTGGAGGCGGGCATCCTGGGATAAAGTAATCGACTTCGACCACCTGGTGGAGCGGGAGGAGTGTATCATAAAACTCAGGGAGGGTCAATTCTCCTTCTTTTACCTTCACAGAGGTTTTTGGGACTCGTTTTTCTGGATTCTCCGTCGACGGATTCTGTAGATACGCTGTTTTGAAGATTTCCTCTCGGTTCGCCATGTTCGCTAACCCGGGGACCCCCCCACTGACGGCGCACGCACCAAATGAGATGAGAACCTTTGATTTCTTCCGTAACAGTTTCGCGAGATGCTCTTGCTCTGAGTTTCGGATTCCTCCATTAAAAAAACAGACATCGATACTTGCGTCCTCGAGAGCTTCTATATCCTTATATTTTGTATCGACAGCGACCGGCCAAAACACGATATCGGCAGCAGCGGTAAGATCAAGGATCTTCTCATCAATATCAAGCATCCCGATTTCACAACCACCACAGCTGGCAGCCCAGTATAACGCGATCTGAAGTTTCTTGCCTGGTTCTTTTTTCTTGTCTGTTGGCATTCTCATCACCAAGATATTTCTGATACCGAAGTGTCTTTTTATTCAAGATAACTATGAGTGTTATCGAAGAGCTCCCCCTCAAGAGAAGCAACAAGGTGGTTGATGTATATACTAAACAGATATATGTGTTTAACTATGTAATGGGATTGCCGGAGAAGAGAAACTTTTTACCTCCGCCGCTGTTTCCCTTTTGGTTACTATGAAACAAGCAATTGTCTATCATGAGGATTATAACAAATACGACCTTGGCACGGACCATCCGCTCATCGGAGACAAACCTAAGAACATCATGGCCTACCTGAAAGAGAAGAACCTTCTTGCTGAATTTCAGGTGTTCACCCCAAAAAAAGCGACAGAGGCAGACCTACTTAAGGTGCATGCTGCTGCCTATGTAGATCACATAAAAAAACTGAGTCAAACCGGTGGGTGGCTATCAGAGGATACGCCCGCCCCGAAAGGCATCTTTGAGATTGCAAGCCTTGCTGCTGGTGGGAGCATGTGCGCTGGTGAAAAACTTTTCGAAGGCTTCCAGGTCGCAATCAACCCCTTAGGTGGTTTTCATCATGCGAGCAAGGGACACTCTTCAGGATTCTGTTTCTTCAATGACATCGCGGTCGCCATCGAACACCTCCGGGCGGTCCATCATCTGAAACGGTTCATGATTATTGATGTGGATGTCCACCATGGGAATGGCACCCAAGATATCTATATCGATGATCGAAGCGTGATGAACCTGTCGTTTCATCAAGACGGCCGGACGCTCTATCCAGGGACCGGTGGTATGGAAACCCTGGGCAGGGACGATGCCGCTGGATATACCATAAACCTCCCTTTTCCTCCAGGAACTGGAGGCGTCAGCTATCTGAATGCCTTTAAAGCGATCGTTCCACCTGTCACAAGACAGTTCAAACCAGACGTCATACTGTATCAGTCTGGTGTCGATACACATCATGTTGACCCGCTTGCTGACCTGAATCTCACTTACCAGACCTACTATCATCTCGCGAAGCAAGTCGAAGAGCTGTCACAGGAGACCTGCCAGAAACTCCTAGTCCTACTTGGGGGCGGTTATAATAGCGTCGCCTGCATAAAATCCTATTATAACGTCTTCTGTGGTCTGTTAGGAAAACAAGAGTACCTGGAAGAAGAGGACATCCCTGACTCTGACCCAGCGGCAGTCAGACACATGGTCTCCCAATTGAAAGCATCCCTCAGTGAGTATTGGACGCTGTGATATTCCTCCTTATAACCAAATCTTTATCTAGCGAACCTAGATACCGATTAGTTGGTCTATAAGGACCTTTATTGAAAACAGATGAGATTTTCTTCTCATGAGGTGTTTTTCATGAACAAACAACAAACCATGATGCAAACAAAAAATGATAAGAAAAAAATAACTATGAAAAGTGTTGATGGAAATACCGCTGCAGCACACATCGCATACGCATTTAGCGATGTGGCCGCTATCTACCCTATCACGCCATCGTCTCCGATGGGTGAAGAGGTTGATGCGTGGGCAGCCCACGGGCGAAAAAACATTTTCAACCAAGTTCTTAAAGTCTCCGAAATGCAGTCAGAGGGTGGAGCAGCTGGGGCAGTGCATGGAGCGCTCTCTGCTGGTGCGTGTGCGACGACCTTCACCGCCTCGCAAGGGTTACTACTCATGATCCCAAATATGTATAAGATCTCTGGAGAGCTGATGCCTTGTGTGTTCCATGTCACCGGTCGAGCTCTCGCAGGACAAGCTTTGTCGATTTTCGGTGATCACCAGGATGTTATGGCGACGCGAGCAACCGGGTTTGCAATCCTTTCATCAAACTCTGTCCAAGAAGTCATGGACCTTGCATTAGTCGCGCATCTCTCCACGTTACAAGCTAGTATCCCGTTTCAGCATTTCTTCGACGGATTCCGCACGTCACATGAAATTCAGAAGATCGAGATGATCGATTATGAGGATATCAAGAAGCTTGTGAACTGGGATGCAATCAAGAAACACCGACAGCGGGCATTGAACCCGGAACATCCGCATCAACGGGGAACAGCGCAGAACCCTGATATCTATTTCCAGGTCACTGAAGCAGCGAATAGCTTCTATCAGAAAATCCCTGCGATTGTTGAAGAGGAAATGAAAAAAGTCGCTGATCTCACCGGGCGAACCTATCATCTGTTTGATTATGTTGGTGCGCCTGACGCGGACCGTGTCGTTATCATGATGGGTTCCGGTTGTGAGATTACCGAGGAAGCGGTCGGGTACCTCAACAAAAAAGGTGAAAAAGTCGGATTGATCAAAGTCCGGTTATACCGTCCGTTCTCTGTTGAACATTTCTTAAAAGTACTACCAAAGACCGTGAAGAAAATCGCGGTCCTCGATCGAACGAAAGAAACCGCTGCATTTGGCGAACCATTGTATCTTGATATCTGTAGTGTTCTTTATGACCAGAACCTCCATCCTCTTGTCGTTGGAGGCCGGTATGGTCTTGGCTCAAAGGATTTTACTCCCACCATGGCCAAAGCAGTGTTCGATAACCTGAAAACCCCTTCACCAAAGAATCATTTCACGGTTGGGATTATCGATGATGTCACCCATACCTCGCTATCGTTAGGGGAACAAATCGATACCGCATCGGAAGGATTAATCCGTTGTAAATTCTGGGGGATTGGTGGTGATGGTACAGTAGGTGCCAATAAGGATGCGATCAAGATCCTTGGGGATAACACCCCTATGTATGTCCAAGGTTACTTCGCATATGATTCTAAGAAATCCGGCGGAGTTACCATGTCACATCTCCGCTTTGGGAAATCACCGATTCACTCCTCCTATCTTATCGATAAAGCAGATTATATCGCCTGTCATCAACCATCGTATGTTGACAAGTATGATCTTTTAGACGGGATCCGGGAGGGTGGTACTTTTGTCCTGAACTCTTCCTGGAGCTTGGATGAGATGGAAACCTGTCTACCCAACTCCTTGAAAAAAACCATCGCAGAGAAGAAACTGAAGTTCTATACGATTGATGCAGTGAAGATAGCTGAGGATATCGGTCTTGGTGGTCGGATCAACATGGTGATGCAGACCGTGTTCTTCAAGCTCTCCAACGTCCTGCCGATTGATGATGCGATACGCTACCTAAAAGATGCGATTGCAAAAACCTATGGGAAGAAAGGGCAGAATGTCATTGAGATGAACTGGAAAGCGGTTGATGCGTCGTTGGCTGGTCTCCAAGAGGTTCACTATCCATCCTCGTGGAGAACGGTTCAATCGGAAAAACCAGTAAAGAAAGACCAACCGGAGTTCATCACAAAGGTCATGTGCCCGATGCTAGCCCAGCAGGGGGATAAACTCCCGGTGAGTGCATTCACCCCGGCAGGGATTTTCCCGCCAGGGACCACAAAATACGAAAAACGTGGGGTTGCGATTAACGTCCCTGAATGGCTTATCGATAAATGTATCCAATGTAACCAATGTGCCATGGTCTGTCCTCATGCAGCGATTCGACCTGTGCTGCTAACATCTGAGGAGCTGCAGAAAGCCCCGAATGGATTTACTGCGAAAAAAGCAGTTGGGAAGGAAGCAGAAGGCCTCTCTTTCCGGATCCAGGTGTACACTGAGGATTGCATGGGATGCGGGAATTGTGCCGATATCTGTCCCGCAAAAGAGAAAGCCTTGGTGATGAAACCTATCGCTACGCAGATGAACACTCAAATCCCGTTTCAGCAATACATGGAGAAGATCCCTGTTCGATCTGGTGGTTTTGACCCATACACCGTGAAAGGCTCTCAGTTCAGACAACCTCTCCTTGAGTTTTCTGGGGCATGCTCAGGTTGTGGGGAAACCTCCTATCTGAAGACCATCACCCAGTTGTTTGGCGACCGGATGATTATTGCAAATGCAACTGGTTGCTCCTCGATCTGGGGTGGTTCTGCGCCATCTGTTCCATTCACAACTAATGAGCAAGGATTTGGTCCTGCATGGGCGAATTCCTTGTTTGAAGACAACGCTGAATACGGGTTTGGGATGATGCTTGCGACCGCCCAACGTCGCGCGAGGCTTGCTGATCTCATCACGCAGGCGGTTGAGAAGACCTCTGGTGCGTCAAAAGAAGCGTTTTCTGGTTGGTTGCAAAACATGCATGATGCAGAGAAATCAAAGCTATATGGTGATCAGATTAAATCCTTGCTTGAAAAAGACCATCGTGATGAGACACTGAATCAGATCTGGGACTCCCGGGACATGCTAACGAAGAAATCCATCTGGTCTGTCGGTGGTGACGGCTGGGCGTATGATATCGGCT
>DAJP01000027.1:0-8433 GCA_002496355.1 Euryarchaeota archaeon UBA346 | reverse complement strand
GCTGGGCGTATGATATCGGCTACGGTGGCCTTGACCATGTGCTTGCGATGAACGAAGACATCAACATCTTAGTCCTTGATACAGAGCTGTACTCAAACACCGGCGGTCAATCATCGAAAGCGACACCCGTTGGATCGATCGCGAAGTTCGCTGAATCCGGGAAAAAGACTAAGAAAAAGGATCTTGGTCTTATCGCGATGAGCTATGGGTATGTCTATGTCGCCTCGGTCGCAATGGGTGCCAATAAGAACCAGTTCATGAAAGCAATTAAGGAAGCTGAATCTTACCATGGTCCTTCCATTATCATCGCGTACGCGCCCTGTATCAACCATGGAATCAAAGCAGGAATGGGAAAAACCCAGGAAGAGGAGAAGCGAGCAGTGGAATCCGGGTACTGGCCGTTGTATCGATTTGACCCCCGTCTTGCTGCCGAAGGGAAAAACCCGTTCCAACTTGATTATCAACCGCCTAATGGTACTATCCATGATTTCCTGATGGGTGAAGTCCGGTACGCTGCCTTGGTAAAAACCTTCCCTGAGGAAGCCTCAAAGCTTCATAAACAGCTTGAGGATGGAACCATCAGCCGGTATAAATCCTATAAGAACATGGCTGAGCAAAAAACCGAATAAGTACGAGGGATTTTTTTCCCTTTTTTTATTTTTTTTTTTGATTCACCAACAGAGTTAACGATACCTATATATAATTGTCTCTGGTTTCGGGGCTACGGTGCCCTACAAAGCTTTATATGGAGGGAAGATCAATGAATGGAGCAAAGTTAGATAGAATTTTCAAACCAAAAAGTATCGCAGTCATCGGTGCAAGTGATTCAATTGGGACTGCTGGATATCGAATTTTCAGAAATCTTATAGGATCTGGATACGAAGGGGTCGTGTACCCCGTGAATACAAAACGAGAGAGCGTCCAAGGAGTACAAGCCTATCCATCCATCAATGATGTTCCCAAAGTCGTCGATCTTGCTATTATCGTGACACCAGCCACTGTTGTCTGTGACATCGTTGAACAATGTGGTGCTCGAGGGATTAAAGGTATCCTTATCATCTCCGCTGGGTTCAAAGAAATCGGACCTGAAGGAGTTGCTCGAGAGCAACGGTTACTGGATTTGAAGAAAAAATACGAGTTAAGTATCGTGGGTCCAAACTGCGTCGGTTTCATCATGCCGTTTCTGAATCTGAACTCGACATTCGCAGGTTCGATGCCTGCGAAAGGATCCATCGCATTGCTCTCTCAGAGTGGTGCGGTCTGTGGCGCTATCCTTGATTGGGCGGCGGCAGCAAACGTTGGATTCAGCGCGTTCGTCTCTGTTGGTTCCATGCTTGATGTTGATTTTGGTGACCTGATTGATTATTTCGGAATGGACATTCATACCCGAAGTATCGTCCTGTATATCGAATCAATCACGGATGCTCGGAAGTTCATGAGTGCGACCAAAGCCTTCGCCCGTGCAAAACCAATCATTGTGATTAAATCCGGACGGTTCAAAGAAGGAGCAAAGGCCGCTTCATCCCATACCGGGGCATTAGCTGGTGAGGATACTATCTATGAGGCAGCATTCCGACGATCTGGTGTCGTCCGTGTCATGGATATCATGGATTTGTTCAACTGCTCATCAATTCTTGCAAAACAACCACGTCCCACGGGGCCGAATATCGCGATTGTGACCAACGCTGGAGGACCTGGTGTCCTTGCGACAGACTCCATCATCGAAAAAGGAGGAAAACTCGCCTCCTTATCCCCTGAGACGATCGAGAAACTCAATAAAGTGTTACCCACGCATTGGAGCCATGCAAACCCTGTTGATATCATCGGGGATGGTGATGAGGAACGTTATCAGAAAGCAATCGAGATATGCCTTGAGGACAAGAACATCGATGGTCTGTTAATCCTCTGCGTCCCCCAGGTCATGGCAGACCCGAAGAAACTAGCGGACCGGCTCATCGATATCGCACGCAAATCAACCAAACCGATACTCACCTCTTTGATCGGGGAGGCCACGGTAGCGCATGCTCGAGAGATCCTGAACAGTAACAACATCCCGACCTATGCGTCACCAGATGAGGCGGTCGAGTCTTACATGTATCTGTATCATTATGAACGACACCTTGCCCAACTCTATGATACTCCTGTCGAGCTCAACATCCAGACACCAGCACACACCGATATCATCAAGAAGATCTTGCATGTCGCAGAAGAAGAGAAAAGAACCTTGCTAAATGAGAGTGAAGCAAAAACATTCCTGGAACTGTATGGGATAAAAACAACCATACCCATCATCGCTGAGACTGAAGACAAAGCAGTCAAGGCTGCAGAGAAGCTCGGTTATCCTATCGTCATGAAGATATTATCCCCGCAGATCAACCATAAAAGCGATGTGGGCGGCGTCGTCCTTGATCTCCGCTGTGGAGATGATATTAAAACAACATTCCGAGAGATGATAAAACGAGCTAAGGAGAAAGTCCCGCATGCGACAATCCTTGGTGTCACCATCCAAAAACAGGTGAAAAGCTATGGATATGAACTGATCCTTGGGTCGAAGAAAGACCCTGTCTTTGGCTCCGTGATCCTCTTTGGGTTGGGTGGTATCTACACCGAGCTGTTCAAAGACCGGGCGATTGGTTTCCCTCCTTTGAACCAAACATTAGCGCAGCGTGTCATAGAAAAAACCAAGGCTTCTGAGCTTCTGAAAGGATTCCGGAACATCCCCCCGGTTGACATGAAGAAGGTCGAGGAGACCATGATTAAATTTTCACAGATGCTGATTGATCATCCAGAGATCAAAGAGGTCGATATCAACCCCTTGATCCCCGAGGGAAATGACCTGATAGCTGTGGATGCTCGTATCATTCTTGATCCGGAGCCCGAGAAACACCCCCATCTGATCATCACACCTTATCCAACCAAATACATTAAACCAATCACCTTAAAAGATGGGCAAAAAGTCATCCTCCGACCCATAAAACCTGAAGATGAGAACATGTGGCTGGAGATGTTTAAGACATTCTCCGAGGAAACAGTCCGGTTCCGGTTCTTCCGGATCATCAAAGACACGCCCCATGAGGTCCGCACACGCTACTGCAACATCGATTACGACCGGGAGATGGGGATCGTCGCAGAAATTGAGAAAGACGGCAAGAAACAGCTCCTTGGTGTTGCCCGTCTCATCCAGGAACCTGCGCGGCCCGATGAGGCTGAGTTCGCGATTGTTGTCAGTGATGAATGCCAGCGACAAGGGCTTGGCTCTGAGTTCCTTGATTTCCTCATTGAATTTGCTGAAGAAAAGAAACTGTCAAAGATAAATGGCGTCGTCCTGAAGGACAATTACCCGATGATTGCTTTATGCCGGGAGAAAGGCTTCCGGTTCTCCGACGGTGACCCGGGCGAGTACAAGGTCGAATATGACCTTCTCCTTGATGAAGGGCTTTCCGATGGAACCCTTGAGAGCGGCAAAAAGATCAATGACTCTGAGAAAAACGATGGAAAAACAACAAAAAAAAACCCTAAAAAACCAGTCCAACTAGAAAAATCATAGGAGAAGGGGTTTTATTCCCCGTCAACGATGTTGACCCAGACGATCGGGATGTCGTTTGGGACGTTCTTTTTATTCTTTGTTTTTTTCTCCATGTTCTTACACCTCTTTGAGTCGTAAGGCAAGGACGCGTGCGCGGTTAGCGACGACAAAGGATTTGGCGATGAATTCCACTTCGTTTGCTTCCTCGGGGCTTGAGACTTGACCAACGATCATCATTTTTTATCACTCCTCACTTCCTATTGCGTGGTCAGCTTTAAAGCGTCTTGTTGTACACGAGATACCCTGGTTCTGTACGATTCTTACCCGAAGAGAAAATAATGCTGTTTTTGCTTGATTTGATGAACCTCGATTATTCCTTGATTTCATAAAATAGAATGAATATATATTCTCAGCAAAAAATTTATATAAAATTACGTCTTATGTATTGATATCTTTGAACGAGAAAGGGTCTATGGGACAAATCTTTCGCTTCACTACAATAATTGTAGGTTTCCTTCCATTGCTTGTTATATTAAGCACGAGCGGTGTTCATGCGGAGATCCTTATTGGTCCGTATCTCCAACATTCTGATCTCGACTCGATGACCATTTCATGGAAGACAGCAATGCCGACCACACAAAACGAAGTGCGTTGGGGTGGAAGTCCAGTGTTAGGAAATTCCAGTGTGGAAAAGAATATTTTTCCAGCATCTTTTCATTCGGTGAAAATCAAAGGATTACAAGCAAATCAGATGTACTTTTATTCCGTTGTTTCTGATGAGACTGAAAGCCCACTGTATAGCTTTTGGACCGCTTTCGAGCAGACTGAGACGATTCGATTTGTGATGTATGGTGATACACGAGGAGGCTGGGATAACTGGCAACATACGTTGCTTGTGTCTCAGGCGATAGAAAAAGAAAACCCGGCAGTCGTATTCAACACGGGGGATCTTGTTGATGAAGGGAAAAACGCAACCGATTGGATTGATTTTTTTACTGCGTCACCGTATCTCCATAACAGCACGTTCTACCCGGTTCTTGGAAATCATGAAAATAACAGCCGTTTGTATTTTTCCTATTTTTCGCTTCCATTCAACGAACGCTGGTATTCATATGAGAATGGGCCTGTGCATTTCATAGCTCTGGACTCAAATCTCCGTTCTCGATTTCGATTCGCACAATATTTCTGGCTTCTGTATGAGTTACAGAATAGCAGACAACCGTTCACTATCATCCTCTTCCATCACCCGCCGTTCAGCTCAGGGTCTGAACATGGTAATTCGAGTTGGGTGCAACGCTTTTGGGTTCCAATCTTTGAGCAGTATCAAATAGACCTGGTGATAAACGGGCATGACCATGATTATGAACGCAGTATCGTTCATGGTATTACCTATATCGTCACGGGTGGCGGGGGTGCCCCCTTGTATGATGTTGGTCATAGCCCCTGGACGATATATTCTGAAAAGACCTATCATTATTGTCTGTTCACCGTGAATTCGACGATATTGACATTTGAGGCGAAAAAACCAGATGGAGCTGTTTTTGATTCGTTTATTCTCACCAAATAAGATGATCGTACGACTCATCGGTCCTTGGGCTCTTCTTAAGGTATCGCTTTATAACCATGTTTTGGTTTATTGATGCCCATGAACAAGAATATCTTTATCGCGTTTCTTCTCATTCTTGTTTCATTGGTCTGGGCTGGGTCGTTTATTGTTGTCGAGGCAGCTACTAAGGTGATAGACCCGATAGATTTAGGGTTCCTTCGATTCCTGGTGGCCACCCCGTTGATGTTTTTTCTTGTGATGCTACGGAAACAACCATTGTTGCTGCCAAAAAAAGAGATCCCCTGGTTGATCGCCTTAGGTCTGACCGGGGTGACATTCCTGTATCTGTTCCAGTTCCTTGGGATCCATTATACCAATGCTCCCACCGCTTCCGTGCTTATCAACACAAATGTAATCTTCATTGCGATTCTCTCTGGTCTCTTCCTGCATGAGAACCTATCAAAAAAACGGATTGCTGGTATCATCCTGTCCTTCATCGGAGTCATTGTCATCATGTTCTCTGATCTGTTAACACAAGAAATCACCTTTGATAATATTTTTTTTATTGGCGGGATCCTGATGCTGCTGTCTGCACTCTGCTGGGCTTTGTATTCACTGGTGGGAAAACGCCTGCTGAGAACCTATGATGAATATGTGATCACTGCCTATGCTTTTGGTCTTGGGACCTTGTTCTATCTTCCTTTTGTTCTTTTGCATATCGGTCCTGTTCTCCAGCAGACCTCGCTGGATGGTTGGCTTGCAGTCCTCTACCTTGCATTGACCTGTTCCTTGTTTGGGTATATCGGCTGGAACTATGGATTGAAACATACAGATGCGAGCAAAGCAGCGGTGTTTCTCAATTTCATCCCTCTTTTCACAATTCTGATGTCGTTTTTCCTTGGGACGAGTTTTTCCTTGTTGTTCCTTCTGGGAGCAGGCTTAATAATCTACGGTGTATATCTCACTCAAAGAACCTAACAGGAATGGATCACTATCATGTTTTGTGTCGAATGTGGGAAAGATGAACCGATTTTTCGAAACGGTGTCTGTCTCAGTTGCTATTTGAAGCATACGCAGTTTACCAAAGGACCAGCCATCATGGATATCACGATCTGCCCGCGGTGCTCCTCATATAAGCATAAGAACACCTGGGTGCAGGAAGACTTTGATGAAATCCTGAAACGCTATATCAAAGATGTGTTTTCCATCAGCTCTGAACTCAAAAACGTCACCATTCAGACCCAGTGTAAGGAACAGGATCGCATCCTACGTTGTACTGTGACTTTTTCTGGTTTCTTAGAAGACCAACAGATCACAGAGCAGCATCCCTTGACTGTACGTATCAGGAGGAACACCTGTGACGTGTGCTCTCGAGAGTCCGGGGGATACTTTGAGGCGATCATCCAGATACGAGCAGAGAAACGCACCTTCCCAAAGGAAGAGTTGACGATCCTACGAACAACAGTTGAATCCCTTGTCGGGCAGCTCCAGAAAAGTGGCAAACGAGGGTTATTTATCACAGACTATGATGAAAACCGACAGGGTCTTGATTTTTTTGTTAGTGAAAAAACGACCGCGTTTTCCATAGCAAAAAAAATCCAGGAGCAGTTCGGTGGTGAGTTTAAACAATCTACGTCTGATGCTGGGATGAAGGACAGTAAACAGGTCTATCGGATGACGTATCTCGTACGGATCCCTGCCTATCGCAAGGGTGATTTCTTCTCCTTTGACGCCTCGTATTTCTTGATTTCTTCGCTTCATGAAAATAAGGTCCGCGCTCTTGAGCTTTCCCGCTGGACTGAAAAGGTAATCGAGGGTAAGAACATTCAACCATCGAAGATATTTGGTGGGAAGGAACTCATCCGTGAAATGATCGTGGTGAGTCAGTCAAAAAAAGAGCTTCAGGTGATGGATCCGAAGTCATATTCCACGGTTGAAATCCAAAAACCAAAACTTGCTACGATCGAGTCCCCTGTGGTGAACACGGTGAAGCTGGACGGGTATCTCTTTTTAGTCCCTGCTTAACTACGTTTTTGTTCTTATGAAATCGTTCTTTATCTAAGATGAGCAGATACTCGTCAAGATAGTTCTTCTCATATTCGAACCATTGGGGAAGCTGGGCGATGATGTGAAAACCAAGGGATTCGTAAAGCTCACGAGCCCGGGTGTTTACGGAGACGACTTGGAGGTAAATGTTCTTTGGATGCCATTTCTTCTCGGAACGTTCTATGAGCTCTGTGAGGAGCATGTATCCTAAGCCTTTTCCTCGCCATTGCTTCGCAATCGCGATCCCCAGGTTGATGTTCCCCTGGTTCCTACCAAATCCGGGTCGTGCGAAACAATCACCGATGAGACGACCATCCACGAGTGCCTTCAGATAGATCTGGTGTCTTTTTTTCTGCTCCGTCATCTGAGTTTTGAGCCATTGTTTTTCTTCCTTGAGTGTTATTGGTCTGTTGACCAAAAGATACGTTTTTTCCCTGGTGAGTATGTTGATGAACCGTTGGAATTCTCTGGCATCCTCTTGGCCAGTCAATGGTTCGATAGTCAGGGTTGTTCCATTTTTTAATCTCATCTGCTTCCTCATCGGTTTTCATCCCTTGTTCTATCCACGACTCGTCCTATTTTTTTTCTAGGTATAAACTCATCCTTTGTCATATCAGGTTTGTTATTATAGAACTATCTTCCTGTAGATACGAATGATTTTATGGGAGGAACACTTCTCGTTTTTCTATGCGAGTTTCTCTGAAGTTCGCCTATGACGGAAAACGTTTTTCCGGCTATGCACGACAACCCGGTCAGCGGACAGTTGAACAAGAACTCCTCTATGTCTTGATTCAACATGGTATCTTTGCGGATGTAAAAAGTTCATGTTTCCGTACTGCAAGCCGTACCGATCGGGGTGTGTCTGCATTAGGGAACGTTTGCGCGTTTGATACGACTGTCTCATCTGATGAACTTCTCAGAGTGCTTTCCAAGGATGTATCAGAGCTATTCATCTATGGTGCCCAGGAGGTGAACCCTGATTTTTATCCTCGTCATGCGAAACGAAGAGAATATCGGTACTATCTTTCGAAACATGGACTGGATATGGACCGAGTGCTTTCTGCCGCCGGATTGTTCACCGGGGAGCATAACTTTCAGAATTTCGCCAGAGTTGAGCCGTTGAAAAACCCAATACGAGTCATCGACAATATTGTTGTAGGTGAGACGAAGGAGTTTTTGGTCCTGGATTTTTATGCACAGACGTTTCTGTGGAATCAAATACGAAGGGTTATGTCTGCGTTGGAAAAAGTAGGAAACGGCAAACTAACTACTGAAAAGATACAATCTGCGTTAGATCATCCAGGGGAAAAAGGTG
>DAJP01000123.1 GCA_002496355.1 Euryarchaeota archaeon UBA346 | reverse complement strand
GCACAGGCAGCAAACGTCTCATAGGTCCCCTGGATGATTCCTTGTGTCCCGATGTAACACCAGGACCCTGCGGTCATCTGACCATACATGGTAAGACCACGCTGTTCGAGTTCTCTGAACTTTTCCCAAGTACTCCAATGGGGAACAAGATTTGAGTTTGCGATAAGGACACGTGGAGCATTTGTCCATGTTTGAAAAATTGCCACAGGTTTTCCTGATTGAACAATCAATGTTTCATCATCTTGTAAGTTTTTTAGTGCATCAACGATCGCATCGTAGCAGTTCCAGTTCCGTGCTGCTTTTCCAGTCCCGCCATAGATGATGAGTTCCTCTGGTTTTTCCGCGTTCTCAAGGTTATTTTCCAGCATCCGAAGGATTGCTTCTTGTTTCCAGCCTTTACATCGGAGTTTGTTTCCTCGTTGAACCTTCACGTGTCGTACCATTGTCTCAAGTTCGCACAAAGAATACGATATACAAAAACTTTGTCACCAGTAGAATAAAAGGGAAGGACGGCTGGCCTCACTAGGAGGGGATGGGATGCACTCTAACAAAATAACAACTACCAGCCCAATTCCTTCCATGTGATAATAAGAGTAACCCCTATATATGCTTTTCTATTATATAAAAGCAATGCTGACGACGTTGCTGCCTCGCAGGATAATTCTCCCGAGCCGACGCTTCGTTTCATCCTTTGTTTCTTCGACTTCATCGAGCACCAGGTTCATGTATTCGTCATACCCTAATAGATTGCCTTCAATATGTCTGCCATCTTTTAAGAGAAGGAGTAATTTTTGGTTCACTGCTTTTTCAAGGACATCTAATGGTAAGGACATGGCAGAAGGTAAGGAGAGCACCCTTTTTAAAACTATTCCTTAGTAACTCGAAGAACAAACGTTTCGTTACTGTGGGAAACCGCCGATTTGGAGGCTGGGGTCCCCGAACAGCGCCCATGATTGGATGACTTTCGCATCGATCCATGAGTCCCCTAACCCTGGACTGTTCCAGTCCACGGGGTAGGTCTGGGCGTACCAGGTGACGGCAGCGGACCATGTGTCCCCAAGGACCGTGACATGGTCCTGGCCATACGCATGGAAAAACGCGCCTTCCAGTTCGTTGATGCCGCCTTTAAAAGAGGTTTTATCTTCTTTTGTGAACCCAAGTCCGGTGCATCCGATGCAACAGATCGAACCACCAGATGGTTCCCGAATGATCCGCTCGCTCCAGCATTCGGGGACGTATTCCTGCCTCCATCGTGTAACGTTATTAAACAGACGTCTGAGGCAGACGTCGAACTGGCTGTTGTGACATCCGCTGACCACACAGACCGGAAGTTTGTCTTTATTCCAGAACTTGCCCATATCATTGCTATTTGGTCCTTGGATGAACTCAGTTCCATTCGGAGCGTTATTGCCCCATTGTTTCGGGCTGCCATGACCAACGAAGTACACAAACCCCCATCCGTTACGGAACTGCCGTATGACATCTTTTTTATCGGTGAACGTCTGATCCGAGGTATAGAGTCGTGTCGCAGTAAACCCTGTCATATTCTCGATTGCACGGTCCCCGTAATATTCCCCTTCAAACCCTGTCCAGTTCGCATTGCCTGTCTCAGGGTAAGTATCTCCAGCGACAACCAGCATCGTGGAGAACCATGGTTGGTTGTACACCGTCGTTTCATAGGTGATGATTTTTTTGATCATGACTCTGACTTCTCGTTCACTGCGACAGGGAAGACGGCCAACCGCGACATCAGGAGTCAGATCCATATTTACATCCTGGGCATTCTCATCCATGTACCATTCTCCATACAGACCATCACCATCACTATCCCAACTCGAAAAATTCCCGTTCTTATCATAGATGTCTGCGAAATACAGATCGCTGAGATACCCGACATCCCAGTCATCCACCATAGAAACGTACCGCACAGGGCAATACCATGTTGGGAGAAACTGACTGCTCCTGCCCCCCACGAGAAGGACGTAGGTGATCCCCCATTCTTCGACCGCTGTTTTTATGAAATATTTTATTTTCTCTGCATCATCCCGGCCGTACCAGTACATCTGATGATACACCTCGGGAAGGGTCACTAGTTTCGTACTCATGCCATGGGCGTTTTTATGTTTCACCAGAGGTTGTAGCTCGTTTTTAAAAATTGTTGGGGTGAGAATGAGAAGCGAATATACATTACTGCTTGCTTGATGTGACCCTTTTGATTCTGTCACAACCTGCGTGTCGAATGCTGATACAAAAGATCCAAGGCTTGAACCAAGGAGAATAACGATGATAGCAATCGTAAGTACTTTGTTTCTTTCTGATGTTTTCATATCAACCCCTTCTATAAATAGATGCGATACTTAATAAATGTTTACCCAAGGATGCTGGATAACTCCGCTGAGGAGTATCCCCCGATCTTCAGGCTAGGGTCGCCTAACAACGCCCATTGTTGCACGGTTTTTGCATCAATCGCACTGTCCTTTGCTGCAGGCGTGTTCCAATCTATGGGATACTTGTTCAGATAATCCGTTATCGCGTTTCCCCAGGCCTTCCCCAGGATCGTGGTCCCATTCACCCCGTACTCATAGAAGAAGGTTGGTTCAAGGTAATCACCCGCGCCGCTGAATGATTCTTTATCCTCTTTTGACATCCCCAGGCCAGTACAGCCGATGGTCGCGATCGACCCCGTGTTGCTCATACGGGTAAGCTTCCATCCCCAGCATTCCCGAATCCAGGTATAATGCCAAAACAGACCCGACGGTGAGGTTCGACTGGAGAAATACCGGAGCCCTTGTTCTTTGACCCCTTTGAGGATATTCATTGGGGTGACATCAAATTCATTGTTATGACAGCCACCGACGATACAAACTGGGAGCATCTTTTTATTCCTCAGCAGATCCATGGTCACTGTGTTTAATCCATTGATCCAGGTGTGTGGCTCATTCGTCGGATGCGTACTCCAGGAAAACGCGTTCGCATGTCCCTCGAACAGTAAAAAACCACAGCCATTATTGATCGCACGGATAACGTCCCTTGGTCCGGTAAAAGAATTATCAGACATCCATAGTTTAACTGGTTCGAACCCGGACATATTGTTAATCGCATCCTGAGTGTTTTGTTCTCCTTCGTTCCCCGTCCAGTTCGGGTTCAATGACTCCGGGTAAGTGTCACCGGCGACAACAACGAAACGATGGAACCAATCTTGACCATGCGCAGTGGTTTCATAGGTGATGATCTTACGAACCATAACCCGTACCTCTGCTTCATTGATACAGGCGAGGCGTCCGACATAGACATCCGGGTACAGATCGATACCCTGGTCTCGTGCGGTCTGCCCGTACCACTCCCCATAGATACCATTGTTGCTAGAATCCCAGCTGGAGAAGGAATGGTTCTTATCATAGAGATCCGCATAATACAGTTCGGAGATGAAACACGGCTCATCCCAGCCGGTGTTATTATCCGCGTTGTACACATATCGAATCGGAATTGTTTCGAAATCCCCCACAAGCATGACATAGGTGATACCCCATGTTTCTTTTGCAGTTTTGATGAAATACTTAATTTTCTCTTGTTGGTCCCGTCCATACCAGAACATCTGATGATACACATCGTTAAGCGTTACTAGATTAGTCTTTATCCCCACACGGTTCTTATGAGCGATCAGTGGTTGTAATGCATCAGCGTATTTTTTCGGAGCGATAATCAACAGATCATAGATCACCGGACTTGGTTTCTCAGCTGAAGCACCTGTATTGTTCTCCATGCTGTCTGCTGTGATATATAAATTCTGTGCGACGAGAGAAGGACTCAGCAGGAATCCAACGATAACGAGAACAACAACCAATGATTTTTTTATTACCGCATCATGAAACTGTTTCATAGGACAATCCCCATCAATAAATATACACGATACTTAATAAATGTTTCATCCTTTTTCATAGCCACAAAGAAGACATGAATAAATGTATTAATAGGAGTTGAACAATGAGGTGCCCCTGATGAAAACAACCTGCACCTATCCTTGTTTCCGAGCAAACAAAAAAACTTCTTCAAAGACAGAGAAAAAAAGGAGGAACCTAAAACTTGTTTTTTTTGATATGGATGGGGTGTTGCTTGATACCGTCAGCTCCTGGCGGTATATCCATGAACGTTTCGGCACGACCAATGAACGATCGATCATGCCGTACCTCCGCGGCGACATCGATTATCTTGAGTTCATCCGACGGGATGTCTCGTTGTGGAAAACAAACGGGGAAGCGGTCCCTAAACAGACCATCGAGAACATCTTGTACTCCATCCCTTACATCACGGGTGTACGGGAATGTATCTCGTATCTCAAGAATCACGAGGTACACACTGCGATCGTCAGTGCAGGCCTGGATATCCTCGCTGAAAAGGTCGCCCGAGATGTAGGGATTGATTATACGTACGCAAACGAAGTCAAGGTCGGTGCAGACGGCCGCCTGACTGGTGAAGGCGTCCTGCATGTGGAACTGATGCAGAAGGATAAAAATGTGGAAGATTTGGTAAAAAAACTACATCTTTCTCCGGATGCGTGTGCTGCGGTGGGAAACTCTTGTTTTGATATCCCCATGCTTGAGGTCTGTGGTCTTGGTATCGCGTTTAATCCAGAGGATGCATGTATCGTTAAATGTGCTGATGTCGTTGTCATGGAAAAAGATTTACGCAAGTTAATCCCGACGTTCCAAACATACCTCTGAAGAGCTATTCAACACATTCAATCAACGACATCTATCATTGGTTACACGTCGATATGCCCATCAGTCGAAAAGGATACTCAAAATCATACATCCCCTCATTATGTACATAATTTTTCTAGGAAGAACCACCTGACGATAGGTTTTAATCTGTCTTCTTCTATGTCGCAGCGTAGATACCTATGGTTCTGGATAATCTTGGAGATTCACTGAAACGAACGATAAAAAAAATCGCGAACGCTGTCCATGTGGATGCATCGCTGGTCAAAGAGATCGTTCGTGACATCCAACGCGCATTACTCCAATCAGATGTCAACGTAAAGCTCGTCCTGGAACTATCAAAAAAAATTGAGCAGCGTGCCTTGGAGGAAAAACCACCTGCTGGCATGACAAATCGAGAGCATGTCATCCACATCGTGTACGATGAGCTAGTCCATATCGTCGGAGCCTCCCGGGAGCTTGCGATCCGCAAGCAGGTCATCATGATGGTCGGTTTATACGGACAGGGGAAGACCACAAGCTGCGGGAAACTTGCGACGTATTTCAAAAGAAAAGGATTACGACCTGCATTGATCGCAGGGGACGTCCATCGACCAGCTGCCTATGAACAGTTACAACAGATCTCAGAACAAGTCGAGGTCCCGTTCTATGGGGATAAAACACAGAAAAACGCAGTACGGGTCATCAAAGAAGGTCTTGATAAATTCAAACGGGTCGCTGATGTGATCATTGTTGATACCTCCGGTCGACATAAACTTGAGGATGATTTGATTTCTGAGATGAAGGATATCTTCAAGACGATCAAACCAGATGAGAAACTCCTCGTTATGGATGCTGCGATGGGTCAGCAGGCGGGTCCGCAGGCAAAAGCCTTCAACGATGCGATTGGCATCACTGGTATCGTTCTGACAAAATTAGATGGGACTGCCAAAGGAGGTGGTGCGCTTTCTGCAGCCTCGGAAGTCGGTGCTCCTATCGTGTTTGTTGGGACTGGTGAACATTCCACAGATTTTGAGAAATTCGATCCTTCTGGTTTCATCTCACGACTCCTCGGCATGGGTGATATCAAATCACTGCTTGAGAAAGCCGAGGAAAGCATGAAAGGCAAAGATGCGGAGAAAACCGCACGCAAACTTATGTCTGGGAAGTTCAACCTCAACGACATGTATGAGCAGATGAACATGATTTCTGGGATGGGTCCTTTGTCAAAGATAGCGGAGATGCTCCCTGGTGGGATGTCCGGGAAGCTAAAAAACGTTGATATGGACGAAACTCAGAATAAACTGAAACGGTTTAGGATCATCCTCGACTCGATGACTAACGATGAACGGGAAAACCCTGAATGCATCCAAGCGTCCCGCATCCGGCGGATCGCCAAAGGTGCTGGTGTGGAAAATAAGGATGTCAAAGAGGTACTGAAGTATTATAATATGACCAAGCGGATGATGAAAGGGTTCTCCAGTGACCGCAAGATGCGCCGCAACCTGATGCGACAACTTGATTTTGGGAAATAAGCTGCCGGGGCCTATGTTATTTAGGAATCATCATGAACTGGTTCTGAACGGGGCTACACCGATTCTGCAGAAGAAACGACAAGACCTCCTTGAGATGTTGACTGCTGCCATCGATGCTGTTCAACCGTATCGTGTCATCACCGATATAATGAATGGATCGCAGCTGGTGTTTCCCTCGGAGGCCATAGACCTTTCTTCGTTCGATCATGTGTATATCGTCGGTTTTGGGAAAGCAAGTGTCGGCATGGCACAGGCAGTTTGTGATACAACCAAGATTTCCAAAGGTGTAATCATCACCAATGATCCCCATGCGAAGGTCACCTCTTCGTCTATTGAGGTTATTATTGGTGGTCATCCGCTCCCAAACGAGGGAAGCATCCATGGTGCTGAAAGAATCCTTGAGTTACTCCATCATTGTACTGAAAACGATTGTGTGCTGGTGTTGATCTCTGGAGGGGGATCATCGTTGTTCTGTAAACCCCGCGTCCCGCTCCCTGACTTACAAAGCACCATTGATCTCCTCATACGATCTGGGGCAACCATCCAGGAAATCAATACTGTCAGAAAGCATCTGTCATTTGTCAAAGGAGGTCAACTCGTGTACCAAACAAAAGCAGTGATATTATCATTGATCATCTCTGATGTCATCCATGATCCTATCACATCGATCGCATCTGGCCCGACCACTCCCGATCCGACCGCATATTCTGATGCTGTGGAAATCCTTGAGCAGTATCATCTTTGGGCTGAAATCTCACCTGCAGTACGCACCATCCTCGAGAAGGGCCAGAAAGGGATGATACCAGAAACCCTCAAGGAAGATGATGTTGCTTTCGAAAAAGTATTCAATTTTATCGTAGCGAACAATGAAACCGCTTGCCAGGCTGCATTAAAAAAAGCCATGGAACTTGGATATGATGCAAAACTGCTGACGACATCTCTGACGGGTGAGGCAAAAACCCTTGGACGCTATCTTGTCGATCGAGCCAACAATAGTCTGATAAAAGAACATGCAGCGTTCATCTGTGGTGGTGAATCGACGGTGACGGTTCAAGGACCGGGGGTGGGAGGGCGGAACCAGGAGCTGGTGCTCGGCTGTGTGAACGACATCGCTGGCAGCGGCATGGTTCTTGCTTCGTTTGCGACCGATGGCATCGATGGAAACAGTGATGTTGCTGGTGCGATAGCGGATGAGTATTCCTGGGCTCGTGGGCAGAAAAAACACTTAGTACCTTCTCGTTTTCTGCTGGATAACAACTCGTATGTTTTTTTTCAGGCGTTGGGTGATTCACTGCATACCGGTCCGACTGGGACGAATGTGATGGATGTCCAAATCATTCTTCAGTAAAACCTTTTCTTTTTTCAAACACTAAATAATAAACCTTTTAAGGAGGAAGGCGATAACAAAATGGGATGAACTCAATCAAAAAACTGTTCCAAAACTAATATATAAATATTTCGTATAATAATATTGTCTGTGATGATGGAAATGCTATTTGCTCCTTAAAAATCAAGTGAGCAAAAGTAATATAAAGAGTAAAAAATCTATATATGGAGATATAATATGTGCATCATGCGTTCGATTCATACGCTAATTACACTGGGAATTAGTACTGTGTTACTGATGGGACTAGTGGTTCAATACACCGAAGCAGGTTCACAGACCTATCCTGATGATGGGGTATGGGAGGATACATTCGACAATAGCAGTAGTGTTGGCACATCGAATTGCATTGTCCAAGGCGGTGAAATTGTTCTTGAAAAAGAGGCTATTCAGATAACATCATATAATTTCACACAAAGTAGTCATGATGCCTATGCGTTTCAATCCTTTTTCTTTTTCCCGCTCTTGAAATACTATTCACCCCAAAAACATCTTGGTAAGGAAATAGAATTTGGCTCCAACGATCTTTTTCGACTGAAAAAACTAGATACTGACTTTGCAGTGCGAACGGGTAGCAATCGTCTCAACAGCTATGTTGCCCAACATTTTCGATTTAAAGTGGATGTCGACCCGGAAAGCCTCAGTTACATCATTGCACATTGGTACGGAAGAACAGATGAAGGAACTACACTGAGATTTTATTGTTATAACTCTAGTTATAGGATTATCGGTGGATGGGAGGAAATGGACTCACAAACTTCGAATGGGACAGACATGTACTTTGTTAGAAGCATACCAAACGGTGCATTAACACATATCATGGATGATAGCAATTATATTGATCTCCTAGTCGTCACTAACCGTCTCGTTCATAGAAATACCTTAGCAACGAATTATGTCGAGATATCCGCACGTACTGAAGAAGGATATACCTTGGATGATGCCAGTGCTCTCACATTAACAGATATCGTACCCTATAATATTTCAACGATTTCAAAGACAAAATTTTACTGGGATCTTTTATCCTGGGATGATTATCAACCTTCAGGAACCGAGGCGCGCTATCATGTTTTATACATGAACTCCACCGGTGATTTTGTAAAAGTCGAAGAATCCGTACTTCCTGGAAACAACAAAGGGTTCCTCACATCACCCGTTTTTCTGAATAACCTTTCGAACGATGAAAACGGTATTAGATATTCAAAATTGAAAATACTTGTGAACCTCTCAACGAATTCTCCGTCAGTATCACCCCGAATATTCAATTGGGCGTTAACATGGCAAAATAAAAGCTACTGGAAGGATTCTTTTAACACATATTATCGGATTGATTCTCGTAAAAAAGTGAACAATCAAAACGGGGCGATTCTGATATCAGCGATACAGGATGAATGGCCGTTGTTCGGTTTTGATTCGGGAAACACAAGAGCATCTGGTGGGAAAGGCGCGACAAGTAAGAATCTCTATTGGTTCAGTGCAGAAAATGTCGGTGGAAATTTTCGTAACCCCGTCATTGGCAATGGGAATGTGTACATTGTATCTGATTCACATACATTACATCAATATAATCTGATACTCTCAAGTGAAGCAACAGAAGGTGAGCCTCTCATCAATACATCCCTGGTTCCTTTAGATTATGATGTAGTCAACTCTCCTGCGATTACGGATGAACTCGTGATAGTTGCATCAGGTGAACAGGCACCAAAAGGTCACGAGAATGTTATTCAGGGATTTAGTAATAACAATCTTAGCTCTAAATGGACTTATGACAATGATCATAAAAAAATATGTTATGATGCATCCCCTGTCGTGGATGACTCCTGGATTTTCATTACCGGCTGGGGGGGAGACAATGATACGTATCTAGATGAAAGGAATCGATATACGAATAATAAGCTCCTTGTCTTAAGTTTTAGTACCGATTCTGTAAGCTTTGCTGCAGAGTATGAATTACCTGCACCAAGCTTTTCAAGCCCTGCAGTGACCTCAGATAAGATTATTGTTGTCTGTAGTTCAGCAGGAAATGATAGTGTGATAGCCCTCGGTCGCAATGGCGGAACTATTGGTGATAAAAAATGGAGCCAATCCGTTGGAGCTGGTGGTCATGCATCACCTGTTATCTTTGAAGATAAGGTTTTTGTCACCTGTGCTCAGGTCACCAACAAAAAATCTGTAACAAAGATTGTTGCAATGAACCTGAATGATGGTACTATCCTGTGGAATAAAACTCTTGGAACCGCCTCTTTATATTACAGCAATGTCGCCGAATCGACCCCTGCCATATACAATGGAGTGCTCTATGTAGCTTCAGCGGATGGGACCGTCTATGCACTTGAAGCGGTGAATGGAACAACACTATGGTCAAAAGAGATCTACACCGTGCCATTATTTTCCAAAGCGGTTCTAAAATCTTCCCCTGCATATGCTGATAACCTTGTCTACGTCGGGACTCCTTCAGGCCTCATCTATGCTCTAGATGCATCCACGGGAAACCCGAGTTGGTCCTATGAAACTTTCGTGAACTGGAGTGCAACACCAGTCCTTGGGTCACCAGTGGTGTCGAATGGTTTAGTGTTCGTTGCTGATGAAAATGGAGTCTTATATGGTCTGGGACGATTCACTACGTCCATAAAACAAGTCAGCGGTCGCATCATCTCAGTTCCCATCCGATTACCTGAATCGCTCTGGTGGGGTTCGTTTTATGCAAACACTTTGGTGATGAAGGATGTCAGCAGCATCACCTTTAAACTCCTGGATGCAAGCGGGAATGTACTGACTGATAATTTACTCAACGGCAGCAGCTTAACATCCAGTGGTCAGGTTCTTGATAGAACTGTACGACTCCAGGCTGATTTCTTCTCATCGAATCTCACGAAAAGCAATCCAAAGCTTTTCCAGTGGTACATCAGGCTTACCTCCGATGAGCAGGAACCGTTCCTCAACAGTAGTAGTTTTACCCCCGCTGCTGCAGGATGGCTTCAGGAGATCGTCCCGATGTTCACCATCAAAGTAAAGGATAATGGGACGGGGTTACGGGTGAAATCCGCATTCTACAAGCTGGAATATATCATAGATAATGTCAGTCAGCAAAGCACCTCCTCTGCAATCTGTACTGGGGAGAATGGGACGACTGCTTGGCAGACGCTTACTATAAATATCTCTTCCTTACCTGACTACGAGAATATCTCTGCTTTAAAAAGCCTGACTTTCAATATCACGGATCTTGCAGGCAATATTGCATCAAAAACTGTTACCTTCAAACAGGATGTGAAAAAACCAATCTCCCGTGTACTTAGCACGAATATGAAACAACGATACAACTCAACATATATCCGTATCAATGCCACCGCGAACGATAACGGGACGCAGAATGTCGATGCCAGTGGCGTGAAGCTCGTGGAGCTGTACTACCGATACTCAGAGAGTAAGAACTTCTCTGGGAAAAACTGGATTTACTTTGATAATTCAACGAAAACCTCCCCGACCTGGAAGTTCAACTTCACAAGCCATCCGAGTCAATCAGGTGGCTATTTCGAACTATGCACCATTGCGACCGATTATGCGGATAACAATGAAAGCTTCCCATCCACCGGTGACATCATGTTCTTGTATGACTGGAAGGCACCATCGCTTCCCAGTGTCTCAGGAGATACCCTTTGGTTCAAGGAACGACCCCAGTTCTCCGTGGTCTTCGAGGACGACTACCGTATCGATACAATCCAGTATCTACCGAATTTTGAGTCAGTATGGACCACGCTTGCCTCTGATGTGAACTCCAGTGTCTATAACACAGATGCGGTCGGCAACACCTGGATCTTATCAGAATCTGAGTGGAACCAGATGGAGGAAGACGAGGTGTACTACCTTTACATCCGAGTCAATGACACCCTGGGGAACACCGTAGAAATCCTAGATGGTTCTGATGCGATCACAATCCAGAAGGACACCGCCCCCCCATTGATCACCATTGATGTCCCCTCCGTGACGGACGAATGGAGCATGACCGGGAACTTCACGGTCTCCGGGCTTGGCAACGACCACCAGGGTAGCGGTATACAGGAAGCCTTGTTGTATTATCGATATTCAGAGGATAAATCCAACTGGAGCGATTGGACATCCTATGGGGATATCCTGGATTCCTCCCCGTTTGAATGGGACTTCGATGCCATTGAGGGAGATGGGTACTATGAGATGAAAATCATGGCCACCGATTACGCGGGAAACGAAGTCCAATCCGAGGTTTTCCCCCTGACGATCGCCTCATTCCCGACCACCCTGGCATTCGTACTGGTTGGTCTATTGACCGTCCTGGTGCTCCTCAGCATCATCATCTATCTTTCCTGGCGTAAGAAAGAAGCATCTTAAGGCTTCTTTTCTTGTATCTTTTTTACATCCTCCGGGCAGTACTCGGGGAAAAAAAGACCGGTGTGCCCGCAGGCGTTGCATTTCCATTGATTTAAAAGTCCTTTCGCATAGGAGTCTGCGGACAGGTCTGGTTGTGTGTCTATACTTTGACACATGGGACAAATCCTAACGTATTTCTTCTTCATAGGCTCCTCATATTATTCTATATAAATAGCGGGACGCAAGGGGTAGGCGAACTTTGTTTTCTTCGCAGGGTCATAAAGGTCAGTATCATCAGCACTGTAGATCTCCACCGGGCAATGAAGCACCTGGCTCAGATACGGTTTTGCGTCTATGAGATGCGCTTTCTCATCAAGTACGATCAGAAAACGGCTTCGGTCCAGGTCGCTGAGCATTTTTACCTCCGGGGCGATCTTTGCGACAAACTGGGAAACCTGCTGGCCAAGTGGTTTCATCATAGGATCTGACAAGGTTTCCTTGATCAGCTGACCAACATTGAATGTCTTCTCTGCAGACTGCTGCAGTGCTTTTCTATAGATGTTTTGTTTCCACGCGGGGGAGGTGTAGATGCAGATTTTTTTAGGAGTCATCTTCGTGACTTTCAGGATCTCGTTTACATCCTCAACAACCCTGGTGAGGAGGTACTCCCCGATCTCGTCTTTTTCTGAGATGTCCTTGAGTTTGAACTCAGGGTATACTTCATTGGAGACAAACGAGGGGTATCCTTGGGTCTCCCAGAGTTCCTCAGCGAGATGTGGGGTGATCGGGGTCATCAGGAGGATCCAGATGCGGGCATACTCTGTGAGCAGCTTTTTGTCTGCTCCGCCTCGTTTCAGGTACCATTGAAGGTCTTTTTGGATCTCAAAGAATATTTCGTTGGAGGCGACCCGAAGGTCCCAAGTCCCAAATGCATCCAGAGTCTTCTGAACATGTCGCTGCAAAGTGCTTTTCAGCCAGTTATCAAGATTCTCTTGTGTTGCGTCCTCTAAGGAGGTGATCTGTTGGATGAGTCTCCAGATGTTGAGGATCCGGTTTTTGTATTTCAGGACCGTCTCTGGATCCCATTCGATGTCGACAAACGGGGAACCGATATGGAGATAATACAGTCGCATCGCATCCACTCCATAGGTGACTGCTGCTTCGACGATCGGTTCAGCACCACCCTTGGATTTGCTGATTTTTTCTTTTCCTTTTTGGGTCACCCACCAGTGAACAAAGATTCCATGTGGTCGTTTCTGTTCTGGCATGATTGCGACATGGTTCATGATGTAGACGGGGAAATGCACTGTCTTGTGTTCTTTTCCACCCAGGTTGATGTCCACGGGGTACCAATAATCAAAATCAGATTTGATGGTCTTCCAGATCTCCTGTTTCGGGGATCCCATCCCCAGGAAAACGTAGTTGAAGAACTCATCTGTCATCTCTTTAACCGTAATCTTTTTGTGGTTCACATAGGGTGAGATGATATAATACGCTGGATAGAGTGTTGAATCGGAGATCGGTTCGATGATCCAGTCTTTTTTGTAGGGGAATTCTGTCCCCAGCCAGGATCCTCTTCTGATCGCGGCACGGTCCCCGAACCAGTCAAGGATCTTTGGGAGCTCATCTTTGTACTCCTGCGGGTAGATGTTCATGGAAAGGACTGCATCCTTTGATTCCTGGGTGAGCTGTGCGTCACTGTATTTGATGAACCATTGATCTGGGATTTGTTTGATCATGACTTTTTCTTTGCAGCGGCAGATGACTGGCTCGGAGAACTCTTTCAGGGTGGTGGCAAGGTTCCGTTGGATGAGGTTGTTTTTCACTGTGTCTTTTATCTCAGAGATCCTAATGCCTGCGTATTGACCACATTTCTCGTTGAGTATCCCTGTGTGGAATTCTTTTTTGTAGACAAGGTCTGTCGCCTCGTTGAGCTTTTCTGTTTCTGTTTGGCTTTTGATGCCAAGCTGGTCACAGGCTTCTTTCGCAGGGTTGCTGCCAAAGCCTTTAACATCGATGATTTTAATCGCCTCAATAGATGCTTTTGATTCGACTAGCGCGATCCAGTCATAGGGCGCATGAGCTGGGACTGACATGACGATACCTGTGGCGACGCTCGGGTCTGCGAACACACCAGCAAGAATTGGTACTTCTCGGTTGACCTCTGGGACGATGCAGGTTTTTCCGATGAGCTCGGTTCCTTTGATAGTCTTTTTTAGGGGTTGGACCAAGTCGTGTTGGTAGGTGAGTTTCTTGATGCATTCCTCTGAGCAGATCCATGTCTCGTTGTTGACTTTAACAAAATGGTATTCGACATTTGGGTTCACCCACATGTTGGTGACCCCAAAGATGGTCTCCGGTCGAAGGGTCGCTGCGGGCAGAATCGTCCCGTCCTTGAGGGTGAATTTCAGGACTGTGAAATCAAGGATCTCTGCAGATCCCCCTTGTGAGACATCGGTTTCTGATTTGTCGACTGCGACCGGGCCGCAGCTGGGGCAGAAGGGTGCATAATGTGGTTTCTGGATGAGGAGGTGTTTGTCATGGAGCTGATGGAACTGCCATTGGATGAATTTCTTGTATCCATCTGAGATGGTGTTCATGACTCTCGTATAGTCAATGAGGTACCCGAATCGTTTCCAGTAATCGTCGACGTAAACAGTACTAAAATACTTTACGACCTCTAAAGGATCCGTAAGGTTGTTGATGCATTCCTCAGTGCATCCATTCTGCCGGAGTAGTCTGAGCGTATCTGGGTCTTGTCGCTCTACTTTTTTTGCAAAACCAACAGATGGGATCCCTGATGCATGGAACCCTGCGGGAAACAGCACGTCATAACCGGTCATCCGTTTGTATCGTGCGATGACGTCGCAATAGGTGAACCCACGCATATGGCCGACATGCAGGTACCCTGAGACGCCAGGGTATGCGAAGTGAATGAAGAATTTTTTTTGTTTTTCTTTGGTCGCTGTGTTGATGTTCTCTTTGAACCATCTGTGTTGCCATTTCTGTTCGACAGCGATATAATCGTATGTGGTTTCTTCCATGGGTGTTTTCGGGTTGGACATAAGGTTTGTTTTATATAAT
>DAJP01000084.1:5396-6283 GCA_002496355.1 Euryarchaeota archaeon UBA346 | reverse complement strand
CCTCGGAGGTCATGTTCAGTCAGCATTATGCAGGGCAAAAAGCACAATGGAAACAGGTCGAAAAAGAAGGAGACCATGTCAAGGTCTATGTTGCGCGTGGAAGCCATGCAAACTACATCAAACCATACTCTGGAAAGGTTGGCTTGGCAAGTGACACCGTCGCAGACAATGGAAGAATCCTGCGACCAGCTGAGTATACCATTGATGTATTAAGCACGCAACCCTGGCTTTCCTTCGGAGGGCGCTGGGGCTGGACCGGTGTCGACCAATCAGCCACCGCAGAGGCAGCTATCATGGGGGAAGCAGGACCGAATGGTCCGAAATTCCGAGAAGGCGGAACCATGTGGCAGCCACTCTCCTGGGCAAGTGGACTTCAACCAGCGAACGATATCCTCTTCCTGCTTGAATGGCTCGTCTATAACTTCGTGCTGTTGTTCATCCTGATCACGATCGTTTCATTACTTGTACTGATCTTTTTCGTCTACCGGCGGAAGAAGAAACATGGTTTGGGACCGCGGGTGTTTGCCTTGTTCTACATCGACGGCTCCAATCAAAAGAGCATCGGCAATATCCTGTGCATCGTTGTCATCATCATGGCGGTGGTCGCGTTGTTCCTTCCTTGGTACCTGGTCACCGCGAATGTGTCTATCCCTGGTTCAGAGCAAACAGGCACCTTCAATGCAGTCTCCATCGATGGCATCAACGGGGTTCAGATACGACTTCCGAATCGGAATGGACCGGTCCCCTTGGGGACCTTTGCTGTACCCTTCTACCTCATCATCGGCATCAGCCTTGTGTTTTTGGTGCTCTCAACCATTGGGATCTCTCAGAGTAAAAAACTTGGGAAAAAATATGCTCTACGCGGCGTGCGCCTGCTGTTTCCCTTC
>DAJP01000084.1:0-5087 GCA_002496355.1 Euryarchaeota archaeon UBA346 | reverse complement strand
CGCCATCAAACATCCAAGAATATCCAGGGATGTCCAGTGCAGTCAATGCGATCTCAGCATCCCCGTTTAACGGCCATTATACGGTTCAGACTGCTGAGGTGGCGGGTGGGACGATCCAGATCACCTGGGGCTTTGGTATCGGTGCGTACCTCCTGCTGTTCGCGGGGATCCTGCTTGTCATGGCCGGTATAATGGAGATTACCGCTCATGAGCAGTTTTTTGAGGAACGCTCCCCTGCTGTCGTCAATGCCGAGAAAAAGAAATAAGGAAGAACATATCTGAAGAAAGGGACCCTGATGCTCATTAACGCTGACTTGCATATCCATTCAAGGTATTCTGGTGCCACCAGCGATAGAATGACGATTTCCGCTCTTTCTTTCGAGGCGCCCCGGAAAGGGATCACGGTCATGGCGACCGGGGATTGTCTGAACAGCAATTGGTTAAAGGAAATCAAGACATGTGCTGTCATCGATGATGGGACATTTGAGATGAATAACACCCGGTTCATTCTCAGCACCGAGGTTGAAGATGCATCCCGTGTTCACCATCTCCTGTACTTCCCTAGTTTGTCTGCTGTCGAGACGTATAAAGAAGCGATTAAAACAAAATCAAAGAATCTTGAGACCGACGGACGACCAAACGTGAATATGAACGGCGTGGAACTTGCAGGTTTTGCAAAGGATGTTGATGCCCTCATCGGACCTGCGCATGCGTTCACTCCTTGGACTGCCTTGTACGCGTACCATCCGTCTCTTGAGAGCTGTTATGGTGATCTTACATCCTACATCTCGTTTGTCGAACTGGGATTAAGCGCAGACACCGATTACGCAGATACTATCCAGGAGCTACATCGACTTACTTTTCTTACAAATTCGGATTGCCACAGCCCTCACCCGGTACGACTCGCTCGGGAGTTCACCCGTTTTGAGGTCGGTGATGCTACCTTTACAGAAATCAAAAAAGCGATCCTTCGAACAGGGGGGAATAAACCGGTGTTGAACGTCGGGTTGCCCCCGCAGGAGGGGAAATACAATGAGTCTGCTTGCATCTCGTGTTTCACCCATTATACCCTTGATGAGGCGATCAAACGACGTTGGAAATGCAGCTGCGGCAAACGCATCAAGAAAGGAGTACGAGACCGCATCGGAGAAATCGCTACCTTCAAAGAACCACAGCATCCTGCGCATCGACCACCGTATGTGTATCTTATTCCCCTTTCTGAGATCATCGCCAAGGCTCTGGGTCAGCATACTCCCTTTACACAGAGTGTTACTAAGAGATGGGATGAGCTCATTACTGCGTTCGGCTCCGAAATCAACGTTCTTCTGGATGCGGATCTTGGGGAGGTCGCACGGGTGACAGTCCCAGCGATAACGTCTGCGATACAGGCGTTTCGAGATCATAAAGTGATCATCATCCCTGGTGGCGGAGGAAAATACGGGACTATTGAGCTACCCACAGACGATGGCCCTGTCGTCCCGGTGTCCCTGGGTCCGAAGAATTCGCAGACAAGCCTTCTTGATTATTGACGGATGGTGATATTCTTGGAGTATGGAATCGCTGAACACAGAATACAAGAACTCTTACACGTGCATTCAAAGTCGATCGCTCTCAAAAAGATTGTTGATCTTCTGTATGAAGGATTTGAGAAATACAGCTGGGTCGGCATCTATCTTGTAAAGGGAGATGAGCTTGTTCTGGGTCCTTGGAATGGGGCTCAGGCAACGGAACATACGAAAATCCCGTTAGGGCGCGGGGTGTGCGGAGCCGCAGCAGCTTCGGGGAAGACAGAGGTCGTCGATGATGTTTCAAAGGACAAGCGCTATTTATCGTGTTTTCTTTCCACGCGATCTGAGATCGTCGTCCCGATCAAGAAATCACAGGTTGTCCTTGGTGAAATCGACATTGACTCTGACAAGCCGGCTGCTTTTGATGCCCACGATGTGGTGTTTTTAGAAAAAGTGGCAGATATGCTCAGTACGCATATCTGAGAGAAGAGTATCTGTTTCAGTACTCAAGATCTTCATCATCGCCAGAGTGGCTCAGAAAAGGTTCGTTCATCACGAGCAGCACATTCGTTCACTGCTTTTTAAGAGTTGTTATCCGGTGGCAGGGGTTGCTTTGAGCAGGTTATTGACATAGATTTTCGCCCAGATGAACGTGATTGCCGATCCAATGATGTTGGCGATGACAAGTCCCCACCATGCACCGGGGAGCCCCCAACCAAGGGTGACTCCGAAAAGCCATGCGAGGGGTACGATCAAGATGATGGTACGAAGGATGGTGACGATCAGGGAATAGAGTCCTTTTCCGACCCCTTGGAAGAGCGATGATGACAGCATCCCAAATGCTGTTGCTGGATAGTAGATGCAGATGATCCGAAGGAACGTGGTGATATCGTCTCCAAGGTGGACCATATCGGAAGAAGTCGTGAACGCTTGGGTGATGAATGGTGCGAAAATGAATGTTGCGATTGCAATAGATGTTTCGATGAGGATGCCGATCTTCAAAGCGTAAAGGTGTGCAACATCAAGTTTTTTGTATTCACACGCACCGTACATAGCACCGCTGACTGTGACGACCGCGGTCGCCATCCCAAGCAGAGGCATCGATGCGGTCATCGCAACCGCCCAGCCAGCAGAAAACACGGCGACACCATCGGTACCGCTGATATGTTCCACGATGATGTTCATGATGAATAACATGATTGCCATGGATAACTGTAATAAGGAGGCGGGAAAACCAACCGCGAGTATATCCTTTATGACCTGTCTGTTGAAGTGAAACCCGCGGAAGTGAAATGTAAGGAAGGTATTCTTTTTGAAGAATAACCAGTAGAAGAGCAGTGATGCAGAGACGCACATGGAGACAACCGAGGCGATTGCGGCCCCTGGGACTCCCCATCCAAAGACGTAGATGAAGATCGGATCAAGAACAGCATTCAAGATCCCCCCGAGGATCATGGCAAGCATGGATCGTTTCGCATCCCCTTCTGATCGAAGAAGAGCGGTCGCAATGGAGGTGAAGAACGATACCATGGATGCGGAATAGATGATTCGTGCGTACATTGCTGCGGTAGCGGTGGCTTCCCCTGCTCCGATCATCCGGAAGATATCTTCCGCAAATACGAACAAGGGAATGGCATAGGCGAGAGCGGCGATGATCATGAGGATAAGGGTATGGACTGCTGCGTTGTCCCCTCCGTTTTTGTCTTTTGCCCCGATTTTTCGGGAGATTGCTGAGCCCCCACCGACCCCTAGTCCTGTGGCAAGTGCGGTTCCCATAAAAAGTAAGGGAAAAGCAAATCCGACTGCAGCGGCTGCTTCAGTCCCCAGGCCAGACACCCAGATCCGATTGATGAGGTTGTATAATGTTTGTACGACCATGGCGACGATCATGGGCAGTGACAGGGTGATGATCGCTTTTTTCGGGTCCCCCAGTAGTGCTTTTACACCTTTTGTTTGGTTTTGAAATGGTTGTGAAGAATCATTATTTTTTCCCTGTATGTCCTGGTTCACGGCCCCGGGAATGAAGCGGTCGATATTTCAATGTTGTGTCGAAGAATAAGGAAAGAACTTATATAGAATCAGATGATATGAAATGATGTCGCATACCTTCGGGTATGAGGTTTGGAGGTTCAAAGAATGGGATTGTTAAACAGAAAGTTCCCAGCGTTTTCTCTTGAGTTTGTCGGTGAGGAAATCCGTAGCATGATCAACCCGGAGCTTGCGCAGGATATGGATGTGCTCTGTGATGTGATCGTCTATATGGAGTATTCGTTGCATTCGATGCAGAAGATCGTTGAGATTAACCATGCGCAGGAGAAACTCGCGAAATGTCATGAGGATATCCAGAACACTGAGTGGTGGAAGGAGAAACAAAGTCAGGTGAATAATGCGACGACCGTTGATGAGGTCTGGCCGTTTTTGAAAAAAACAATGAAATAGGTACATCCCTCTTGGGTTTCTTCCTCTTTTTTATCATTCGATAAGTAATGATTGTTTTCTTTTATTCGATAAAAGAGAATTAATAAAGGAACTCTTGTTATCAAATGTGAGGTGTTGTGAATGGATTTGTTTGGACTTATAGGCTGGGTATTGTTCATCGTTGTCTTAGTCTGGTTTTTCTCAATGGGTATTCGTATCGTACGGCCGACTCAACGGGCCCTTGTGGAACGGTTAGGGAAGTACAATCGTTTTCGTCAGCCTGGTTTTGCTTGGATTATCCCTGTAGTGGAGCGATTGATCAAGGTCAATGTCACCGAGATGATGGTCAACGCAGAGCCACAGACGATCATTACGAAAGATAAATTGAATGCGCAAGTCGACGCGCAGGTGTACTTCAAAGTGAAGATCGACGAAGATTCAGTAAAGGCATCACAGTATAATGTGTTTGATTACAAATATCAGATTGTGAATCTCGCTCGTACCACGCTTCGTAACATCATTGGCACATTGAATTTGAATGAGGCGAATAGTGATCGGAATCGGATAAACAATGAGTTGATGAGCACGCTTCGGAGTGAGACTGCGAATTGGGGTATCGAGGTCGTCCGTACCGAGTTGAAGGAGATTGACCCGCCAAAGGACGTGCAGGATACCATGAACAAGGTGGTGAAGGCGGAGAACGAAAAACAGGCAGCGATTGATTATGCGACCGCAGCGGAAACACAAGCAGATGGTCTGCGGAGAGCTGAGATTAAGAAAGCTGAGGGCATGAAACAGGCGGCGATTCTCCAGGCAGAAGGGCAAGCACAGGCGATAGTGAAGGTCGCCGAGGCCGATGCAGCGAAAATCGAGAAGATTAACACCGCTATTCAAAAATATTTCAGGAACGAGGCGCAGATATATAAGAAACTAGAGACGATCCAATTTTCACTGGAAAATAATACGAAGTACGTGATCGATCCGCATACAGGGATTACGAATGTGATCGCTGAGCAGATGGCAGGCATCGTACCAATTGAAAAAAAAGATACGTCAGAAACCTAATCGACCCGTTACAACCGTCTCATATTCAGAAAATTCCTTTCGTTCGAAAAAACCCTCTTTTTAGAAAAATCAGGAGTGGGCTCGTTGAGATTCGAA
>DAJP01000049.1:5801-6763 GCA_002496355.1 Euryarchaeota archaeon UBA346 | reverse complement strand
CCCGCGGTGGTAAACGGCAGGGTGTTTGTCGGCTCACAGGACACGTATTTCTATTGTCTGGATGCAATAGATGGTTCCTTGCTGTGGGATTTCAAAACAGGATTTATCATTGATACCTCCCCAACAGTTGTCGATGAGCAGGTTTTTTTTGGTTCGAGTGACGGATCGCTGTATTGTCTGAATGTCGTGGATGGAAGTCTTGTCTGGGAGTATGAGACCAATAGTGCATTTGTGTCTTCTCCAGCGGTCTCTGACGGGAAACTCTATGTCGGTATCGTGAATGGAGAGTTCATTTGTTTAGACAGCATGACTGGTGCGTTTCTCTGGGTGTTTCCAACCACCTCAGGCATCTATTCAGCCCCGACCCTGGATAACGGAAAAGTCTACTTTGGCGCCAACGATAATAACGTGTATTGTCTTGACGCGCAGAACGGGGGGCTTGTCTGGAGCTATGATGCAGGATGCGAGATGCATGCCTCCCCGTCGGTTGCCTACGAGTGTGTCTATATCGGGACAAGCGATGGCAGGATGCTGTGCCTGGATAAGGAGACCGGGGGCTTCATCTGGAGCTATGTCATCAACGGAAGTGTCGAATCCTCACCGGGTGTTGCCGACGGGAAAGTCTATTTTGACTCAGACCCCTGTTGCGGATATACAAGCTATATGGTCTGTCTGAATGCATACTCTGGAGCATTGATCTGGAGTTATAATCTGAACACGCAGCTTCCAACAAAATCATCACCTGCGCTGGCCGCAGGGAAGATGTTTGTCGGTGCAGGGGATGGAATATTTTACGCTTTTGGAGCGGTTCAGTATCTTGCTGATGCGAACGGTCCGTACTTTGGTTTTGTGAACTCTTCTGTGGAGTTCACCGGCTCTGTCTATGGTGGCGAACCAGGGTATTCATGGTACTGGGACCTTGGTGATGGGACCACCTCAACGCTGCAGAATCCAACTCATAC
>DAJP01000049.1:0-5448 GCA_002496355.1 Euryarchaeota archaeon UBA346 | reverse complement strand
TCGATGTTCCAAACGTCCCACCAGGAATCCCTTCGATAGAGGGACCGACAAGCGGGAAACCAGCAGAATCCTACGAGTTTGTTTTCGCCTCATCAGACCAAAATGATGATAAGATCATGTATTACATCGATTGGGGTGATAGTACGACCAGTGGATGGATAGGACCATTTAGTTCAGGAGTTATAGTGAGTCAAGAGCATGCATGGGTTAGCAGTGGATCCTATGAGATTCAGGCGAAGGCAAAAGACTGGCATGGTGCTGAGAGCAACTGGTCAGATCCTTACGAACTTTCCATCACTGCACCAGAGCTGATGGTCGGAATGAAAGGTGGGTTTGGTGTCACAATTACAGTCACAAATATTGGAGATGCTCCTGCGACAAATGTCTCTTGGTCCATAACGTGTGACCGCGGTTTTATCATTCCTCCAATTAATTTTGGAATTCTTCCTACTATTCTACCAGGTGCAAAAGTATCAGGAAAAATGTTGGTATTCGGGTTTGGGAAAACGACAATGCTTGCCACAGCAAGGTGTGATGAGGGCGCCTCTGCGAACACCACGATTCAAGCAAAGATTTTCTTGTTTTTTGTCTTTGGAGTTAAATAATCTTTTTTATTTTTTTCCCATAACTGGTTGCATTTGATAAATTTTAAATATATGATACGTATTAGCATCACACGGGAGGAACCCGTATGAGAGGAAAAATAGTTGGAATAATTATTTTTATGCTGTTGACTACACCTGTAATAATCACCACTGCAATCGCAGGGAATGAGCAAAACCCGGAAATAACAGATATTATAGGAGACGCTCGATCCTATCTCGACATCAATAAAGCATGGTTTTTTGAAGATCCCAGTACGCCGGATATTCTATATACAACCATAAAAATAGTTAAACCTAGCATCATTCCCTTTAAACAGCATCTCGTTATTCGATGGAAAATGAATGGTGAGTATTATGCATCGATGCTAGGAATTGGATATAATTTTCAAGTATGGTTCGAATATGTTTCTATTATCGGAAGAGGTACTTTTGGTGATCCTAAACCAATCATAACCACCATTGAAGGGATTTTTGATACAACAAACGGGACAATCACTTGTAAAATTCCAAAAAATACCATAGGAAATCCGCAACCAGGAGACATGCTTACTGATACCCAATCACAGTGCTTTGAGAGGTTTCGATTTTGGGGTAGACTTGGATTCAGTCCGCTATTCAGAAATTTCATTTTTGATGTCGTGTTAGAAAAATGGCAAATTGAGGATACGGCACCAGATTTGGATCACGGAAGCGATTATATTATACAATATTAAAAGAATTTCCTGACAAGGATCTCATCACTTGCGAATGACCCTGTCATATTATAGGCTCGCACGGTGAGTGTCTGTTTTCCAAATGTCCGTGGCGTCCATCTCCAGGTAAAGGGTGCCGTGGTGATATTTCCTTGCAACTTACCATTGACGAGGAATTGAACAAACGCAATGCCACTTGCTGCATCGGAGGCGGTAACTTCTGCGTCGATGCCGCCAATGATAAACGGTGTCCGACAGTCAAGAATCTTTTGATTGAAAACGTATAGGGCAGGTGCTGGTTTTGTTATGGTGACATGGGGGACGTTTCCCTCCAGGCCTTCGAATATTAGAGAAGGATCTCCATAGAGGTTGAATGTGTACAAGTCAAGGTATTCTTCATAGGAGTTCCAACCGTAGTGAAGATTACAGAAGAATTTCGCCTGATACAACGCTTCACCAACACTCTGAGACCTATTAATGATATTTTTATTGAACTCATACATGATGGAATCCGAACCACCAAGGTCAGTAGGCCAGTCAAGATTCCCATACGGAGTTCTTGTAGAACTGATAACCCCAACGGAGGCACCATATCCTGGTTGTGTGAGAAGGTCTATGCCAAGGTTCCCCCAGTTGTTCGGCTCAGGATATCCGACGTAACAGGAAATAGCAGTCACGATAGAAGGATAATCGTCATCAAGGTCTGAAGACGTACTAAGCATCGTCGGCCAGGTCATCTCGTTTGTCTCTGGGATATGATCACCATCATCGTATGACCAGACCTTACGCCCTATGAGATCAGACCATCCATGTGCCGCCCAGTTGACAATCGCGTACCGGTTATCTTTCCAATCCTGGGTCCACGTTGCCTCGGTTAAGGGTGCTCCAGGGAATTCCGATGTCTCAAGACCATCCTGCTCGGTGTACCTGCTTACGGTCCAATTCGTCATAAGATCATCTGCAATGACAGCACCTATACGGGCACCATCCATAGCATAGGTATTGGGCGCTGTTTCATTGCTAAAGTAAAAAAATGCTCCAGGGGCAAGCGCGTGGTGTTTCCAATCCCCCGTGTCTTGCTCAAAAGAGACGATCTTATTCAGAGCATACGTTATCCTTGAGGGATCATTAACTGGGATTCTCCCCACAAAAACCTCTGGGAGGAAATCAGGGTGGTCCTGTGCATATTCTCCATAGTATCCATCACCATCATAATCCCAGGATGTTTCATCAGGTTCTGATAAATCAGCGTAGTAATAATCAGTAGGTACTTCGCCTCCTGTCCCGCCAGGAGTTCCAGCGGTGTTCTGATGATTAGAAGGATTCGGATAGCAATATCGCATAGGCACGGTCTGATAATCCCCTACAAGAAGGACATACTGAATATCAAGATCAAGCAATGATACTCGAAGGAAGTTCCGTATCTTCGCGGCAAGATCTTGACCAGGTTGAGTGGCGATTTCCGAATCAGTGATATTAATTATTTGAACGGGATGACCTACTGCGTTTTTCCAGACAATGAAGTTCGATTGTGTAATCGCATCAACAAGGTCTTCCGTGGTAATGATAACATAATTAACAGTTTCTGATGTGATTGCAGACTGGGCCTTATCTTGATGATAGTACTGGTTTATCTGATCGTAATTGGAAAACAACGACGCTGCAAGCAAATCTGTGTTGGCATGAGTATTAATCGGATTTTGCTGTATTGTGGGATATCTGTACTTGATAGTGAGCTCAATATCGGTTGAATATAAAAGCTTCCCTGAAAGAGGATGGAACACAAAGGGGCAGATGCAGATCGAGACATATGGGAAGTACCTCAATGAACCGAGATTTTGAATCATAATAGGTTCAGAGGGATAGGGATTATCTGAGGTATAGATCTCATTGTTTTTATCTTGGAACTTCTGTGTAACGTGTTGATTGACGTAGGGGATTGGGGAAAAAGTAGGGAGTATCTGGTAGGTACCAGGGAGTTCAACTGTATTAAAAAAAGTATATTGAAAAGACAGAAAAGATGCATCTGGTGGCAATGCAAATAATAAATTTTTTACGGGTAAAACGGGGCAGCCGGGTGTACGAAGATAGTCGAATCCACTGATTTTGATTTGTTCACCATGTGGAGTTGAAATAATCCAATCACTTTGGAATTCTTCAAAAGAAATCGGAATAACCAATCGATCATCAGTCTCATTATGATTGTGATTGATTTGAACTGGTATATTTTTCGCAAGAATTGCCCCATATCCACTTAAAAAAACATTTGCAATGATAATAAAGAATAATATCTTCTTCATATTTTCTCCCAAAAAAAGAAACGCGATATTTAAGATATAAATGTTTTTAAGAAAATCTTGGACGAATTTAGAAAAACAACAAGTTAGTTTTCCGTTCTACAAAATAATATAAGAGAAAATGATAACAGAGGATACAGAGAGATATACTTTTTCAAAGTATCATTGCGAAAAACGGTTTTCTTCAAGGAAAAAGACCTCAATACCTCATTTTTATTTAAATAACCAAAAAATTTAAATGACAGGAGCACCATCCTTTATATAGGGGAAAAATTACATGAAGAGAACGACAACTCATAATTTTAAGGTAGGCAGACTTGTTGTTGGTGTAGCAATCTGTGTCTTAATGCTCACTACATCCGTGACAACAGCACTCATCGACCCACAAGATTTGAACAATCAGGGTCCTTCAAGCATCTCTCAATTGACCTATACCTGGAGCTTCTTAGAGCCAGAATACCAAACGATTACTGCTGATGGTTCGGAATATACGATCGTGAACATGCAAGGATGTATCGGGAGAGGCACCGAGGTAGGTGCTCCACAGCTGCCGATGAAGATGATCCAGCTGCTGTTACCTCCAAAGACAGCGGTTTCCAGCATCACAGTCACCGGGACACCTGTTTTGGTTTCCCAGCCAGTCGACCTGACCACTCAACCAGTCCTTCCCTATCAGAAATCTGTTCCGTTCGGCAGCACAGAGCCACAGGTATTTGTGAAAAACCAGGAAATCTATACAGCGAACACACCCTATCCATCAGAGATCCGAACAGAACATCATATCGGATATTCCCATGGGTATGCGATCCTTGATTTTGGATTAAGCCCGTTGCAGTACACAGCAAGCACGGGTACACTTATGTTTTATCCAACCATGACGGTTACCATAACTCTTGAGAAGACCGGAGATATCAATGAGTTGTTCCGCAACAACCCTGATGATACTACCTATGTGCAGTCACTAGTCGCAAACCCGGAGGTCGCGCAACTCTATGAGACTGCTGATATGCCGACGTTCGAATACCCTGGTGGGCTTTGTGATCCCAGCGGGAATTATGATTATGTGATCATCACGACCACCCAGAGTAGTCTTGATTACTGGGACACGACGACCGAGACACCCTATAACTGGGATAGCCTGATGGATCATCACGCTGGTGATGGATTAGCCTGTACCTTGGTGACGGTCCAAGATATCGATGCGTGCCCTGATTATTTTGGCACCACACCGTTCAATGACCAACAGGCACATGTGCGAGAGTTCTGCAAGGATGCCTATGAGGATTGGGGGACAAAATATATACTGGTTGCTGGGGATTCGAACTATATCCCTGCTCGTCTGATGTCCTCTGGTGGTGAGTCAAACGTCGATGCAGATCTGTACTGGAGCAACCTTGATAATAACTTTAATAGCGATTCTGATGGTTCATGGGGTGAGGAAGGTGATAATGGATTTGATCTGTATTCAGAGCTGTTCGTTGGACGTGTCACCTGTGATGTCCCACAGGATGTGTCGAACTGGTTGACCAAGAGTTTCTTCTATGCGGACAGTGCTGAATGGGAGTATTTGGATAACGCGGCATTCTACGGTGGTGACACCGGTTGGAACTGCCAGGGTGACGATTTCATGGACTACAGCGCCATCAAGGGAACCAACGAATGGCTCGGTCCTGATCCGGATCAGTTCCCCAGCTGGGTCGGCTTCCAGTATGGTTTTGAGACCTGGAACGAGGTCAACCCCGGGAACATGTTCAACCTCTCCGTGAAATACACAGAAGCGCCCTCACCAAACCCAGGGTGGTCCGGAGCTGGTGTCAGCGGATTCAGAAATGCGATTAATGCGGATCTTGTGAC
>DAJP01000110.1:12395-13018 GCA_002496355.1 Euryarchaeota archaeon UBA346 | reverse complement strand
CCTTTTTTATCCTGATCGGTCAGAGAAACAGCGATAGCGCCCTGCGGTCGACATCGAATCCGAATGGCCGTATCCTTAGTCAGATTCACAAGACCAAAGCCAATGTACTGATGCTCCTTGGCAAATCTCGGGTTCTCACGATAGATTTTCACAAGATACTCTCCGGAATCAAGATCGGGGAACCGAATCTTCTTGGACAAGGAGAGGTTTTTCCAATCAAAAATCCCCAGGACCATCTGCAGCTTCTGCCGGAGGTTCTTTCCGGTCATATTCAGCGAAATCGAACCAAGCGATAGACGACCTACCGAGCCTGACGAACGAAAACTACCCTGTTGGTATAGCTCGGCATAGATATATGACACGTTTTTTCCCAGCGCTGCGGAGAACAAGGACCCCAATGGGACCGATCGGGCAAAATGAGCATACACCGTTAGTGTGTATCGATCCTTCTGATCTTCGACCTCGGTGACGTTTCCCCGGAAGACTGGGATATTTTTAATCATGTTTTGATAAATGGTGGATTCTTCATCGACTCTTGTATATCCACCGGTCTCAACCGTTAAAAACTCTACTTTATATTGATAGATTCTTCCCTGGTCCAATGTGGTCTGATGGTTACCGTT
>DAJP01000110.1:4713-12064 GCA_002496355.1 Euryarchaeota archaeon UBA346 | reverse complement strand
ACTTTGATCTGAACACCATCATCTGGTCCCTCAGTAATTCCTGTGTTCGAATTAAAAATTATCCCATGGACTTTCCCTGAGCTTGCATCACCAAGACAGATCCATGCCTTCGAACCCAGTTCCACGTCGTCCTCAGTAGAAAGCACGAGTTCTCGTTCCGTGCTATCTGGGTTCTGAGGCACGGAAAACTCTTGGACTGTGCTCTCTTCCGTGAAGATGTACACCGTGGGTAATATTTCTCCAACGTTCATTTTCTCTATCGATGCACTCCGGGATTTAATGGAAGTGATGCCCCCTAAATCACCATCCAACACTGACGGATCATCAATAGTGATAGATTTCAAAATTTCATGATGACAGTCAACCAGTATTCTTTTTGCATTCGTCGGGCTATAGTAATAGGTATAAATGTTATCTGATTGAATGTCGCCGCGTGGGGCGGTGCATTCCAACCGTACACGGACCATCAGATTTCCCTGTACGAGTAATGTTTTTGTGATCTCTGTGGACCACGCGGTGCCAACATAATCAGGTTCACCAGGTACACCATAGCGGAAATCAAAAAATCCTACCTGATCCAAATTATATGTTTCAACAGCGGTAGAATTTGGTTTAAATTTGATGGCAGAAAGAGCAATGGGATTGCCAAGCAGCTGGCCTTTCTGTATCACCGCATAGATGACAAATCCCTCCTGCTTGATGCCATAATAATCAAAATCAATCTTCTGACCGGGGATTGGTTCATAAAAATAATGGGTATCTTCTACTATCACGCGCTGTGGATATTTTGCTGATTCTGTTTCCTTTGAATCATACAGGAAAAAATATTTTTCCTTTCCCGTCGCTTCCCCGGGGATTAAGAATACAAGGCTGCAGGTTTTGATATGGGTGTCATCCGAATGTTCAATGTCATAGACCTGTGATTCGATCTCCTGTAGTCCGGACCCGTCGTCCATACCAACACGGACTGAGTGGATTGTCTCATTCGTCCCCCAGCAAGGGTTCTCGAATGAGATTCTCAAATCGATCGGCTGGTATTTCGCAGTCGCATTACTCGTATCAAAAGGAATAGTGATTTCTTGTTTGTACGCAAGAGTATCGATTGTCGTTTCAAGATACTCCTGAGCTGATATCGCAGGTACTGCAACAGAACAGAGGAGTAGTACCATGACTGTTACTCTTAGAAATTCCTGCTGACGTGTCGATACCATAGAGATATATTAGTATTATCATTTATTTATATAAATATTCTTTTTAAACGGATTGGAGGAAAAAACACCTGTTTCTCAGAAAAATAACAGGAAAAAAAGAGGAATGTAACCTATCGGATACCAGACAGCTTTAAGGAGTAATCACGGTATCTGATTTCATCAAAATCGAGACGATCTCCGTCATATCGACGATTCGACCGACAACGATTTTCTTCTCGATTTCAAAAAAACCGATGCAGGTTTGACAGGCGACCAGGTCCACCCCTGCTTTGGAAAGCCCGGTCAATGCATCAAGAAATAACGATTTATCCGTCAATAGATGCACCGCTGAGTTATAAAAAATGATCGTATCAGGTTTTTTTGCTGACGCCCAGAGCTTCCGTAGAAAAGCCCCGGTCATGTTCTTCCCTAATTCATCACTGCCTCGTCCAAGCGCTTCACTATGTAAAATCACGGTTGTTTTCGTCATGGTTCTACCTCAAGATAAACTCGTAACATATCAAGAGAACTTAAACCTTATGCGTGCCACAAACTTTTAGTCTTCTTCCTTCATATCATTCAAATCGAGTTATGAAAAAAACAAGAATGGTTTCAATCTGTATTATTCTTCTCCTTGGTATCATATCCTTGTTCCTTCCAATTACAACTGGTGAAACAGCCACAACACAGACAATTTATGTCGGTGGAAATGGTCCAGGGAACTATACACGCATCCAGGATGCATTGGATAATGCATCTATTGGTAATACCATTTATGTCTTCCCGGGAATGTATCATGAGACTCTAAGAATCACCACACCAGTACAGCTCATCGGAGCAGAGACCAATAGCACTGTCATCGATGGGAAGAACGACACCTATGTTGTCACCTTAGAAGCAGGCAACAGTACGCTTTCTAGTTTTACGATTACTCATAGCAAAATGAAGTTCCCCTATGCGGGTATCTACATTGTCTCAGATCATAACACGATTTCACAGAACATCCTGACCGATAATTTCTATGGGATTCAACTAGGGTATTCTGCACACTTTAACCATATTATCAATAACACGATTCATCACAATGGACGCTGTGGGATTTATTTTAATCATGCATCCTTTAACACCCTCCGGGGAAATGTCGTGTACGATCAACCTGTCAACGGATTTGGGTTGTTTGAATTTTCGAACAACAATACTATTATGAATAACACGTTCTCTAATAATCGAAACACTGCGGTGAACATCCGTGAATCCTACGATACCTATGTGGCAAACAACACATTTGTCCAAGGACAAATCGCTTTTCATAAACCACCCCCTGAGTACCGCACAATCGCCCAGAGCAATCAGTTTGCTGATAATGTCGTCTCGATAGAGGAAGAACGGGATGCGTTTGTCGTAACCGTCTTGGTATTCGATTTCTCCATGTTTATTGTGTTTCTCGTGTTTAGAAAATTGTCGAAATAATCGAAAGATTTTTTTCATTCAATACTAGAGACCCTTTTTATAAAAAAATGCTGCTCCAACCATGATTGCGACAGAGAGCACCAATAAAATGAGGACATACACAAGAGTGTAAGCGATGTACCGATCGATGAGGAGAATGAACAGCGAATACCCGATAAGAAAACCAGTTCCCACTAATCCAAAAAGACGCGCGGACGGTCTTTTCTGTAGGAGCTTTCTACATGCGATGATCAGCAAAACTCCCGAAATAAATAAAGCAAAAGCAAGTACAAATGAGTTGATGATGTACCGGGTCGAATAGCTCCAGATGACACCTTGATATGCGGTGTTGAGGGAAACCATTGAGGCAAAAATCGATACACTGCCAATAGCAAGATAAAGGGAATACAGCAGTATTGTTTTTTTATCCATGAGGGATTCTCTTTCCTGACTCGGTTCCTGTTTTTTGTTCATCATCGCTCTCCATACAGATTTGATGCGATTGTAAATAGGTCATCGTTTTCGAGGTTATAAATGATGTATTCTTCGATCTGCTGATTAGATTTTTTAGATCCGATCTAGTGTCGATGTCGCTCCAGATTGGTAACAGCCCCACTGAACGTTGTGTCTGTTGTATTTTCATCATCGTCTCCTGAAAAACATGAGGGGTGCTCCAGTGGATTTCATCGAACACCTTTGGGGTGAAGGTCGTTGCTCGAAATCCGATGAGATAGTACCCTCCATCCCTTGTTGGTCCTAGTACAATATCCTTTGTTTGTAGTCTAGCGAGTGCTTGTTTGATGTAATCCTCTGGGAGATCTGGGCTGTCGCTTCCTAGCAGAATAACTCTCTTGAATCCTTGTGTAAACACCTCGGTGAAACTGTTTTTCATCCGTTCTCCCAGGTCGTTTCCCTGTTGAGGAAGAAACCGGTAGGTTGATTCAAGCCAGTTCTGAAATTTTCTCTCTTCCTCTGGAGGATGAAAACAAATGAAGAATGGGACATTGATTTTTTTGATCATTTCAAGGGTATCCTGGACAAAACATCGATACAGCTCAAGTACCATGTCTTCATCAAGGTCCTTGCAGAGCCTGAGTTTTACCATTCCTTTTTTTGGATATTTTGCAAAGAGCAGGATGCAGGTATCATGGTTCTCTGTCATTATTTTTTTTCTCCTGTCTTGATAGAATCAAGGGATTCTTCGAAGAGCTGGAGAACATCGATGATCTCGACATCGGTATACGTTTTTATCAACTCTTCATAGCAGGTCAGACAGTTACAGGCAAGGGTCGGTGCAGCATCCTTAACTGCCGCAAGATAGGTTGTTTGTCGTAACACATTCCTCTGATCATTACCATAGTTCCATTGAGAGCAACAACTGGATGGTTGATTCCTGGGAGGTTCAACTAGTTCTGCGAAACGTAATACCGCTTCATGAGCAGCCACCCCTTGTGGTGATTGTGCCTGGAACCGACAGGGATCATGGACCAGTATCTTCCCACGGATTTTTTCAGCAGGAAACATCTTCTGATACCGTAAAAGGTATTGAGCGACACTCAGAACCTCGACATCCATCTTATACGTTTTTTTTATTGATTCGATCGCCTCGAAACATTCAGCACATGCAGTGAGGATTATCGTTGGATCACAGGCTTTAATCTTCTGATAAAGCAGTTGTTGGCAGCGATCCGCCTGATCAAATTCACCCTGCAGCAGGTGAGGCGCGCCACAGCAAGCGGTCACCCCACCTAGAACCGTATAAGAACAACCGACGTGGTCGAGCAAGCGTCGTGTCAGTCGTATCGTCTTTGTCGAATAGATATAGCACCCTGGGTAGAACAGCACCTTTGTTTTCTTCTCAGGGGTCGTCTCCATGGAACCAGCAAGGTCTCTGTTCGTGAGTTTTTTAATACCGATGAACAGACGTTGGATGATCCTATTGATACCTGTTTTTTTTGGTCCTTTTATGAAAAGATACCGTCTATACGCCCAAGGTTTTTCCTCTTTGAGTTTATACTTGAGGTAAAGCATCAGATGATCTCTGCGGATGTCTTTTGGGCAGACCGGGGCACAGTGACCACATTGCATGCAGTGGAATGCGAATTCCTTTATCTCCAGAGGAACAGAGTATCCTCCTATTGATGCCTCATTTAGGTCATGTATCGAAAACGCTTCCTTCGTGGCTGGACAGGCATCCATGCATTTGTTACATTCTATACAACGGCTAATATACTCAGAAACTTTCCCTTGGAGGAATACTTTTGTTGGTACTGATCTTTCGCGTGCCTCGGTTTGTCCGTTCATAGGATTCTCAAACCCTTTTTTTGTAAGAGTCTATTGTTTTTTATTGATTTCTTGTTGTTCTTTGTTCTGTTTCTTTTCATTGAATCGTTGTCGTGAGTACCAGACGATTAATCCAAGAGCAATTACGGTAATGACTAAGACACCAAGTAATTCAAGGGGGATGTGTCCTTGGGTCAGACCCTGGGTGAGGGCGTCGGTGCCGACGACAACTATGATGGTGCCTGGGAGCATGCAGAGCCAGGACCAGAACAGATAGGTTTTGAAGGAAACTTTGGTTAGACCGAATCCGTAATTCAGTAAGGTGAAGGGAAAAAGTGGGATGAGTCTGGTTAAACCAACGATCATCATGCCTTGTTCCTCTGTGAGTTCATCCAGTCGTTTCATGGTCTTGTTTTTTGAAAGCCACCCGGTAATCGAATCCCTGGCAAAATACCGGGCGATCAGAAAACATATGCTCGCACCGATCGTTGAGGAAATACTGATGAGGATGACCCCGACTAGGGAGCCGAACAAGCCACCAGCGATGACTCCGAAGATCGTGCCTGGGATGGTCGCAATCACCGATCCAAGATAGATGAAGAAGAATGCTACCGGACCCCAGATCCCCTGGGTCTGTATCCAGTGTTGTAATTTCTGGATGTCCTGTCCAAATCCATACAGATTCATGACGAGAAAGAGAATAGTAATTACAACAATGAGAATGATTGGTTTCCACCAGTTTTTCGACCGTTCGTTATTTTTACTATTTTCGTTCATATCTCACGTGTGTTCCTTTCGTTAGACAAGGGCACCTCCACAGGAGGACCCATGACCAGCGGTACACCCAAAACAATGATCTGCTGTTACTATTTTCCGATTAGACAATAATGAACGATCAAATTTCGTTATATGTTGTGGCACTGTTGGATTTACTGGGATTCTTGCTGCAAGGTTAAAGTCACAGTCGTAGAGGGTACCGTCCCATCCGATGTTGATTTGATGACGGCACATTAATGAAGGGAGCGTCTCTGGGTTAAACGACTCTTTCAATAATTTCATATAATCTGTTTTTTTCCCTCGCAATATGTTGAGGAACCGACCGAGAGGCATGTTTGTCAATGTAATCAACTTTGTGAACTGAATTTTATACGGTTCTGCAAGATATGTCCTGTATTCGTTTTCAAGGGTTTTTTGTTCTGGTGGGAGTACTGGCTCAAGAGGATTGAACACTAATGTGAGCGGGAGCTTTGATGTCGTCCCATACCCGATTTTATTGAGGAGTTGGAGCGCTTCAATGCTTTTTTCAAAGACACCATTCCCCCGTTGAAGACGTACCTCCTCCTCAACGTAACAGGGTAGTGATGCGACAAGTTCAATCCCTAATTCTTTGTAGAGGTTGGGGACGTGCTTGTAAGAGGGTTCTAAGAGGATGGTCAGGTTCGTTCGCAGTTGAACCCTGTGATGTTGTTTGACTAGGGTTCTGAGGAATTTTTCAAGATGCGGATGCATCTCTGGTGCTCCCCCCGTGATATCGATAAAGACCGAGGGGAGTTTTTCTGTCACTGCCAAGATTGCCTGCATGGTCTGCCAGCTCATCTGCTCCGTCCGCTTTGGTGATGCATCCACATGGCAATGAGCGCAGGTTTGATTACACAATAATCCTAGATTAATTTGAATCGTGTGAAGATCAAGACATTGTAATCCATCATGGGTGACGTCAGTAACACGTTGTTCAAACTCGTTTTTCTTCTCAGACATTATACTCCTTTGGGATGTGGATTTCTGTGTTTGGAATTCGATACCCCTTTTTATCGATTTGTATAGAGAAAAATGATTTTTTTTCTCCTTTTCCTTTTTGGATTTATTCGTTCTGCCATGGGTAGAATTTTGCGAGCTTCTCTGCAGATATCCCACACCAGTACAAAAAAATGATTAGCAAATCCCGAACAGTTGTGTAGAGTAATCCTTCTTGCTTCCATCTTCGGTCTGAGTTGAGGACACGGGTTGGAAGAATAATGATCTTTCCTCTCTTTTTTCTAATCCGACGCATCAGCTCAACATCCTCCATGAGTGGGATGTCTTGGTATCCCCCAAGAGCATCGAAATAGGATTTTCGGAGGAAAATAACCTGATCCCCGTATGGCGCGCGAGTCAATCGAGATCGAAGGGTAGAACCCCATGCAATTATTGTAAGTAAGCGGTTTTGTGATCGAATACCTAAGGAGAATGCTCCTCCGACATAGCCCTGGTTTTCTAAGGAGGCTTGTATCAAGGAAAGCGCATCGGGTGGTAGGAAGGTATCTGCGTGGAGAAATACAAGGACGTGACCAGTCGCATGGGCTGCGCCTTCGTTCATCTGGTGGCCTCTACCCTGACGACTTGCGTATTTCATCACGTTTCCCCGGGAGATCACCTGAAGGGTATCCTGT
>DAJP01000110.1:0-4342 GCA_002496355.1 Euryarchaeota archaeon UBA346 | reverse complement strand
GAAAACGTACAGGTATCAGTCACGCTGTTCCCTTAGACGGACTCAAGGATCTTCAGCAGATAGCTGTAGAATTTACCAACAGTACTGATATGCAGCTGCTCCTCCGGTGAATGTGGGTTCTTCAGAGTCGGCCCGATGGAGACCATATCCATGCCGGGGAATTTTTCACCAATGATGCCGCACTCCAGCCCTGCATGGATCGCTTCGATCTTCGGCTCGGTTTTGAACATGTCTTTGAACGTCTTCTTTGAGAGCGCAAGGATTTTTGACTGCAGGTCGGGTTTCCACCCTGGATAGGGGGTTCCTTCAGTGACTTTAGCACCCGCGAGATCCGCGATCGCTTTGATCCGATCCCGCATATCCTGCAATGCGGATTTCATGGGGGATCGTGAGCTAATCCCGATGACAATCGTATTTTCTTTTACCGCAACCGTGGCAAGATTCGTCGAGGTGTTGACCAACGTCTTGATATCATAGTTCATCTGATGCACCCCATGCGGCAGCCCATGCAGGAGGTTCAATAGTTTTATCTGTGAGGTTTTCTCCAGGGTATTCTTGGATTGTTCCGTGGATGTGACATCGACTTTTAGGTTCGGGTCGATCGGTTTTATCTCGTCGTAGATTTCCTTTTCCTCTGCTTTTATCGCAGTGATAAAAGCGTTCTTGTCTTTCTTCCCAAGAATTATTTTCGCGTAGGCTTCCCGTGGGATAGCATTATGCTTATCCCCGCCTTTCATATCAACGAGAAAGAACTCGTATTTCTGCGACGCCTTCCACAACAAGCGTGTCAGAATCTTAATGGCATTGCCTCGTTGTTCATGGATGTCAACCCCGGAATGACCCCCGCGAAGACCAGAGACTTTCACCATGAGCGGTTCGTCTCCCTTGGAAGATTGCATCTTGATGGGAAGCTCTATGGATGAGTCTCCTCCACCGGCGCAACCAACCGTGATCACCCCGAAATCCTCGCTGTCAAGGTTCAGCATGATCTTCCCAGTCAGCATATCTGATTTCATGGCAAACGCACCAGTCAGACCAGTCTCCTCATCAACTGTGTATAACGCCTCGATGGGACCATGGCGCACCTTTGAATCCTCAAGCAGAGCAAGACTGATCGCAAGACCGATCCCGTTGTCCGCCCCCAGTGTCGTCCCATTCGCCGTGAGTAGGTCCCCGGTGATCTTTAGCTGTATCGGGTCCTTGGAAAAATCAAACGTCACATCGCTGTTCTTCTCACAGACCATGTCCATGTGACCCTGCAGGATGACGGTTGGTTTGTTCTGCATCCCAGCGGTCGCTGGTTTGAGAATCACGACGTTCCCGATAGAATCTACTTTTGTTTTCAGTCCCTGTTTCTTTCCGAAATTCACAATATAGTCCCTGATTTTTTCCTCGTGTTTTGAGCATCGTGGGATTTTCCTAATCTCATCAAAATGTTTCCATACAAGTTTTGGTTCTAAATTCTCAATACTTGGCATACACTGCCTCCCTAATTGTATAAACTGGTAACACCACAACACATAAAAAAGGTTTGCCACGAGAACCGAAGAGGATACGTCCTTACGGATTATGATGGTGTTGGAAATGCGCTTGGGTCTTTTTTCAAATACGGCATTCCTGATCTTTCGCTGACCTCAACATGATATCCCTCCGGGAGGGTCGTTGGAGTCCCACTCTTCGGTGTTTTTTTACTGAAAAAGTAGATGATCTGATTCTTTTCGTTCTTCAGATGGACCAACTCTGTGTACAGTGTATAGAGCCCATAGGTGTATTCCTTGGGAACATCAACAGGGATGATCGCCATGGTCATGTTCGAAAAATAATTTTTTACTGAGGTTGTGAAAAGATATAACAAGGTAAGGATAAACAGTGCGAAAAAAAGATAACCAATGTTTTTTTCTCCACTCATAGAAATATACACTAGTATTCTTATGACCAAGTAAACAAGAAACACCATCGCAAAGAACCGTGCGAAAATCTTTCGTTTCAAAAAACCATAGGGGATGATTATCAAGGATAGGACCACGAGCAACACATCGAACCACATCAGCAAGTTACTTTGGGAGAATGTAAGAAATGTGGTAAAATCCCCATTCGCCATCACGATATTTCCCAGATAATATAGGAAAACAACATCGATAAGTACGATGAAGGTGAGAAACAATACGATCCCGATGGGTGTTTCCTTCCGTTCAGTCATTCAAAAAATACATACATCAGAGAGACTTATATTTTTCGACCCTCATCAGAGTCTAGTAAATACCTGAAAATAATGAGATATCCTCCAAAAATTGTCCCTCCTAGTAAAACCACAGTAAGAATTTATATAATCCACTCCGACAGACAATATTATTTTTTAAAAGAGAAACATAAATTGTTTTGTGCAAGTATATAAACCCCTTGTTGATGTGTCGGTTGGGAGTTCAAAACAAAGATTATTATATTTTAAATCATTGCAATGAAATCATGAAAGAATTTATATCTAAGGATTTCCAAGTTCCAGAGTTACTTGAGACAGATAGACTTCGCCTCAGAATGCTGACGGTTAATGATGTTGTGAAAGATTATGATGCTGTAATGACCAGTATTAAACATTTGCAAAAAACGAAGCCTTTTGGCCTAAGTCATAAATGGCCAACAAACGAGTTAACTTTTGAACAAGATTTGATTGACCTTGGATGGCATCAAAAAGAGTTCCAAAGAAGAACATCGTTTGCTTATACGGTCATGAGTGTAGATGAAAAAGAATGTTTGGGTTGTATATATATTGACCCTGCCTCAAACTCACAATATGATGCTGAAATAGTCATGTGGATTCGAGAAAGTGAGGTGACAACTGGGTTAGATGAACATCTTTTTAAAACTGTGAAGCATTGGATACAAAACAAATGGCCCTTTAAGAAACCAGGTTATCCAGGGAGAGAGATAGACTGGGAAACATGGAATTCTTTGAAATGAAGTTATTGTTCAATATAGATAATTTTACTGTGATGGTCAATATATATGTTTTGAAACAAAGAATTGTGCCGAGGAAGGGATTTGAACTTGTGTTTACCAGTTAAATTCTGAACAGGGGATAATAATTACTCCTGTTAAACCACTCTTTTTCATTGATTTTTCTTCATGCATCAGTTTCGACAATTTCAGATAGTACCTCTTCTCTATTTTATATATTAAAAAATATTTATTACATTTAACTGTATTTCCCCCAAAAGATTTTTAAATGGCACATGTATACTTGCTACATACTATCATGGTAAGTAGGTAAGAGTTGAACGTTCATGAAACAAGCATCACTCGTTTGGGAAGGTATCACGATTGGTCTGGTTTTTCTTCTGATTAGCGTCTCTTTTTTCTCCCTGGCTGGAAGTACTACTCCTGAGAAAAAGGAAAACATGGTTACTGTATCACTTGAGGCAATCGGACTCCCCGGTCTTCGCCCTCAATCTGTACAATTGCCAGTCGAACAGTATCAAAAATTTAAAACCTTCATAGATGGTTTGCAGGTACGTCTGAATAACGCAGAAACACCACAAGCCACACTTGAGGTTCTTTATGATACAGTGGCTGAACTAGAACAGGTCGGTCTTTTACCGTCTACACGAATTGCACATCAAGTTAAAGCATTAGTGTTTCGGTATTGGGAAGCAGAGTTGAATAGACCAATTACCTCGGCGCAGAAGACCGAAGAGAACCGTTTTTGTGTACTCGTTGGGCTAGCATCGAACGTCGATTTCTGGGGACCGTTACAATTTAGTTTGATGGTTGGTATAGACCGGCTTTCATGGTTCTTATGGAATCATGGGAACTTTGTCTTTTACCCCCTTTTACTGATACTTGGAATGGGTCTCTATGCGATACTAAAAGAAACAAACCTCTTCGGAGGAATCGCTTTTGGACGCACGTGCTATGAATACTTACCCCAATATCATTTACCCCAACCTGTCGATTATCCTGCTCACGGTTGGGTGTGGACGAAAGGAGCTTCTGGCATCGTGACATGGAATGATACATTTTTCGGACAACTTAACACTTTTCAAATTGCGAATAAGCTTGACTATATAGGTGTGAGGGGGTTTACTGGGTTTCGTATCGGATTGGGTTTGGGTATAACTGAATGCCCAAGCTTTATTATTGGTTCCACCGGATATGTGAAACTTGCATCGGCTCATCCACTTTATTAATTTTTTAGCGAATGGCATATAGAACTTTGACACGTTCAGATGGTATCTTTTAACCCTTATTTAATTCAAAAAATAATAGAATTATTCCAACCGCCAACCATTTCCGTTTCATCATTTTCCTTCCCTCTATATAAATTTATATAATCCTGCATCGTTTA
>DAJP01000078.1:1185-2991 GCA_002496355.1 Euryarchaeota archaeon UBA346 | reverse complement strand
GAGAAGTGTGTTTTTCATGACTGCCGCCTAATCATTATATAATAACCATGGTTCCCTTTTTAAATCTTATTCAGCCTATAAATTAGTTGTTTTTAAAAAATCTCTTTCAAATACGGAAGAGATCTTCTCCTGTTTTCTACCTTGTAATATCAATTATTTTTATCATCCCGGCCTCTGAAATGTATTTTTTCTTCCTTTATTGTGAAAATGTTTAAATATCCTGATATTGTTTAATAAAAATGGGGGAAAAATAATAATGAACTCAAAACTATTGAAAATTTTATTCATTATCCTAGTAGGGAGCATGATTACATCGGTGACTACCGCCCAAATATACAATAGAAAAAACCCTAATGACCAGCCACCAGTCGAATGGACATATACCTATGGCAGTGAAAAAATAGATTGGGGGAACTGTATCCAACAGACCTCCGATGGTGGATATATCATCACAGGAGCTCTTGGAAGGAATGCATTCATGCCATGGCGGGGTGATGTCTACATGCTAAAAATCGACCGCAATGGCCAAGAACAATGGCATCAAAACCATGGGGTCAGTTATAATGAAAATGTTGGTCGATCCATCCAACAGACCTTCGATGGTGGGTATATTATTGCAGGATACACGGGATATACCTATCATATCAATGGATATGTGATTAAAACAAATGAGAACGGGAACGTCACCTGGGCGACTGAGTTTGGCAATTTTAATTATTATGATAACCTTCAAAGTGCAGCACAGACTACCGATGGAGGATATATCGCCACAGGATGGACAGGTTCCTACGGTGCAGGAAGCTCCGATGTCTGGCTAATTAAAATCAACTCCCAAGGAGTTGAAGAGTGGAATCACACCTTTGGAAGCACTGGTCTTGATGGTGGAAATCATGTACAACAGACCAACGATGGAGGGTACATTGTCACAGGCTTGTACGAATCTACTGGAGGAAATACCAATCTTTTCTTACTGAAAACCGATATTAATGGAGATGAGGAATGGAGTCAGATTTTCGGTGGTGCACAATATGAGGAAGGAAGCTTCGTGCAACAAACAATCGATGGGGGGTACGTCATCACTGGTTATACTTCATCATCAGGAGCTGGTGAAGGAGATATTTGGTTGATAAAAACCGATGATTCTGGAAATATCGAATGGGATTATTGCTTTGGAGGGGCCGCGAATGATTTAGGTCATAGCGTGCAACAGACAACCGATGGAGGATATTTCATTGCAGGAGAATACACCAACCCCGATACACAGATCACCGACATGTATCTCATAAAAACCGATGCAGATGGGATTGAGGAATGGTCCGATATCATCGATAACGCAGGAAAAGAAGACGTGGCAAACTATGGGATGGAGACAAATGACCTTGGGTATATCGTCGTAGGGAGCACTGGGGTCTATGCAGACGAGCTCGTCGACGTTATCGTAATGAAATACCAAGGAACCAATTCTGCACCATTTGAACCAAGCAATCCCTCACCAGCCGACAATGCCAATGATGTCACAATCGATACCGATCTCAGCTGGACTGGTGGGGACCCTGACAATGACACCGTTTCCTATGACCTGTATTTTGGAATAGACCCATCACCACAGAAAATCGCTGAGGGTCTTACAGAGACCACTTATGATATTTTCGGTTCACTTTCCTTCGTAACCACCTATTACTGGATGATCCGTGCGACCGATAGCTTTGGGGCATTTACCGATGGACCAGTTTGGAGCTTCACCACACAAAATAGCCTCCCCTCCCTTGAAGTCGGGACGATTACAGGGTCAACCATCGTGTCAGC
>DAJP01000078.1:0-793 GCA_002496355.1 Euryarchaeota archaeon UBA346 | reverse complement strand
ACATCAAAACTTTTCATCGGGTTTGGAAAGATTAAGATAAACGTCTTCGCCTCTTGCGATCAGATTCAAACACCTATTGGTAAAACAGTGTATGGATCCATGTTTCTTATCTGGATAAAAATATAAGTAAACATCTCTCAGAAACCATCTCTACAGAGGAGTCTTCCACTCAACTATACTTAAAAAGAAAAACACATCCCATATCTGTCTCTTTTTTTTATTTTTTCTTCGAGGTAGGAGTAGTCTTCAGAGCATTCGAACGGACAATCTCATCGACATATCGTCGGCAATCCCGTTTAATCTCCGCGAGCTGCTGCGGGGGAATCTGATAGGACTGCTGAGCAAACTCCAGGGCAAAGATCAATCCATGGACAAATGCACCAAGAGGATATTCCCGTTCCTTTGAAAGAGTAAACAGATCATCGGTGATCTTGAAGACCTCGTTCATCGTATACGATTTTTTTGGGGTATTTGATACGTCATTCTTCACCGGTTCAGCCTTCGTTGTTGTATCCTTTTTTTTAACCATGATTCTCATCTCATCTGAGGAAATTCATTTTTTTCTATTCTGGAGTGGTACAGTTGAACCACACGGTGATCCGTTCATGAATCTGATCACATCGATCCGGGTTTGACATGGTGATAAACACCAAAGACAGGATCGCTACAGGTATAAAAATCACCGTCGCTAGCAGCAGGACAATGATAATGCTTTTTAATATTTTTCCTACAGTCGCAAAGATGGTTCAATGATTTTTTCTATAAATAAAAGAAAAAAGAGGGTGATATTTAA
>DAJP01000094.1 GCA_002496355.1 Euryarchaeota archaeon UBA346 | reverse complement strand
AAACAAAAATTTCTTTATAACGATTTTCATTTTTTATGAAATTCATGTGATCTTTTTTAATTATATATTTGTTTATAAAAAGATACGTAACAATCTTTTTAAGGTATCAGTTGATTAATAATATATAAGGTGCATCTATCTATGGAAAAGAAAATCATCGGAATGTTAGTAGCAATTGTGATTGTTATTCTTTTTATTTTCCCAACGATATCTTCAACAAATATATCTGCTTTTTTATCAAGTTATAAATATAATATATATCATCAGTCTGATAAGCAGAGATCATCGCAGTATATCCAATACCTATATGATAGATTATCTGTTGATAATAGACAAGTTCCTGTATTTATCAATGAAAAATCAGCACCATCTACTAACGAACTTATCGATTCCCCCTGGCCAATGTATTGTCACGATATTCAACACACTGGAAGGAGTCCTTATAGTGCTGCTGAAAATCAAGGAAATGTGAAATGGATATTTCAAACTGATATGGGTATAGAATCTTCAGCAGCGATAAATACAGATGGAACCATTTACATTGGTAGCAATGGATGCTATATCCTTGCTCTCAACCCCAATGGGACTGAGAAATGGCGATATCCAACTGGATTTTGGGTCCGATCAGACCCAGCGATTGCAGAGGACGGAACCATCTATGTCGGTTGTGATGACCATTATTTCTATGCATTATATCCCAATGGGACGTTGAAATGGAAATTCAATGCAGAGGATACGGTTTGTTCCTCTCCAGCTATCGCTAACGATGGCACAATATACTTTGGAGTCATTGGTCCAGGATGGGAGATTGGAAGACTATACGCATTACATCCCAATGGCACCGTGAAATGGTACTATGATACCAGTGAATGGATTTACTCCTCTCCCGCAATTGATAAGAATGGAACCATCTATTTTACTTCAAATGACCACTACCTCTATGCCTTGTATCCGAATGGTACACTAAAATGGAGATATGGGATGGGAGACTTATGCAGTAGCCCCAGTATCGCTGATGATGGGACCATCTATTTCTCATGTTGGGATGGATATCTCCATGCGGTATGGCCGAATGGCACCAGAAGATGGATTCATGGCATCGACTGGGGCAGCCCAGTGACACCTACCATCGACACAGATGGCACGATTTACACAGGACAGAAATATCTCTATGCTGTGAACCCAGATGGCACACGGAAATGGACGTTCGAGATGGAACAATACCAAGAGGTCACGACTTCCATTGCCATTTCAGCGGATGGAACACTCTTTTTCGGTTCATCAAGTGATGTGATATCAAATGGATATCTCTATGCAGTCTCGTCTGATGGAATTGAGCTATGGAAACAGAGAATTACAAACGAAATTACTTTTTCCAATCCGGCGATTGGTGAAGATGGAACTATTTACATAGGCACTAATTATGAATCTGATGCACCTATCGGATTATTGTTTGCAATCGGCTCTTTAAGTCCTGATGCACCAACAACCCCAGAAATCAATGGGGAAGTCAATGGAAAAGCAGGTCAAACATATGATTATACGTTTACATCATTGGACCCAACTAGTGATGCTGTCTATTACTATATCGAATGGGGTGATGGAGGAATTGAAGATTGGATAGGTCCATATGCTTCTGGAGAAACAATAACAATCAGTCATTCCTGGAGTGAAAAAGGAGATTATACTATACAGGCGAGAGCAAAAGATTTCGACAACAACTGGGGTCCTTGGGGTGAACTGGAGGTTACCATGCCTCACTCCTATGAACCACCGCATTTCCATTTCATCCAATGGTTATTAGGACGATTCCTTCATGCTTTCCCAATATTACGGCATCTAATTGAATTCGTTTAATAACCAGCTTTGTACTTTTATTCGATATTCTGCACTTTTAATCGACCATCAAAGGCATTTTAAGTGCAAAGCCTCCTCTGTGGGCTTTGCACTTTTATTCAAGTCTGCACTTTTATTCGGTATTCTGCACTTTTAATAAAAAAAGGTGTAGAATGTCAGGTGTGAGTCACCTGACTTCCATTTTATGATGGATTAGTTTTTTCGTTAGGTTTTACTGAACTGCCACCAAGCCTTCAATTCAGGTCCATCATTTGTTCTCAGGATATTCCTTTCGGGATCTCTGAATGCGGTGTAGACTCGATACGTACCTGTTCCATGTGTCAAGTCTGATGCCCTTATATGTCCGTTGAAGATAGTGTCAAGTGCGAGTTGATTGCCGCTGGTGATGGTTCGTGCCGTGGTCTCATTAATGGTATCATTATCTAATACCCATGTACTTTGTGAGGTATTATAGAACTGAACTTGTATCAAGAGATATCCTGTGATGTTCGTTGATCCTGTGTTCTTGATCTTCGATTGGTTCCGATACGTGATGATCAGTTTCGGCACCCAGGCGGAGTTCGGATTGTTCGCTGAATATACGTTGACATATTCACTTCCGGTTGGGGTCGTCCCACTGATATCCCTGCTGCTCCGCAGGCAGAACTTGGTGATCCCTGCCTCATTGATCCAATCAAATTCAGTGATTGAGATGTTGTTCCGCCCGCTCACGAAGCTGGTCGTGTTCATACTCCCACCGTTCCCCGAGTAAAGTCCCTTATCGTAATCATTCTTCGCCAGGGGATTATGGGGATATGTTGGCTGCCCGTTCTGGATCGTGATGTCGAAATCTGTCGTCGAGTAATCATCCTTCTTATACAAGGAAAGTATCGCGCTGTCGATGTACGCGTTTGACGGTAAGGCAGTGGTGTTGAAGAGAACAAACCCACGGTAGACATAATAGGTTGAGGTCGGGAAACCTGCTTTCTTCTGTCCTATCGAAAGGTAAGTCGAAGAGCCGTCAACGGTGCCGCTCCTAGCCTCCCAAACAGTACTGTACCGCGTACTGGAGTTGTAGATATAACCATCGTTATTGAGAGAATTAACTGATAACGTCGGATCAATTACCACCGGGAAAGTCATCGCATTCAGATGAGCGACCTTCAACCCGGAGAGCAGATAGGTGTTCCCATTCAGATGGATGATGCGGTAGGTCAGTTTCTGCCGAACGGACTGGTTGTTCAATTCATATGCTTCGCCAAGAGGGAGAGCGCATTTGAATTGTCCGAGGACATCCTTTAAGTCAATCCCAGCATCGGATACTGTAACGTTTCCATTCAGCATCCCTGAGCCATTGTAGAGGTTGAGACTCTGATAGTCCAACTTGGTGATGAACACCAGATACGAACTAGCATCATTCAAACCGTATTGTGATGGTGGATGATTCTGTAACACAGTTTTTGTCGTATTACTAAGAAGGATTTCTTCCTTCAGCCCAGTAATCCCATAGCTCCAAGTAACATCCGTTCCAGTGAACACACCAGGATAGGTGATAGAATAACCATCAATTTGTCCCTGACTGTTCTGAACATTTTGTATGTATTGATACGCCCAGTTGCTCTGTGGGTCAACATATCCAACTCCCAGGAGTTTGCTTCTGACTGCGTTTATTGTTGGATTATTTGACTTGTTATATGTGAATGCCACCGGCCAATCCAGTTGAGCATTTGATTTAAAGTAAGCTCCGTATAATCCACGGTTGTTTCCACTACGATATCCATAGACATATGCTGGATGGCTTTCTGTGAGCTGATTGAGGGTGTTGTTGATCGGTATCCATGTTCCCTCTTCTTGATAGTTTATCGGTTCTGTGGAGACTTCGAGGATGTTCTGTCCTATTGTTGCGTCATAGTATTTATTCCAGGTTTGTCCTTGGTCGATAAGAGAATAGTTTTCCAGTGGATTTGGTGGATCAGTGATGTTGATATATTGATTTCCGCTGTAACTATCCTGGAGTGTGGCGATGCTGATTGAAGCCTCTGCTGAGATATGGAAGTGGCCACGCTCATTCCAATATAGTGAATTATTGTTGTTATCTATTGCCCAGATGGAATAATTATATTGTCCGACAAGCCAGGTGTCATCAAAAACATACTGGTAGGTGTCATCAGAGATTAGACTCATCGTTTGGTTCTCTGATTTGCCTCCAGGATATCCGATGATTACGGTGACTTCCTGGACACCGCTTTCATTGTCGATGACATCAGCGGAGATGGTCACATTTCCACCAAATCCGACGATATGAGGATCCTCGGTGACATTCGTCACCCATGGAGGGGTTGTATCATTTTGATATCCGCAATATATAGAGTATAAATTGTTATTGTTGGTGGGTCCCCATACGATGGGATCCGGGGGTACACCAAAGGTAGTATAATTATATCGTCCTGGTGTCATGAGAATCATATGATCATAGTATAAATAGCACGAGGCATCACTCCAACAGACCAGCACGTATTCGGTATTTTCCTCCAGAATAGGATAGGGTTCTGTGAAATTATATCTGACCCATTTGGGCGTTGAACCGGTGATTGCGTTGGTATCTTCGGTTCGTCCGATGAACTTTGAATCATTCAGACGATAGATCATGCATACCGAATGAATGGTGGAGGAACCACCTGAGGTATTACCTGCTTGGATGTAGGCGGTGATGTTTCGTGCGGTGCCATATTCGTTTGCTGTGAAATATGATCCACGGATAACATCCTCTGTGTTTGAGTACAAATCACCAGGGGTTGGGTTTCCAAACGGATGATACAAAT
>DAJP01000050.1:61322-66325 GCA_002496355.1 Euryarchaeota archaeon UBA346 | reverse complement strand
ATGGATGCGTTACTGAATTTCTCCCATTCATACATCCCGGACAAGCGGGGAGGGAAAATGGATCTGCCCTTGATCTTAACGACCCGACTTGATCCTTCCGAGGTCGACAAGGAAGCACACAACCTCGATACCCTCTTCAGATATCCCCTAGAGTTCTACGAGGCGACCTTACGCCATGAGCATTCGAAGAACCTCGAATCAAAGATGGGGTTGGTCGCTTCACGGCTCGGCACCGAACTTCAGTACGAACAGTTCGGATTTACCCATGACACTAATGACATTTCAGAAGGACCAAAGGAATCATTGTATAAGACGCTGAAGACCATGATGGAAAAGATGAACGTACAACTCAGTCTTGCTGCAAAAATCCGTGCAGTAGACGAGGCAGATGTCGCCTACAAGGTCATCGAACGACATTTCCTGCCAGATATCCTGGGGAATCTCCGTGCGTTCAGTAAACAATCTGTACGTTGCCCTTTATGTAACACGACGTACCGCCGGATCCCTCTTCAGGGCATATGTACGAAATGCAATGGGAAGCTCACCTTGACCGTCCATGAGATGTCCGTGAAGAAATATCTTAACATCTCAAAGGAGATCGCGGAGAAATACGATCTCCCGGTGTACGCTCGTCAACGCATCGCTCTTGTGGAGAAATCCATTGATTCGATGTTTGTGAGCGATAAAGTGAAAAACACGAAATTAACTGATTTTTTCTAAGCATTGTCAGAATCATAATATTCTTATATCCATCATCTCATGCTTATTGTAGGTTGGTGTGTCATGAGTGAGAACCCGATTCTTCCGGTTGATAAAAAAACATGGAATAAGTGGTCGTTTTACATCAACGTGATTATTTTCATCATCGTCGCGGTGGTCATTTGGATTTTGATTCTTGATGCATTTAACGCGGGAACCGTCTATGCTCAAAACAACGCAACACTCCTAACTAACGCATGGATCGCGGTGGTCCGTGATGTTGCTTTTTTAGCGGTCGGTCTGGTTATTTTATTCGTGCAAATGTTTAACTACTACCGACAGCTTAGCCGTCGTTCCTGGTGACAGTGGCGAAAGGTGTAGAATAGACCGGGGAGCTAGGCGTTCCCTGCAACCAGAAATCGCCGATACGCTGGGGTCGATCTTACGAGGCGGTGTTACGAGTATCTCGTGATCCGTTTGTTGCCTATGACGCCTTGTCCTTTGGGATCAGAGGTGATAACCGCATATGACCGGAGGGTCATATGTCTATCTTCGCTGTGGGAACCGGGTGAGGCACGGAAGTGAGCAGCCTTACCACAGACTGCCGATGCTCAGAGGGTTAACGGGGTTGAGAATGCAGACGGGCAATCACGTGTATATCACGTGCACCCACTCAAGAGGCGTCTACACCCGCCAAAATTTAATATAAGGTAGATTGTTTCACAATTACGGGAGGTTTTCCTATGGTTCGATTGGTGAAAGACGAGAGTCTCACGGCATCCTGGCAGGCGTTTTTTGAGGATAATTGTAAAGCTGAAATCGAGACAGTGGCAACAGAGTATCCGGAGCGACGTAGTTTACTTCTTGATTATTGGGATATTGATAAGGCAGATTCGAAGCTTGCGGAGTTGCTGCTTCGTCAACCATTTAAAGCACTTTTTAACGCAGAGGAGGCGTTAAAGCTTATTGATGTGTCAGCGGAGCAGAAGCTGCAGCTGCATTTTCGTGTGAAGAACATCCCGGATTCTCAGCGGGTGTTGATCCGGAAGATCCGAGCGAACCGTCTAGGAACATTCATCGCAGTGGAGGGCCTGGTCAAGAAGATTACCGAGGTGCGTCCCAAGCTTCAGGTCGCTGCGTTTCAGTGCCAGAAATGTGGTGCTGTGATGCGGATTGAACAGGATGAGGATATCCTGAAAGAGCCATCTGAGTGTTATGAGGACCAAGGCGGGTGTGGGCGAGTGTCGTCGTTTAAGTTGTCAACGGCGTTGTCGTCGTTTATTGATTCTCAGAAGATTGAGATTCAGGAGAACCCGGAGGGGTTGCGAGGTGGCGCGCAGCCGGAGCGTATCAGTGTGCATCTTGAGGATGATCTCGTGGGGCTTGTCGCTCCAGGGGATCGGGTGATTGTGAATGGTATTCTTCATTCAACAGCGCGTCATCGAGGAACGTTTCGTTTGACGTCGTTTGATAAGACAGTCGATGCAATCAGTATCGAAAGCCAGGAGTACGCCTTTGAGGAAGTCGAGGTATCCAAGGAGGATGAAAAAAAGATCCTGAAGATCAGCAAAGACCCAGGGATCTATGATAAGATGCGGCAGAGCATCGCACCGACGATTTATGGTCTTGAAGTGGAGAAGGATGCATTGGTTCTTCAGTTGTTCGGTGGAATTGCCAAGGAAATGCCTGATGGGACTAGGACAAGAGGGGATATCCATGCGTTACTCGTAGGAGACCCTGGGACCGCAAAATCGCAGATGTTGTCGTATATGTCAAAGCTTGCTCCTCGAAGCGTGTACGCCTCAGGGAAGGCATCCTCCGCAGCGGGTCTGACTGCTGCAGCGGTTCGGGACGAGTTCGGGGAGGGACAATGGACGCTTGAGGCTGGGGCACTGGTTTTGGCTGATAAAGGTCTTGCTTGTATCGATGAGATCGACAAAATGGAAGAAACAGACCGGAGCAGTTTGCATCAGGCTATGGAGCAGCAGGAGATCTCTGTTGCAAAGGCTGGGATTAATGCGACCCTGAAGTCACGCTGTGCGGTGCTTGCTGCTGCAAACCCAAAACTAGGACGTTTTGATGAGTTTATACCGATGCATGAGCAGATCAACATGCCACCTGCATTGTTGTCACGTTTTGACCTTATTTTTTCCATTCTTGATAAACCGAATCGAAAGACTGATACAGACCTTGCGTCTCATATTCTCCACTCTCATAAGGGCGGGGAAATCCATGAGCATCTGAAGAAAGTCTCTGATGAGTTGTACTCAAAATCTCAGGAAACGACATTTATGAAGCATGTGCTGCCGGTGTTCGAACCTGAGTTTTTGCGTAAGTATGTGGCGTATGCGAAGCGGAATGTCTTCCCGGTAATGACCGATGATGCGTTGGAGATCCTTCAGAATTATTATGTTGATTTCCGGAGTTCCTCGAAAGATTCCGTACCGTTCACCCCTCGACAGCTTGAAGCGTTCGTGCGGCTCGCGGAATCAAGCGCTCGGATACGGTTGAGCCAGGAGGCAACAATAGATGATGCGAAACGGGCGATCTCGATTATCGATCAGTATCTACGACGCGTAGGGACGGACCGGGAGACCGGACGATTTGATATCGATATCATCGCGACCGGTATCAGCCATAGTCAGCATGAGCGGATGCGGGTGATCCTTGATGTTATCCAGCGTCTCTGCACTGAGTCTTCTGATGATAGTGCATCGCGTAGTGACATCATCAATGAGGCGGAGATCCAAGGGATCGAATCACGGAAAGTCGAGGAAGTCCTGGATCGGTTGAACCGCAATGGTCAGATCTATGAACCGAGTCATGGGAAGTACCGTTTAGCAGGGCAATGATAAGGAACCTATAAAAAAAAAAAAGGAGTAACAAAATAATACTGGCTCAGGAATCGTCTGGTTCTTCTTTTTGCTCTTCTTCATTCTTTTTCTGTTTTTGTTTTTTCTTTTTCTTAAAAGCCTGTAATGTTTCCTCTACCTCGGGGAGTGGGACCATTTCCATAAAAAAAGGATGAGAGAACCTAGTATAAAAACATATGTTAGAGATGAAAAAGAAAAGGATGATTTTTTATAGTTTTGGTGAGAGAAGGTTGACGATTGCTTTCTTCGCATCTGCCTTGTATGCATCCCCGATCTCTGCGATGATGGCGGAGAGGAAGTTTTCTTTGATCTCACTCCAGTTGAGGGTGGAGACCCCAAAATAGAGTTTTTTTGCGACTTGTGACGCGCGATGGATGTGGGGTGCCCATCTGCCTGGTCTTCGGTCGCAGTTGTCCATGTGCAGGATGTAAATTTTTTGCATCCCTTTTTTTCCGATGAGGTAGATCTCGAACCGTCTGTTGAAGTATTTGTAGGTTGGATCCTTTTCGTAGTACCGGTATTCCAACTCGAAAAACTGGTTAATCGGAATGATTCCTCGTTGCATAGTCGCCACTGTATCCACACATGGTTTTTAAGAATTTGGAAATAATCCTTCGGAAGGGATTATCCCATGTAGTAATCAGCGGGGTATGGCTCTGGTTTGAGGCCTTTGCGTTCCCTGACTTTCTTAATCACGTCATCCCGGAGATTCTTTGGTAAGGGTTCAAATCCCATGTTTTCAGTGTTCCAAAGTACGCGACCACCGGTAGCTGAACGGATTGCTGATGCAAATCCAAACATCTCAGCCACGGGTGCTTTGGCTTCGATTTCTACGGAGTCACCAACAGTTTTCATATCTTTGACTTCGGAACGTCGGGAATTCAACTCTCGTGACGCATCACCCATGATCTCCTGGGGAGTGCTGATAAAGACCTTCTGCATCGGTTCAAGCAAGGTCGGCTCAGAGATCGTAATCGCACCATAGATAGCGTTTCTCGCTGCAGGGATGACCTGTGCGGGTCCTCGGTGGATGGCATCCTCATGAAGCTTTGCATCGACGAGTTTTACCAGGACGCCTTGACAGGGTTCTGAGACGGTCGGTCCGCTTTTCATGACCTCATCGAAGGCTTCCATGATTAAATCTCTGGTTTCGAACAAATGCTGTATCCCTTTGGTTGTATCAGTGATAATGTTGAGCCCATGAACACCAAACACGCCTTTTGCGACATCTTTGTCCATCCCGAGGTCCTGGAGTATCTTAGCGGTTTCTTTCTTGAATTTCTTCACATTCTCCGGTAGTTCATTGTTATAAAGGGCTTTGACGATGCTATCAGGCAATGGTTCTACTTCGATGTAGAACCGGTTGTGTTTGTTTGGTGATTTTCCCTCAAATTTATAGGGACTTGGTTTGCTGACGGTCTCACGATAGAC
>DAJP01000050.1:1809-60930 GCA_002496355.1 Euryarchaeota archaeon UBA346 | reverse complement strand
TGGATACTGGGGTCTGCCTTGGAGATTAATCGAAGTACCTCAACGAGTTTTGGAAGATCCTTTGTATTTTTCGCCTCGACAGCGACTGTGACGACCGGCTCGGAGACATGTACGATACGCTCAAAGGGTTCAGCCTCAGGGTTATCGGTCACGGTACATCCTGCGATCGCATCACGGATACCAGTTGCGGCAACAATATTTCCTGCACTCACATACTCAATGGGGATACGGTCGGGTCCAACCATGACGTTGACCTGCTGGACACGATTCTTGTTCGGCATGCCAATGACATATAATTCCTGACCACGCTGGATCTTTCCACTGAACATCCGACCAATCGCCACCTCGCCGGCATGCGGATCAAGGATAATCTTCGTAACCATCAACGCTAACGGTCCATTCTCATTACACTCGACCATGCTTTTCCCAAGAGCGGTAGTCAAATCCCCTCTCCAGATATGCGGAATCCTATATTTTTGTGCAACATTCGGTGACGGGAGATGACCAATAACCATGTCTAAAACAACTTCATGGATAGGGGATCGTTTCGCTAAGGTTTTCTGATCATTGTCCTTACAGTAGTTATAGACATCTTTGAATCCTAAGTTAGTTTTTTTCATACGGGGAACGGAGACCGCCCAGTTATGGAACGCGGAACCAAACGCAACAGTTCCGTTATCGACTTTCACGTTCCATTTCCCTTTGAACTCATCAGGGACAACACGATCGAGAAGTTCGTTGAACCTGTTGATGATTTTAATGAATCGATTTTGCATCTCTTCTGGTGTGACTCGAAGTTCATTAATAAGTCGGTCTACCTTGTTGATGAATAATACTGGTTTTACTTTTTCACGAATCGCTTGACGAATCACCGTTTCCGTCTGTGGCATCGCACCTTCTACGGCACAGACGACAATGATGCAACCATCTACTGCTCGCATCGCACGGGTAACATCACCACCAAAGTCGACATGACCGGGTGTATCAATTAAGTTAATCAGGTAATCTTGTCCCTCAACGTTGTGAACCATGGATGCTGATGCCGCGTTAATCGTAATCCCACGAGCCTGCTCCTGCTCATCGTAATCTAAGACCAGTTGTTTCCCAGCAAGCTCCTCGCTCATCATCCCGCAACCTGCGATGAGGTTATCTGAAAACGTGGTTTTCCCATGATCAATATGTGCAGCAATCCCAATGTTTCGAATATGATCTAATTTATTCATCAGCGCTGTTGCTTTTTGAATATTCTCTTCTTTTCGCCCCATGTGTTATACACCTTCAAAAATCCATATCTTATTTTTTTATCGAGCTGCTTTGGCGACCCGTTCAAGATCATTTTTCTTTGCAACCGCAAAAGATGCAGGATCATTCTTGCTAGCCTTGAAGAGCTCATCAGCAAGACATGCCTCGATTCTCTTCTTATTTTTATGACTCGCAGTCATGGAACCCGTGCAAATGTTACGTAACGCGATGTCCAGTCTGCGTTGCGGTGAGATATCCACCGCTTTTGGAACCATGATGCCACCAAACCGTAACCGGGTTGTTTCCTCTTTTGGTGCTGCGTTTTGTAACGCATCGATGAGGACTTGGACTGGGTTCGTTTTGGTGCGTTTATCGATGATTTCAAATGCTTTGCGGACCGCGGTATATGCCTTGGTCTTCTGCCCGGTGTACATCTCGGTTTTCATCAGGATGTTGATGAGTCGTTCGATAATCGGGACATTTGCTTTCCCGAACATCTTGTTCGCATGTGGTGCACCAAGGAAGAAATCCTTGTTTTCGAGGTTGATGTACCGTTGCAGACCTAGGTCTTCGATTTTTATTGTGCTAAGGTCGTATTTTAAGAACATCGGGAAGAATGCTGCACTGGGTTGTGGGTCTTTCTTTTCACTCATAGTTACCGTCTCATTGGTTTCTCAATTTTTCCTTTTACCAGTTGGTCTAAAGAGACATCATTGACTTTGATGACTTTGAAACGGACGCCAGGGATATCACCATAACTTCGCCCCATCCGACCACCGATGCCTTCGACGACGACTTCGTCGTGTTCATCGATGAATCCAATCGCATGGTTGCCTGGGGCAAACGCGGTGATCTGCCGACCGTTTTTTATAAGTTGGATTTTGACGCATTTCCGGATTGCTGAGTTGGGCTGTTTTGCCTCGATACCAACCTTTTCGATAACGATGCCTCGCGCTTGTGGTACGCCTCCGAGTGGATCTGCTTTTTCTTTGAGATGAAGGATTCGTTTTTTGTAGTACCGGTCGTTCCACAATTGGTTCTTTCGTGCTTTTTTTAGTTGGCGTGCGGCGTTTATTCCTTTGCCCATAGTTCACCTGTTTTATCTGATGGAAGTGAGGCAGTATACGGCTTTTAATATTTAAAGTCTCTTCTCCAAGAACTCTGGTTTTTATGGGGTGAGAATCGCTTGGTGTTTGACCAATTTTATTATAACAAATCTTAAATACAATAGCCTCGTTAAATTGATTTGAGAATCAAGATTAATATAGGACTATTTGATTCGCTCTTTCCAAGGGGATATTATATGAAGAACACGCAGATACATACTTTCATCATAGGTGGAATACTACTTCTTTTACTGATTGCTAACGTTATGCCTGCGATTGCTCAAAGGGATACTGTCGAACAGGAAGTTCTCGTGGATCAGGTTGCTTTCTCAGTTCCGGTTCTGAATGTCAAGGATAACCTTGGTGAAATCATTGTCAATATGGCGACCGGGGTGCTCACCGTAGAAGGATGCCCCATGTTGCCGACGTTCTCAAAAACCTTTGAGTTTCCTCTTGGAACCAGGATCATCTCTGTTGATGTTGAGCCATCGACGATGCAGACCATGATTGTGGAAAAGCTCATTCGACCGGTTCCGACCAAACAAAAGATTGGTGATCAACTCGTCCCAGTGGATGGTGTGTTCAATGAGGATGTCTATGGCAATGATCAATTGTACCCTACATCATGGTACACGGTCAACTCTGGGGCTGGGTTAAACAGTGACAATGACCATACTCTCTTTGTTACCGTCCAGATCAATCCCGTTCGTTATGCACCAAATTCTGATACGCTGCTCTATAGCACTCATTTCACCATTGAAATCAGCTATACGGAGGGGGCTCCTGCTCCTGCTTCCTCAGAACCGTACTCCTTAGTGATCATCTCCCCTACTGAATTTTCTGAGTCGTTGCAGCCGCTTATTAACCACAAGAACAGCTATGGTGTCTCCACCATCCTTGTCCCACTTGAGGAGATTTACGGCTCGCATTATGGACGAGATGACGCTGAACGGATCAAATACTTCATCAAGGAAGCAGCCGAGGAGTGGGATACCAAGTATGTCCTGCTAGTCGGTGACATGAAGAAACTTCCGATCCGTTTCACCTACGCATCTTGGTGGGAACAAGACCTCCTATCAGATCTTTACTATGGAGACGTTTTTGATGCGAATGGAGATTTCTGCAGCTGGGATGCAAACGGGAATGATCGGTTCGGTGAGATCGATGAAGACGGTTACGATCTCGACGGTGTTGATTTGTACGCGGACGTGCATATCGGAAGGCTCGCCTGCGCAGATGTCACAGAAGTCCAAACGGTCGTCAGTAAAATCATTGTCTATGAGCAGGAGACCTCAAATCAGATCTGGTTCAAACGCCTTATTCTTGCAGGGGGAGATACCTTCCCCGTGAGCATGGGTGCTCCACCCTTTGTCTACGAAGGAGAGATTACGAATATCAAGGTGGCTCAGACGATGCCTGATTTCCAACAGACATTCCTTTGGACCTCAAAATTCAATCTTCATCGCATTAATTTCAACTGGGCAATCAATAAAGGTGCTGGGTTTGTTAGCTATTCAGGTCACGGGTTTGAACATGGATGGGGGACGTCCCGACCTAACGCGATAACAAAAGCTAAAATCTACTATTACACCCCGTATTTAAAAGGGTTGAAAAACGGCTATAAACTACCCATTATCTTCTTTGATGCCTGTCTGACGGCAAAACTGGATTTCAATATCACTGATCTGCGGAACTATTACCCAAAAATGACTAATACCTTGGTCAGAATCTTCAGCCTCTCATCAGATCCCCATGATTTTTACCAATGTTTCGCCTGGAGTTTTCTGGCAAACGAGCAAGGTGGAGCGATTGCGACGATCGGATCGACACGAACGGCATATACCTGGGTTGATTCCAATGGTGTGTATGGCGGTGCTGGTTACCTGAATGTGCATTTCTTCGACGCCTATACCGACGGAATCACCATTGGCCAGATGTTGACCAGCTCACAAAATGCGTATATCCAAAACGTCGGACCAGATTATTTCACAATTGAAGAATTCATGCTCCTTGGCGACCCAAGTCTGATGACCGGAGGCTACCAATAGACAGGGATAACAACCCTTGTTTTCATCTCTTGTGCGAGGCCTATCAGACACTTCAAGCATACAAAAAATCAACAGGAGAAGGAACAGTGGGGGAAAACTATTTATTTTCCATGATTATTTGTTGTTGGGGGACACAATAGACATTGGGGAGGTATCTTTAGATATCTGCTTTCCACTAAAGGCATTTTCCTCCCATCCAATGCATCCCGTCCCCCACCTTTCATTGTTTTTTTTAAAATCATTATAAATGATGGTCGTATGAAAAATCTATCACGAGGGCTCTTTAGAAAAAATATGATGAGAAAAAAACAAAAAGAAGAGGGTTGTGTGATGACAACCTCTGCATCTTTAATCAAATAACGCGCTAAGTCCAGCTGCTGCTTCGTCTTGAGTAACTTCTTCTTTCTTTTCTTCTTTCTTTTTCTCTTTCTTTTCAGCAGGTGCTGCGGCTGCGGCAGGCGCTGCGACTGGGACGGCGGCTGCTTTTATCGCCTCGTCAATATTGACACCCTCGAGTGAAGCAACAAGTGCTTTTACTCGTGCGGCATCAGTTTTTACACCAGCGGCAGTGAGAACTTTCTTTACATTCTCTTCGTTAATAGGTTGGCCTGCGGAATGCAGAAGCATCGCACTATATACATACTCCATAGCTTTGTCCTCCTACTAGGTTGGGGTTTTTTCGCCCTCTTTACTAACAGGTTTAACCTGTGATGAAACAGACAGCATCGAACGTTGTGCCTTGGCAAGTAGCGTCTTCATAGTATCCTTGGTGTAAATGTTCTTTTCCACCGCAAGAGTATGTGCGCTCAGATATGCCTTTGCTAACAGAGGACGAATCGTCTGGGGATTTGCCCAGCCGGTCTCCATCGCGAGGCCTAATGCAGTAAATGATGCTGTTCGTAACTGGCCCATGAACCGATCCATGTCAATATCAAGGACGTCTGGTCGGTAAATATCGCCGAGTTCATACACGGCGTTTAATTTCAATCCAAGTTCAATAGGGAAAATATCGAGACGAGAAAGCATTTGAGCAAGTTCCCGTGAAATCTTCTGTCCTGCTTCGACAAGGACTTTGTCGCTCTTAATGACGACTTTTCCTTCCGAAATAGCGGCTGGGATCCCTACTTTTTGAAGTTCTCCGACGATCGGACCAGGTTTGAAGGGAGTGTCCCCCGCGAGAACCTCAATATCATGGGATGCGATTTCGCCTCCTTTTGCTGGGGCCATCTTCCGTGTTGCTTTTATCTCTCGATATAATGCGAACGGGTTCATATCGGTCGCGATGATAGCGGCTTGACCGTGCACCTCATCTTTCAGGGCACCGATTCCTTTCACCTGAGATTCCGCTTCGTCTAATGCTTTTAAAATCAGTGTGTTCTTCGATGCACGGATCTGAGCTTTCGCTCGGATACCACCTCGCATCTGCTGAAGCTGTGGAGCAGGAATACCTCCGATATCAAGGATTCCGATGATTTTATGGTGAGTCACCAGAGATGTAATCTCTGAGACCTCCCCGTGTTTCCATGATGCGACATGCGCCATAACCTAACACCTTTAACCTATTCGCATTGGTGGCCCCATGCTTGTTTTCACGTACACCGAGCCGATATTCAATTTTCCGCGTTCAAGTTTTCCTTCAAGTCGTTTCAAGATAGCGTCAATGTTCTCTGCAATCTGTTCCGTGCTCATCTCTTCTCTGCCGACCGTTGCATGGATGGTTTTTGTAGTCTTTGATCGAACCTTCACGGTTTTCCGTAGGTTCTTCGCAATACTGGTGATATCGATGGTTGGTGGCACGGGTTTTGGCATTTTTCCTCGAGGACCAAGGATGATACCGAGTGTTTTACCAATCGTGGGCATCAAGGGTGCCTCGGCGATGAAGAAATCATACTCGTCTGCGATCTTTTTGAATTTTTTCTTATCTTTGGCGAGTTCCTCGATTTCCTCAGGTTTTATTAATAAGTCAACATGAGATTTTGATTTGAGCGCAAGATCCCCACTGGCAAAGAGAGCAATTTTCGCTTCGGTTCCCCTGCCATGGGGAAGCATCACTTCATCTTCGACACGGTTCTTCGCATCGTTCATATCGATGTTTTTTAGGTTTATGACGACGTCTACCGATTGTTTGAATTTCCGCTCGAGTTTTTTTGATTCCTCAATTGCTTTTTGAACTGCTTCTACAGTTTTACTGTCTGCCATGATTCATCATCGACGCTCTAAGGGTTATTTGTTACTCCAGAGGGTAACGTAGTTCTCGGGAATAAGAATCTTATTTATAAAAGTTTGTGTCATAGTAATAATAGTCAATCAGAGGTGATTCTCTCGAGAATTAATGTAAAGACATCCTCAGGATCACGGATTTTCCGTAGTTCTTTTTTCCCGATAATCGGGGTTCCTTCAAGGTTCTTTTTCTCGATATCCTTATCAGTAAAGACCACGGCATGTTTCTCAGTGATCTTTGCGATACTGCTGATGAAATGGGCTTTTTCTGCGAGTTTCTTATTGTATTGTTGTACACAGGTAAGAAGGATTTTTTCCTTTTCTTTGCTCAGAGCTTCAAAGGGGCAGCGATCCATGGGGATGACGCGATAGCCGATGTTCTGAAGCAGGGTGAATATCTCGGATTGGAGTTCTTTGGCGTCCCCCTGGTTTTTTTTGTAGAACGGTAATTGTTTGGTTTCCATGAGCAACGGCTTGAGCAGGTCAATTGGTGTTGTCACGGCCTGTTCAAACATCTCTTCGATGCGGTCCGCGATGTCGATGCGTGCGCTCATACCATCCTCATACATCCGGACGGTGCGTCTTGAGACGCGAACATGACGCGCAAAGTTACCCAGCGAGATGTTTTTCTCCTGGCGTAATCGTCGTATTTTTTCCTGGTCAAGGTTGACGTATAACCCACCGGGGGCTGCATAGGCACGTACCGGGATTTCCTCAAGTAGATGGTTCTGCAATGTAGCTGTCGTGACTGTCTGGATGCCAAACCGGAAATACACCACATCATCCTCAAGGTTGTTTACCCCGTTCTTTTCACCGATGAGCAAGGGAGTTGCTTTGAGCAGATACGCTACCGCTCGGAGTTCTTGGGCAACATCCTCTGAGAGACCATCGATGTTTGACAGTACTTTAAGAATGAGCAGGGTTTCCCCTCGTCGAGCCACGAGGTCGAAACCTGGGAGACGTAACGTACATGGGTCAGAGACGGAAAAACCCGCGTCCCCTAAAAACTCTCTGATGTTTGTGAGTAAGTCGGTTCTATCCATAGGTAATGAAGCTTAAAGTACGACCTCTCTAATAACGTTTTTGGTGAATATTCATCTGGATAGGTATTGACGACACAGACTCAGTGAATGGTGGGTGCACCACGTATGTAGCACGGACTATCATTGAGAAGATCATGGATGACTATGCGATCATCGGTTATCCACGGCTTGTTCGTTTGAACCCCAATGTCCCTTGGAAGACCCGGGGGAATGGAGCATTGTGTCTTCAGGTTGGGAAAACCCGTGGGAACAAAAGACAGAAAATCGGAATGATTGATGGTCAAGAGATATCCTGTTCCCCTGATCGGTCATTGGAGCTTTCAGAAAGTCAGCAGGAGAATCTTGCTAGGATTGTGAAGGAGACCGTTGAAACACAAGCCCGGGTTGATGATGAGAACACAAATCCAGGGTATGTTCTTCTTCAAGAAAAGCCACCACTTGATTTTTATTGGAAAGTGGTGACAACGGTCGTAAATCTTGATGAGGTCATCAACCTTCTACACAAACATCGCGCGGTCTATGAAGGATACAAAAACAAGCGCGGCTTGATTGGGGCGACCGCGGCGATCTGCTGGGAACCCGGGGATTGGACCTATGAGTTGATCACGTATCGGCCGCGACAACGATGGGGTACGAAGCGACATGTTGATGCACGTTCTGTCCAACACATGGATGCGAAATACCCAAACACGTTTGATAACTATGATATTGAGAATCATCATAATCGTATCGTCCCAGCGTCACCCTGCCCGATCCTCTATGGGATACGAGGGGATAGTCCAGACGAGCTGGTGATGGCATCAGAACAGGTGAAATCTGAGCCGATTGAGAGTTGGCTGGTGTTTGTGACGAATCAAGGGACCGATGATCATCTGCAGAGAAAATCCATCGATCAGATTAAACCATATGAATCCGTCATCGTCCAGGGAACCGTTGTTGAACCTCCGTTCACGATTCAAGGCGGTCATGTCCTCTTCAGGATCCAGGATAGAACCGGGATAATCGATTGTGCTGCATATGAACCAACAAAAGGATTCCGAAAGAGTATTCGAAAGCTTTCCGAGGGAGACATTGTAGAAGCCTATGGAGGCGTCCGTGAGCATCCGCTCACTATCAATCTTGAAAAAATCAATGTCAAACAACTCGTGCCATTGACCATAAAGGTAGAAAATCCAGTGTGTCCGACTTGCGGCAAACATATGAAATCAAAAGGGACCAATCAAGGCTACAAATGTAGAAATTGTGGGACGAGTAGTTCAGAGCCAGTCCTGCAGGAAAAAAAACGTTCGATCACACCGGGTTTCTATGAAGTCCCTATCTGCGCCCGTCGACATCTCAGTAAACCTCTGAAACGGATGATGAAACAATCCGCAGTCGCTGCTATCGGAACCTCAGATACTCCATGATGGAGATCCCATCCACGGTCTCCATATGACCATCGACGACGATTGTCCCTGAGCATCGGACATGGTACCGCCAGTATTTGATGAATCCGAACATATCGGTATGATCGACGCTGATGACCTCCATATCGATGATCAGGAAAACATGCTCGGTGACCGTCTCTATGCTGAAGAACCAGGGGACGCGTCTGAAATGATCAAAGGAGATATTTTCTGTTGAGAACCATATGGTGTCTGAGGGTATTTCAAGATAACCACCATTTTTTGTGTTCAGGACCATTATTGGAATCTGTGTCAACCGTGTTGTTTGTATCTCAGCCCAGGTGACCGTGTAGTTCGTTGAGCTGCAGGTTCCCCAGAACCATCCGAAATGCATGGCGACCCTTGCACCGATCCCCCAGTTGTGATCATGATACCCGGTTCCATTTACATTCATGGTTGTGTTATTAATGGTGATAGTCCCGGTCACGTTTGCTCGGGGGAGGATTACCGCCCACCAGTCGCCTGTTTGCTGCTGTCGTTTCCAGCCTTTTGTACATCCAACAAATTGTAAAGAAACGGAACTTTCTGGGTTCTGTATGTTTACGTTATAGACAAAGCGATCATTTACAGCATCATAAGAACCAAGAATGACTTGGTTACCTTCGATGTACACCGAGGGGATGTCAGAGGAAGCAGATAAATCCCTGAGAAAATATTTCTCATAGTTTTTGAGTAAGACTGATTCTTTATCATACAGGGTGAGTCTGGTGGTGACAATCCCCCTTGCAAAGATATTGAGGACTTGTACACCAAGAACAAGTGAGTAACCGTTGTCAAGTTTTGCATCAAAATACCACCATTCAATGAATGGAAGATTGCCTCGGCCATGGAACGCGTCATCATGTAAGGTGATGTCATCAATGGATGACGTCTGATGGTGAAGTGTCAAAAGAGACCCGTTTGCGGATAGGGATGATAAAATCGTACAGAAGAGAACAACCGAAAGAACACTGATCATTCGTTTCCTAGGTGCCATTATTCCATTCACCAACAGTAATTATATAGTTTCTCCAATATTTATAGATTATGCTGGAAAAAATGGGGATTGTAATGATGGGTAATCCAGCGTAATACTTTTTAAGGGATGATTGCTTCTGTGTCTCGACTATCAGGATACGCGGGTGTAGTGTAGTCTGGTATCACTTAAGCTTGCCAAGCTTAAAACTCGGGTTCAAATCCCGGCGCCCGCACTCACCATCAGTATGGCTGGTTTGAATAGTTATCGGCAGATCTTATTTCTCAAAATAAAGTAAGGGATGTGTGATTTAATAACCACGGTAGATGGTTCACTTTGTATTTTCAGTGGTGTTTGTAAATAAATTGGAACGATATCATAATCCTCTTGGTTGTCGTGGCTTATCACTTTTATGAAACCTTCAAATTCAGCGTCCTCCTGGGTTGGAACGACCACGGTAACGGTTATGTTGACTTCTTCTCCAACGATACCACCGGAGGCACTAAACCCCCAGGTTCCCCATTCAGGGTATTCTGAGATATTCCATACGAGTGGTGTTTGTCCTTTATTGCGTATGATGAAAGAACCAGTGACGGTAGAATTCGGTTCAATATCATTCCATGATAGAGAACCGATGCAATCGACTTGATTTTCATTTGGTAGTATGTAATCAATTTTGAAGACTTTTCCATTGTAATCTTGGGCCTGGTATTGCCAGACGGTTGTTCCATCAGGGGTTACTTCAAAGAAAGTGCCATAATCGCTATCACAAATGAGAGTGTTTCCTGATTGGAGTCGAGCTGCTCCACAGTACATGGCTGACAGGAAATTTTGATGTGTATAACTCCAAACGATAGTTCCTACCGAGGTGTCTATTTCATCGACAGACGAAAACCCTCTACCGACCCCGTTATTGAAGACCAATAAATGACCCGCACCAGGATAATCAGGTTTTATCCAGGTCGCATCATGCTGCCAGAACAGCTCTTGTTCCCCGTCTGCACGGTATGTTTCTGGGTTTCCCCATCGATAGATGAGATCTCCCGTGGAATGGTTGATGATCCATAGTTCATTGAAGTTCCTGCAACTGATTAGGATTTTGTCGAGTTCCTGATTGTAGTCAATGGAGTTACAATGGAAGAGGTCCTCGTCTAACCCGTCATAGTAATTAATATCGATTAACTCAGGATGGTCTCCGACTACCCCGTAGTTTAATTTGGTCGGATCAAAATCTTGTATGAGATGATCTGCTGAACACCACTCCCAGACGATATCACCGCTTGTAGGTCCAGTTGGTTTGATTTCTAGTATTTTTTCTAGTTTCATTCCTCCAGGAAGAACGTTACTGGGGTTCCGCCCGAATGTCACAAGCTCTGAATAAGACAGAGAAATATGGGATAAAGCTAGTACGTTTCCGTTTGGTAAGGGTTTGACATCATGATGTGTCATGTATTCTCCATAGGAATAGTACGTGTAATCCCAGATGAGGGTACCATCCGGGGAGAATTCTTGTATCCCACCGCTGGCGCCTGGTTCGAAATTCAGTCTCTTTGGTCTGAGAAGGTTTCCATTCGGGAGAAGATACGCGGACAATCCTGGGAAATAATTGCTCTGCCAATTAGTAAGCACGGTCCCATCTCGGTTTACAAGATAGGTATTTGTCGATAGCATAGGAGTATAAAGAATGAGACCTGGTTCTGTTGCGCTATTTTCGTATGTATTGAGAGCGGGGACGTTTGGAAATGCTCCAGTACCTTGTTTTTCTGCGATTATCGGAGTGACCGTGGAAATAATATACAGTAGGATAATACCGATTGCGAATCCGTTCCGGATCAACATGATTCCCCTATATCAAAATTAATTCTCCTTACTTATTTAAATGTTTGTGAGACACCGGTATTTTTTGTTTCAACAGCTCTTACGGCTCTGGGCCATCTCTGAGAGGATTGTTATTATTAATATGGTACTTATGATGAAACAGACATATTTTTTTTGATTTGATTTCTTATTCATGATTATAATCGTGCATCTCCTATAAATACGACATTATTTCATTTGCGAGAGGTTTTTTTTGATTTTATCCAATGAAGAAAATCATTTGTTTTTCTCCCGAAGAAAGTCCACCTGAAACAGTCGTTATTTTTTTCCATTACCGAGCACCTGCATAAATACCGGGATGCTGAGGTGATGATGCAAGCAGTAGTGCAAGTGCATATGTAGCGAGGTATCCGGTAGCGAATACTTTATTAAAAGAGGTCCTATTCGTTTTTTTAGTGGGTACGATGGGATGCTAGAACAAACAACGATAGACCGCTCTATCGAGATTAAACGATCGGTTGCGATACGGGCACTTCGACGCAGCAACATTCGACGCAAAGTGACAGAATACCTTGTTGAGATCAGCCCGAACTGCAGTTATACCTCTGAAATTGCGTATAGTATTGGTGCGACGTCTTCAAATGTCATTGGGGCGTTACGCGGGATCGAAACACGGTATCGTGAGGAAGAAAGTCTCATTGGTTTGAATATGGTCGAAGAGCGATCCGGTGGGAAGAACGTTCGGCTCTACGGAGTCACTGATTTTGGTAAGGAAATCATCCAGACCATGAAGACCCGACGATAACCATCATAATAATTCTTTTAAATTTGTCTTTTCGATGTTCATGAGAAAATTTTTTTAAAAAACTAACAATAGGAAGGAAGAATAGAGGGGGGAAAAGAGGGTATAAAAAATCTAAGATCTTCCTTTCCTAATTGTCGTTGGAAAGGATATCACATGGTCTTTTTATGAGCATTTTTCGCAGATGAACATGTACAAGGATATGCACCTACGAAAGAATCCTTTTAATTAAGAAGGGAGAAGATTTCTTTTCGCAGTTCCTCAATTCCCGCTCCAGTCATACAGGATATCTTCCGATTGGCTGAACCAGTGTCTTTTATGTCGACTTTGTTTTCGACGATGAGGAAGGGGATATCGTTGAACAGCTTCTGGATGTTTACAAGCATAAGCTGCTGCTCAGTCATCTGATATCCACTGGTCTCCGACGGGTCGAAGATAAAAACGACAAGGTCAGCAAGATGACGTAATGCGGCTATCGCCTGTCGCTCGATATTATTCCGCTCTGAAAGAGGACGGTCCAGCAGACCGGGGGTGTCAATAATCTGATATCGTTTTTTTTCATATCGTATCTTTTTTTCCATATGGCCGACGAAAATTTGTTTTGTCGTAAACGGGTATTGTGCAACCTCGGGTTTTGCAGCGGAGAGTTGTCTGATGAGTGAAGATTTTCCCACGTTAGGATACCCAGCGATCACCACTGTTGGGACATCCTCAATATCGGGAAATGCTCGTAAGATTTTTTGTGCATTGGCGAGGAAAACAAGATTTTTATCTACTTGCTTAACGATAGATGATACACGACCATAGATTTCTTTTTGTTTTTGTTTCAGGAACTCGACATTGCCTGATTTGGTCAAAGAACTGCTCTGTGTCTGGTAGACCATTTCTACTGTTTTTCGAGCCCAGTCAATCGCACCTAATGATTTCTTCAGTTTATTTGTATCAATCTTAATGTCTATGATCTCCTGATAAAACAAGGGCAATCTATCTAACGATGGAAAGTTTTTCACATAAGACTCTAGGTGGACGAGAAGATCGTTAATGAATGCTTCAGTGCGTGCGATCACAATTTTTTTTATTTCATAACGTTTATCGCGATCATGAATCTGGATTTTTTTTGTTCGACGAATCGACTGGTCTAAGAGCTGTTTTGCATTGAGTATTGGTGGGATGTTTCTAAACATAAGTTTGAAAAGGTTTATGTGATACCTCTAAATTAAGCTGTTGGATACGAATGGATGAAGGATTCATACTTGCAAATAAGTTCAGACGAGTAATCTTTGATGAGCTCGTCGCAGGGGAAACCAATCTTTCCCGCATTGCCAAAAAAAATCGTATCATTCCCCGAGTGGCTCAACGCATCATCGATGAGTTTATCACCGGAGGTATTGTTGAGAAGAAAGGGAACACATACGTTTTTACGGATGAAGGGAAAAAACTTGTTGAAACAATCGGAAAATAAACGACCGGGGACAGAAAAAAACCCGTTGAAACCCTATTTGATGCAGACTCTCAAGGAACTTGCGTTGCTTGGGGCAGTCCATAACAAGATAGAGTTATCCTCCCATGAGCTGGCAGATCAGTTACAGACCAGCCAGCAGACCGCTTCGCGGTACCTCCTTGAATTAGACACGCAGGAGATGATCACCCGGGAGCTTGGGGTGAAAAAACAGTTGATTCAGATTACAGGCCATGGGTCAGAAGCATTGGAAGCCGAATACCTTTCGTATAAACAGATCTTTGATTTGACGAACAAAGTCGTCTTCAAAGGCAAGCTGGTGTCCGGGATGGGTGAGGGAAAATATTACACGGGGCACAAAGGGTACGCGGATCAGTTTGAGAAACGACTCGGATTTGTCGCCTACCCGGGAACCTTGAATGTGGAGATCGAATACATTGAACGAAACAAGATACGTTTGCTGCGCAGCTATGGCGGCATCGAAATAGAGGAGTTCCAGGCGGAGAATCGAACATTCGGTGGTGTGATCTGCTTTAAAGCGACCATCAGTGGAAGGAAAGGGGCGATCGTGCTACCGAAACGGAGCCATTATGCGACAATCCTAGAATGTATCTCCCCGGATAACTTACGTCAGACGCTAGGGTTGCATGATGGCGATGCCGTTGAAATAATCGTCCATCTTCAATGAACAGAGATGAGGTGCTATGAAGAATCAGTTCGTTGCTGAGACCTTGTACATGGTTGCGGACCTGTTAGACCTCAAAGGCGACCTTTTTTTTAAGACGCGAGCGTACCGGATGGCGGCACAGACCATTGAAGCTCTTGATGATGATATCGAAAAAATTGTCAGACAAGGTACGTTAGAGTCAATTTCCGGGATCGGGGAGGCATTAGCAAAGAAGATAACTGAGCTTGTACAGACAGGAAAACTCGAGTACCTTGAACGGTTGAAAAAAGAAGTCCCACCTGGTTTGATAGATCTGCTTAGCATCCCTGGTCTTGGACCAAAAAAGGTGGCTGCTCTTTATAAAAACCTTGGGATCAGCACCATCCAAGCACTTCGGGACGCGGCAGGGAATGGAAAACTGCGAAGTCTTGAGGGATTCGGGGAGATTACTGAGCGGAACATCCTCCGAGGCATTCAACTGTTAGAAAAAACAAGTGGCAGGGTTTTACTGAATGTCGCCTATGAGGATGGCAATCGATACCTAACATATCTGAAGAAAAACAAAAAGATAAAAAAAATAGACATCGCAGGCAGCCTTCGTCGGATGAAGGAAACCATCGGGGATATCGATATCCTTGCCTTGTCAAACGACCCTGAAACGGTCATGGACCATTTCGTACAGTATCCGGAGGTTGCCGAGATCCTCGCGAAGGGGATCACCAAATCAAGTGTGATCCTCAACGACCATCTCCAGGTGGACCTTCGTGTGGTCGACGAAAAAAGCTATGGTGCCGCGCTCCAATATTTCACGGGCTCGAAAGATCATAATGTCACCTTGCGAGGATTTGCGATAAAAAAAGGATTCAAGTTGAATGAGTACGGGTTATTTGAGAAAGAATCTGAGAAATACATCGCGGGAAAAACAGAAGAAGACATCTACAAGAGAATCGGGATGGCCTACATCGAACCAGAGCTGCGAGAGAACCGCGGTGAATTCGACGCTGCAAAAAATCACACATTACCGACACTGGTCACCCCTGATGCGATCAAAGGAGATTTCCATGTCCATTCCCTCTGGAGTGATGGCAGTGACTCTATAGAAACCATCGCAACTGTTGCAGAAAAACGAAGATATGATTTCATCGGGATTACTGATCATTCACAATCCCTGAAGATTGCGAACGGATTGTCCGAAGAACGCATACAGAAAAAAATACTAGAGATACAAAAAATCAGGAAGAAGCACCCAGAACTGCGGATCTTCTGCGGGACTGAGTGTGATATAAAAACAGATGGAACCCTTGATTATAGCAACAAAATATTAGAGCACTTCGATTTCGTGTACATCGCGATTCACACGGCATTTAAAATGGATAAAGAAACCATGACCCGACGCATCATCAAAGGAATGGACAACGAACAAGTGAATTTCCTCGCGCATCCAACTGGTCGACTCATCGGGAAACGAGACCCGTACGAGGTCGATATCGAACAGATCATTGACGCAGCCAAACAAACCGATACCCGTCTTGAGATAAACTCGTTCCCGGACCGTCTGGACCTCGATGATGTTCATATAAAACAAGCAAAGGATCACAACATAGGGTTCGTCCTTGGGACCGATTCGCACAGCATCAATCACCTGGATTTCATTAGATTCGGGATTGCGACCGCCCGAAGAGGCTGGCTGGAGCAGAAAGACATCCTGAATACTTACTCCGTAGAAGACATTGAAAAAATAATTGGTACGTGAACCAATGAATAAAAACGATGCGAAAAAACAGATTCAGAAACTTCGTGATGAGATCAACTACCATAATTATCAATATTATGTGGAAAACAACCCGGTAATCTCTGATTACGAATACGACATGTTGTTAAAGAAGCTCGAGGCATTGGAAACCCAGTACCCTACCCTCATCACCTCTGATTCACCGACGCAACGGGTCGGAGGAGAACCACTGAAGGGATTTGCAACCGTGGGGCATAAAATACCGATGATCTCCCTGGACAATGCGTATTCCTATGATGAACTTCGGGAATTCGACGAGCGGGTGAAGAAGGTCGTCACAGAAGTGGAATATATCTGTGAACCAAAGATCGACGGGGTCAGCATCGCTCTGATTTACGAAAACGGGGTCTTCATCCGCGGAGCGACTCGCGGGGATGGGATAAAAGGTGATGATATTTCCTCAAACCTCCGGACAATCCGCAGTATCCCATTGCGGTTGCACGGGTCTAACCTTCAAAACGCTGAGGTGCGAGGGGAAGTATACTTCCCAATATCATCGTTTAAGAGATTCAACAAAGAACAAGAGAAAAAAGGAGAACAGGTGTTCGCCAACCCACGGAACGCAGCAGCAGGATCACTTCGACAGCTGGATCCGCGTATAGTCGCATCACGACCATTAGACACGTACTTGTACTATATATCATACGCGGACAAAGATTTCAAAAGCCAAGAAAAATCCCTTGAGACCCTACGGGCAGCAGGATTCCGGATCAACCCATTGATAAAAAAAGCCGCTTCCATAGAAGAAGCAATCTCCTATTGCAGAACCTTGGAGACAAAACGCGAGTCGCTTGATTATGAAATCGACGGGGTCGTCTTAAAGGTAAACTCATTCGCCCAACAAAGGGAGCTGGGCTCGACCATTAAACACCCTCGATGGGCTATCGCGTTCAAATTCACCGCAAAACAAGCAACCACCAAACTCAAAGACATCGTGATCCAGGTAGGAAGAACAGGAACGTTAACACCGGTGGCAATCCTGGAGCCCGTCCAAGTCGGGGGAGTCACCGTCTCCCGAGCGACCTTGCACAATTTTGATGAATTGAAACGCAAAGACATCAGGGTAGGAGACATGGTGCTTGTGGAACGCAGCGGCGATGTCATCCCCCAAGTGGTAAAAAGCATCAGTGAAAAAAGAACAGGCGAGGAGAAAGCCCGTACGATTCCACGAAAATGCCCGGTGTGCGGATCAGACGTCATACGGACTTTGGATGAGGTCGCTGTCCGCTGTCCGAACAAGCAATGCCCTGCGCGGCTGAAATGGCGCATCGAATATTTTGCATCACGGGACGCGATGGACATCGATCATCTCGGTGGACAAACCATTGATAAGCTCATTGAAAAAGGCCTCATCGACAATATCGCAGATCTGTATGCTCTGACGGAACAAGACCTACTCCAACTGGAAGGTTTCAAAGAAAAATCAGTTCAGAACCTCCTTGATTCCATCGAGAAGAGCAAACACCAGGGGTTAGCACGATTGATGTACGGGTTAGGAATCCGACATGTGGGAAAATACGCTTCCCAGATCCTCGCAGCACAATACCAGAGTATTGATGAACTTGCCAGCAAAACCGCTGAAGAGTTAACCCAGATCCATGGACTGGGGGAGAAAACCGCTGAAGCGATAGCGACCTTCTTTGCAACCGAGGAGAATATCGAATTGATAAACAAGCTTAAGGGTATCGGGATCCGTACTAAGGAAACAAAAAAAGAAGGACCACTCAACGGGAAAAAGTTCGTGTTCACCGGAGGACTATCGACACTAAGCCGACCTGATGCATCAGACCTTGTGATGAAAAAAGGAGGGATGGTTGCCTCCGCGATTGGAAAAGACATTGATTATGTCGTCGTCGGCTCTGACCCAGGTTCAAAATACGAAAAAGCAAAAAAACTTGGTTTAACCATCATTGATGAAAACGAGTTTAAAAAACTCATTGGAGTATCTTAACTATGACTGAATGCAAAGTACAAAAAAACAAAAACGTATGCAATTGTAGCTATCCTTGCAGTAGGAAGGGGATATGTTGTGACTGTCTCAACTATCATCGAAATAGAGACGAACTGCCCGCATGTTTCTTTTCCGATACTGTTGAACGGACCTATGACCGCAGCAGAGAGAATTTCATTCAGATGTCTCAAAGTAAAAACAGGTAAGAGGAACACATACCGCTCAACAAATCTCACTTGAAAACAACCGAGATGCTGCAAAAGGAAAACACCTTTTTTAAGATAGAAGCGAATTAATACATAACGTAAGACTTATATCCAATGACATTATAACGGTGAGCGAGGAAGGTAAAATCTATGGCAATTGGGTTTGTCCTGATAAGTGCCGCTCCCGCACATGAACATGAGGTCTACAACAAACTCTCAAAGGTACCACAGATTATAGAACTCCATCCGTTATTTGGAGAATACGATCTCATCGCGAAAATAGAAGCGGATGACTTCGAAAGCCTCGGAGACATTGTGGTAAACAAAATCAGAACCATCGAAGGGGTAATCGATACAAAAACGCTAACGGGAACGAAGTTTTAAGGAGTGAAAAAAAATGGAAGGATTAGTACAATATTTTCTAAGCATGATGACGCTGGTGTTTGCAATAGCAAGTGTAATCGCAGGAATTTTTACCGCTTATTTCGGCTCTGGTAAAAGCAGAGCAGTTGGAGCGATTTTAATCATTATCGGCCTTATCGTTGGAGTCATCTTCCTTTGGGGCGCGAACCTGTTAGGTTTCATGGGTGCACCAATAGACCTGTTGAACTTTTCAGGGACGATAGTGAATGGGATCATCGCAGTTATCGGTGCTGTTGTTGGAGCGCTGATCGCTCTTGGCATCTTCCTGCTTGCTATCATGAAAGCATAGCTATAGCATCTCTAAAAAAAATCGATGAATCCTGAGGTCATCAGTCAATTCAGGATGAAACGATAGCGCCAGGTAGCTTTTCTGCCTGGCCATGACTATTTCTTTTCCAGCTTTTGAAAGTATCTCACAATCCCCCCATGTTTTTGTTATAATCGGCGCTCGGATAAACACGGCATGATAGGAGTTGGTCAATCCTTTTATCTGGACTGATTGTTCAAATGATTCTTTTTGCCTACCAAAAGCATTGCGCTCCACCAGCATGTCGATTGCTTCTAGGAGTTTGACATCCGCCTTTGTATCGGTGAGTTCCTTGGCAAGTAGGACGCATCCCGCGCAGGTTCCCATCAGGGCGATGTCCTGGTTGTTCATCCGTTCGCGGATCACATCATACATCCCGGAGTTGACCAAAATACGGGAGATAGTGGTGCTTTCTCCCCCGGGGATGATCAATGCATCACAGGAATCAATATCTTTTGATTGACGCACTAGGATAGCTTTCCCTTTTTTTTTATCTTCTTGAAAAACACGGTTCATGGAGGTGAGATGCTCAGATACCGCTCCTTGAAGTGATAAGACCCCTATGGTGACTATTTCTACCAGCCTCGTTCCTGTAGAAGTTGATCTTTTGGTATCGAGCTAATTTCGATTCCCAGCATGGCATCCCCAAGGTTTTTACTGACGTCAGCAATCGTCTCTGGTTCATCGAAATGAGCGACCGCCTCTACGATAGCTTTTGCTCTTTTCTCGGGGTTCTTTGATTTGAAGATACCCGATCCAACGAAGACTCCATCGCTTCCAATCTGCATCATGAGTGCTGCATCTGCAGGGGTTGCTACTCCGCCTGCCGCGAAATTGACGACAGGGAGTCGCTGCAGTTGCTTGATTTCTTTTAAGATGTCATAGACTTCCTTTTTCAAGACCCCATAGGTTGATGAGCTGAACACAATGGTTTTATCATCAACGTTTTGATCAGTCAATGTTTTATATGAGGTAATATAACTTTGACAATACGCATCAGCTACTTTTTGTATTTTTACGGTGGGCATTGTTTTAAGAGTGCTAATCATGCGTGTTACCATGCGCTGATGTCGAACAGCCTCAATGATATTTCCAGTCCCTGCTTCTCCTTTAGTTCGTATCATTGCTGCTCCTTCCCAGATGCGTCGTGTCGCCTCGCCGAGGTTGCGGCAACCGCAGACGAACGGGATGGTGAAACAACGTTTATCGATATGGTAAAACGGATCTGCTGGAGTAAGCACTTCTGATTCATCAATCATATCGACGCCGAGTGCCTCGAGGGCTTGTGCTTCGACGAAATGGCCGATACGTGCTTTGGCCATGACCGGGATGCTGACGGTGTTAAGAATCTCCTTTATGATGGTGGGATCTGCCATTCGTGCGACGCCACCATGGGCACGGATATCAGCAGGAACTCGTTCGAGAGCCATCACTGCAACGGCACCACTTTTCTCTGCGATTTTTGCTTGTTCTACGGTGGTGACATCCATGATGACCCCGCCTTTTTGCATTTTTGAAAAACCTCTTTTTACAAGGTCGGTTCCGTGTCGCAATGTGGTGATGTCTAATTCCTTCATAGGCCCTACCCCATTTAGGTCAAAGGGGGATATCAAATACCCTTTATTAAGTGGTATGGTGGTAGATAAAGATATTGTTGTGTGACATTAGTTGGTAGGAATAAATTTAGGAAAAAAAAAAAGGAAAAAAGAGGGGAGTTCTGGATGCTTAGGGATTGATTTTGTGGTACTCCCCATTGGGGATTTTTTTATGCAGGTAATCATCGTATGCTCCAAGGTCGAAATGGCCATGGCCGCTGTTGGTGAAGACGATGATTTTCTTTTCGTTTTTCTTTTTTGCTATCTTTGCGAAATCGATGGCTGCTCGGATGGCATGTGCTGATTCTGGTGCAGGGATGAGTCCTTCGGTCCGCGTAAAGAGCATGGCTGCTTCGAAGATTTCTTGTTGTGTATAGGCTAGGGCGTCCATGTAGCCGTCTTTTGTGAGTTTTGAGAGCAGGGGTGAGTCTCCATGGTAGCGGAGTCCTCCAGCATGGATCGCAGAGGGGATAAAATCATGGCCGAGGGTGTACATCTTTAAGAGAGGTGTTAGACCAGCGGTGTCACCGTAGTCGTATCGGTATTCCCCTTTGGTCAGGGTGGGGCAGGCGAGTGGTTCGACTGATACGACTTTCAGATCTGGTTTTTTGTCTTGAATCTTATCCCGTATAAAGGGAAATGCTGTTCCTGAAAAATTGCTTCCACCACCGACACATCCACAGATGATGTCTGGATATTTTTCTAGTAATTCGAATTGTTTTTTGAGTTCGAGGCCGATGACGGTTTGATGTAATACAACATGGTTGAGTACGGAACCGAGTGCGTAGTTGGTGTTGTCGTGGGTCGCTGCATCTTCGACTGCTTCGCTGATGGAGATGCCGAGGCTTCCTGTGGTATCTGGGTCTTTTTTGAGGATTTCTCGTCCGGCATTGGTCAGTGTGGTGGGGCTGGGGTAGACTTCAGCACCCCAGGTTTGCATGAGGATCCGTCGGTATGGTTTTTGGTCGTAGCTGCATTTGACCATGTATACCCGGCAGGCGAGGCCGAAGAGTTGTGTGGAAAATGCTAGGGCAGAGCCCCATTGTCCGGCTCCGGTTTCGGTGACAAGTCGTTCGATTCCTTCTTGTTTGTTGTAGTAGGCTTGAGCGACTGCGGAGTTTGGTTTATGGCTTCCCGCGGGGCTGCCTCCCTCCCATTTGTAGTAGATTTCTGCGGGGGTTTTGAGTGCTGCTTCGAGGCGTCTGGCTCGGTAGAGCGGGCTGGGTCTCCATATGCGGTAGATCTCTCGGACCTCGGTAGGTATTCGGATGTGGCGGTCGGTGCTTGCCTCTTGTTTGATGAGGCCAAAGGGGAAGATTGCTTTGAGGTCGTCTGGAGTGATGGGTTGTCTTGTTTGTGGGTGTAAGGGAGGATCTAGGGGTGTTTTGAGGTCTGCTTGGATGTTGTACCATTGTTTGGGGATGTCATTTTCATCAAGTGTGATTTTTGTTCGTTTCATGAGGTTAATTATTGGATAGTGCCTTTATTAATGTTTCTAAAATTGTACCTCAATGTATAGTATTATACATTATAGGATGAAAAATACCCAGGACAAAGGGTATTTATACTCAACAAACGTACAATTCTGTACTATGTGGAAACAAATTGAACATTACTTCAATGCGTACCCTCAACGAAAAAAAATCGCACAAAAAATGATGGAATACGGCATTCAAATCCATAATAATTCCTTCCGCTGCGGCCTTATCGAACTATCTGATTCAAAGATAGCAAGAGCATTCCAAGTCGACCGGCGAGCGGTCACCGCAACAAGGGACGTCATCAAAAAAGAACCTGAGCTTCTCAAAATCTTCTCAAACCTTACCCCGACCTGTCATCTGAAAGACGTCGCCCCACACATGCACTGGGGCGTCATCGAAATCATTCCGGTCGACCCTAGCATGCCAGGAATCCTTGCAGAAGTCGCAACCATCATCGCTTCCAACAACATCAGCATCAGACAAGCCATCGTCGACGACTTTGAATTCACAGAAGAACCACGGGTCTTCATCATCACCGAAAAACAAATACCAGGAACGCTCCTGACAACCATCAGAAACGCCAAAGGGGTAAAAGCAGTCCTTATATATTAAAAAAAAAAAAAAAAATATTTTTTTCCTTTAGGCGACCGTCACATCCTTACACAGGTACACATCCTGGATAGAATGCAGGAGTCTTATGCCATCTTCGAATGGTTTCTGGAACGCTTTTCTCCCAGAGATAAGACCCGTACCACCCGCTCGTTTGTTAATGACCGCGGTACGGACCGCCTGACCGAAATCATCCTTTCCTGATGCTCCACCCGAGTTGATCAAACCAATACGTCCCATGTAACAATGAGCGACCTGATACCGAGCCAGATCAATCGGATGATCGGAGGAAAGCTCTGTATACGCCTTCTCATCCATCTTCCCGTACTTCACGCCACCACGATTCAACGCCAGATATCCACCGGTCACATCAGGTAGTTTCTGTTTGATGATATCTGCCTCAATCGTCACTCCAAGATGATTCGCCTGCCCCGTGAGATCCGCAGCAGCATGGTAATCCTTTCCTTCCACTTTGAACGCTGGATTCCGGAGGTAACACCACAGGATCGTCGCCAGCCCCAGCTCATGGGCATACTTGAAGGCTTGACTGACCTCCTGGATTTGACGTGTGGATTCATCAGAACCAAAATAAATGGTGCACCCGACCGCGGCAGCACCCATCTCCCAAGCTTGCTCAACACCAGCGAACATGATCTGATCAAACTTATTCGGATACGTGAGCAGCTCATTATGATTTATCTTGACAATGAATGGAATCTTATGAGCATACTTCCGGGCGACTGCGCCCAGGACACCAAGCGTAGAAGCCACACCGTTACATCCGCCCTCAATGGCGAGTTTCACGATATTTTCTGGGTCAAAATACAGGGGGTTCGGCGCAAAAGACGCGGCAGCAGAATGCTCAATCCCCTGGTCGACCGGCAAGATGGACAGATACCCAGTCCCCCCTAACCGACCATGAGAAAACAAGGACTGCAAGTTACGAATCACCGGGGTCGACCGGTCCGTATCAAGAAACGTCTGATCAAGATAATCCGGTCCCGGGAGATGCAATGAATCCTTTTTGATTTTCATGCAGGTGTGTTTCAGCAGATAATCGGCATCAGCACCTAAATACCCTCGAATAGAATCAATATTTCCTCTCATATTTACTCCAACTTCCTCATATTGTGACAAGAGTGGTTCACCTCACGATACACATGGAAATATCGGTTAGCACATAAAACTTTCTACGGAGAAAAAAAATATAAAAAAGAAAAGAAAAAATTACGAAACGAGGAGGTTGCCCTCTTCAAATCGTTTACTGAGCTTCTTTAACATATCCTTTGTCATATCGGAAAGCTTATATTTCGGTTTCCAGCCCCATTCTTTCCGCGATGCACTATCATCAATGGAGCGAGGCCAGGAATCCGCGATCGCCTGCCGGAAATCAGGTTTATAATCGCAGGCGAACTCAGGGATATGCTGCTTAATCTCATTGGCGAGCTCCTCAGCAGAAAAACTCATAGAAGCAAAATTGAAATCACAGTGATGCTTCAATTTGGTCACATCAGCATCCATCAAATCAAGGGTTCCCTTCAGACAATCAGGCATATACATCATCGGAAGTGTGGTATCTGCTCGTAAGAAACAGGTGTATTTCTTCTCCTGGATAGCTTTATAGAATATCTCAACAGCATAATCCGTGGTCCCACCACCGGGTAATGTCTCACTGCTGATGATACCTGGATATCGGATCCCGCGGACATCAAGATTGAATCGTTTGACGTAATAATCACCAAGCAGTTCCCCAGCGACCTTCGTGACCCCATACATCGTTTTTGGCCGTAGGACTGTCTCCTGAGGCGTGTTATCTCGAGGCGTTTCTGGGCCAAAGACGGCTATGGAGCTGGGGACAAACACACGCACCATACTATGTTCCCGAGCAACCTCTAAACAATTATACAACCCATTGATATTGACATCCCAGGCAAGTAAAGGTTTTTCTTCGCCAACCGCTGAAAGAATCGCAGCCATGTTATAGATAGTGTCGATATCATACTCGTTGACGACTTTCTCAATGGTTTCTCTTTTACCGATATCAATGTATTCAAAAGGACCAGAGTTGAGAAGTATGCCACTCGGTTTGGTTTTTCGACCAGTCGCAAGCACATTGTCGTTTCCAAATTTCTTCCGAAGCAGCATCGTAAGCTCTGAACCAATCTGCCCGACAGCGCCGGTTACTAAAATTTTTTTCATACGTTCTTGTGCCATACTTATGTAACCCCCAAGGTGTTTTCTTTGACTGGTATCATTATTTCCTATAAGTATTTTCCTGAAATTTCATCTATACAACCGATAATTGATTACTCCTGTTGTTTAGAAAAAATCCATACCTTTACCCACGCCTACGGACCTTATTTTCAAGCTCTATAGATAATTACTAATGTTTTTGTGCGAAACAACTGACAAAACTGATTTATTATTTCTTTTTCATCTCATGGCGAAGCCACAAGCTGCCTCCGATGGCCATGGGAATCCCGAAAATAATGAGGAGCCAAATCAGTACCCAAACTAAGGAAGACGTAAGATAATTGAATGTCCATGTCTCGAATGGTTTATTCCAGTTTCCATCCACATAGATTTTGATAACGAAACCGATGAAGATCAAGAATGAAAACGCATTACCCCCGTCCGAGCGTCGTGAGCGTTTACCGAACAGATGATGACCTCTATAGTCTTCCTTTTCTTCAGATGGTAACCGTTTCCACCACAAGAAATACACGAGTGCAACCGCGATGATAACCGGAATGCCGACGAGGAGTATCTCCCAAAGAATCAGATAGATAAGGAACCACAAAAGATGATTCATAGCCCATAGTCCTAGTGTGACCGGTACCAGACCTGTCGTTTGGGCATCCTTGACAAACCAGAGGAAGACGTAGAGAGCCCCAGCGACCACCATGATTGCTCCTACGATTAAGACGATTACAATTGTCCAATGTTTTCGTAAGAATTTTTTCCAGACCTTTTCATCATTTTCTGACCCAGGTTCTACCATAATAACTTCTCTCCATCTTTTTAATCTGCAACTGTAGTATCAGTCTGTATTTGCTCAATCATATATAACTATAGATACTTTATTGTTCTCCCTTATACTCAAAATCAGTTTTGATACCATCTAATTGTTTCGGGGGTCCAGGTCTGATGATATATCCTTTTCGTTTTTTCCTCCAATTCGCCCATCGGGCTAGCACCAAGGGGAGCACCAAAATAGAGGTGATAAACGCATAGACTAGGGTAATTGCGGTGATGATCCCAAATTGCTGCTCAGGGGGGATAGGAGCGAAGGCAAGCACACCAAATCCAAAAATGGAGGAGAGCGCAGCGATGAGGACAGCACTCCCCGTCCGTGAGACCGTTTCAATAACCGCTTTTGTCACATCACCGGTTTGGTCAACGACCAAACGGAACCGTTCCGTGATATAACAGGCATAATCAATACCAACCCCGATCGTGATGCAGGTGACGGTAATCGTCAAAATGTTCAAGGTATACCCGATGAAATACATAGTTCCCAGGACCCACACGATAGAAACAGTGACTGGAATCATCGCGATCAATCCAAGCACTGGATTCCGATAAATCAGGGAAAGCATGATTGCTGCGAGCACAAAACAAATCACGGTGGACAGAATCTGGCTTTCCGTCATGTTCTTCAAAATCGAAAGCGTGATCAGCAGTTGACCAGTGATAATAGACGTCGTCTCCCCATAATCAGAGAGGTCATCATTTAACTCCTGTTTTAATTGCTCGAACTGCTGTGTCATGTCATCGCTGCTGGAACCAAGATCGACATAGACACGAAGAATCGTAGCCGTATACTCATCTCCCTGCTTATGAAGCAGCTGGGAGACCTGCATTTCATATTCTGAGCTGCCAAGCAAATAATCATACGCGCATTTGACGTCAGCATCGCTCCCTGGTAAACCTGTTGTTTGATCGACATGGAACAGCTCGACAAGGGAATTGTTATTTGCCACCACTTGCTGAATAATCGTATAAATGCTTTCTGTTTTTGTGCTCCCATCTGGTCTTCGAGCGACATAACGATCGTCATCCATCTTTTCATGTGTGGACTGAAGACCTTGCAGTGTTTGGACACTTGCTACCTTTCCTTCGATAAGGATATATTCCTGGTCTTGACTAGAAAAGGGGAAGTCCTTACCGATCTGGGAGAAGAGCTGAAGCGCAGGATTGTCCTGTGGGATGAACTGGTTCATGCTAAACCCGGATTTCAATTGAGAGACAGCAGTCCCCATGATCAGACAGATGAGGATGGTGATGAGGAACACTTTTTTCTCGTGGTGGAGGAGAGCGCGTGCGACCCGACTCATGACGACCGTGATTGTAGAAATTTGTGACTTGGATGCCATCTGCATCGCTGGTTTTTTCCTATCGATGATGTAACGGAGGGCTACCAGGAGGGTTAAGGTGATGATGAAGGTATAGGTAATACCGATCGCAAGAAAAACACCAAAATCTCTTATGGGTGGGAGCGTCGCGCTGAGGAAGGAGAGAAACGCGACGAATGTTGTAAACCAAGCTAAAAAAATCGCGATACCGACTTCTTTTACAGATAGTCGGATCGCCTCAGCTGGTGTTCGTCCTCTGTTTATCTCTGTTCGATAGTTGAACAAGAGGTTCACGGAGTACTCAACCCCTAAACCGATATTGAGGGGAAGGAGAGCGACTGCGATGATGTTAAAGGAGACCCCTAGCAGAGCCATCGTACCAAAGAGCCAGATGCAGGAAAAAACAAAAACGATGATGGGGAGGAGGAAATAAGATGGTTTTCGAAAAGCGAGAAACAAGATGGAGAGAATGATGATAAAAATAGCTGGCCCGATGATCATCATCGCATCCATAGCGACATCACTGATTTCGGTGCTGACGATGCCTTCACCGGTTGCCTTGATAGAGATGCTGGTAAATGTCGTATCAAGCGTGTTGATTTTATCGATAATGTCGCGGTTTACGTTTGCCAGTTCCTCAGAATCACCACTCTGTAGGTTCAATTGGACGATACAGAGACTTGCATGTGGTGTTTTTGTCTGTGCGTACTCGGTGGAGATGAATGATAAAGCGTTGACTCGTAACTCAGTGAACAGTTGCGGGATCAAAGGATAGATGGTCGAGGAAACTCCATTATCTGGTGCTCGATCCGCTTGAACCCATAGTGTTTGGAAGGCTGCTAACGTATAGGTGGATGAAAGAAATTCATTCTGGTTCATATCCTCGGAAAACCCTGAGAGATCATCTAAATTGATATCGAATCTCTGGAGAGTTCGTGAGAGAAGCTTACCCAGGATGGGTCGGGATTGGAGGCGCTGGAGATGTTCGAACAAATAACTTGTATTAATGGCGATACGTCCACCAGGTCGATGGAGTACAGGGGATTGAAAATAGCGTACTCCTGCAGAGAAATTCGTCAGTTTTGTGGGAAGCTCAAACGATCCAAATTGGAGTGCGATACCGTACCCGCTGAGTTCTTTACGAGAGACAATGACATGTATCAGATTTGATTGCGCATCAAAGGTCACGTTTCCTGTCTTCAGTGGTAACGGGAAAAACATCTCCTGCCCCGGTGGGCGGAGCCAGAGATATGCGGTGGTTTTATATGTGGTCAGTCCGTGGTTCCTGATTGTTTGTATAAACTGTTTGATATTACTTAGAATCCCGTTTCCTATCTCCCAGCGTGGGACTGCTGGTTCAATGCGTGCAGCAATCTGATAGCCGATGTCGTATTCAACAGGGAGCAAGGAGTTTTTGAATTCAAGGTACCATTCCATGGTACTGACTTTTGAGAACGGTGGTTTTATTTTTGAAGAAAAATCGGAGAGAGAGTAGACTTCGAAGGAAAACGTGAGTGTTTTGTTGTCTTTTACTATGTAGCAGTTTTTGATATCAGCACTGTCCACTGCTTTTCCACTAGAGCGGAGGAATGATCGCTGATAATCGATTGGTTCGTTAGGATCGTCGGTTGGAAAGATGGTCATATTCCCAGACGCTGGTTCATTGAGAAGATCATTCAGCGCGGTCGTCAGCTGTTCATCGCTGCAGTTCTCAACGGTGCTGTTAAACTCCATCTGGCATACTGGGTCAAGGAACGTAAAAATGGAAACCATACCTCTAATCTCTGGCATCGCGATGAGTTCTTTCTCCAACTTGTATTGATCCCGGATTGCCTGGATGTCGATGATGCTGTCTGCTTGTTCTTTTTGTATGTACAGGATGATGGATTGTGAGCTCATGTCAAAATAATCAGCGATGCGTTCGTTGGCCTTTACCTCCTCACTGTCCGGGGCAAAATCTTCAAAATTTGTGTTAAACTTCAGCGAGGGAATGAATAAGGAAAAACCGATGGTTATTATCAGGATGATTCCCACAACGAGCCATGGTTTTTTTTCTATGATTCGTCCCAGCTTGTCTAACATGCTCATTACTCGTTCCCTTTTCTTACAAAATATTCATTTTTTTGGATAGATACTCACTAGTTGGTTCATTCAAATGGATGAGCTCATTATATTAAATTCTAAATATATTAATATTGTTATGAGAAATGTTGTTCGACTATGTCACCTGTTTCTGAAGAAATGACATGGGCAGCGAAAACGATGTAATATTAAAAAAGTAAGAGTGAAATCCATAGATATCACCGTGGGCTTTGAAGGCCTGATTCTTTTACAAGGGAAGGAATAATCTCCTCCCAGAATAACGCGGTGATGTGGATGCCATGAATCCCTTTGAGTTGTTTGAGTTCCCGGATTGTTTTGAGCGCTATCTGATACCCTTCTTTAGCAGGGTCAGAGGCATTCTTCATCCGCTCGTATACAAAATCCGGGACATCAGTACCGGGGACGTGAAATTTCATTCGCTCCGCCATTTTCACAGATTTCAGAGGAGTGACACCAGCAATGATATGGACCTTTTTATCAAGCCCCTGCGAACAGACGTCATCCATCCATGCAGAGAACTTCTCAATATTATACACGCTTTGCGTCTGAATAAATTGCGCCCCTGCATCAATTTTTTTCCGTACACGATCCACCTGAATTTCAAAAGGGTCAGCATAGGGGTTTGCTGCAGCACCAAGAAACACACAGGGCCGTATCCCCAGCAACGAGTCACCGCTTTGAAAAATCCCTTCATCTCTCATTTTTTGAATGATCTGAAGGAGTTGAAGAGAATCGACATCAAACACACCTTTTGCTGCAGGATGATTCCCAAAGGACTGATGATCCCCCGTAAGACAGAGGATGTTCCGGACACCAAGTGCTGTGGCACCAAGTACATCGCTTTGTAGGCTGATGCGATTTCTATCCCGACAGGTCATCTGCATGATAGGCTCCATCTCCATCTGGAGAATGAGTACTGAACCAGCAAAGCTAGACATCCGCACGACAGCGGTTTGATTATCAGTGACGTTAAACGCATCAGCACAGCCCTCTAGTAAGAGTGCTTTATCACGTATCTTGAGAGGATCAGCGCTTTTGGGGGGTCCAATTTCTGCGGTGACGACGAAATGTCCTTCTGAAAGACGTTTTTCCAGGTTACTGCGATAGGGCACGTCAGATTCTCCTGTTCATCTCACCTGCTTTCGACCAATCCTTCGGCTGTTGTATATTTGATAAGGCTTGTAATGTTCCTCGTTTTTTCATATTCTGAATGATGCGATCCCAGATGCATTCGATCTGCTGGTTTATCTCACATTTTCCATGTGACGAACCACCACAAGGGCCGTTCAGCATCGATTTCGGACATTGCGAGACAGGGCAGAGTCCGCCATAGAGCTCCAGGAGACATTCACCACACATGATACATCGTTTGTGAAACTCAGAGGCATGAGTGATTTCCCCTAAGAACAAGGTGTCAGTCCCGGCGATGATCTCTTTTTCGGGGATGAGACCAGCAATGGTTTGTATTCCATTGCCGCAGGCAAGAACAAGGATTTTTTCAGATTTTTTCAATTCCTCTGCATTGTCTTTGAGCATCCGTTTATCATTCATCTGATGGCATGCTGGTTCAAGGATCACCCAACCAGATACGGGAATCTTTTTTGTTTCGAATGCTTTCTTCAATGCGATCACTTCGTCTTTCCCACCAGTATGACAAATGGTTGCGCATTGGCTGCATCCAATAAGAAACACCGGTTTTGAATCAACACAACGGAGAAGTTCTTCAACATTTTTCTGCTTGGTGATAATCATTAAACGTCAACATAGAAAAACAGGTTAATAAGAATATGTTTTCCGGTTGTGTAAAAGAAATCGTTTGTCTCATAAAACATCCTGTGAAACATTCATAAAAACATTATTAAGACCCAGTAGGTTTACGCTAAATTGAGTCTTCCATGGAGAAAACCCTCAGCCAGTTTATCATAGATAATATCTTTTTATTTCTCCCGTTAGGTATCACAGGAATCATCACGACGATAATCCTGTTCTTTCTACCCAAGAAAGAAACCTCTCAGATTTCCGAGGACCAAAAAACAGATTTTATTACATTCATTAAATTTCGGGTGAACTTCTATGTGGTGGTATACCTGTTTGTCTGGATCATGATCATCATTATAGGGTTATTATCAGACTTTTTGGTCCCCACAATCATCGGTGGAATCATCGCAGCGATTCCTCTTATCATATTGATACTTATTGAATATAAAACGAGTAAATCAAAGGTGTCATAAGCACATGGCGATCATTGAGATTAACCAAAATTTCGGGGAGCACACCCAGCTTCTTGCACCATTCATCGCGGTGATTGCCATAACATGGGTCTTTCTTGTTTATTATTCCTACAAGAAATATGGGACGAGAATGACCATCGTGTATTTTTTGCCAATCATCATTGCGACCCTCATCATCGAATCAGCGGGAGTCGCGGGAGGCAGATACTATTACTCCGGGTATATTATCTATCTCTCGGTTGTCGGTGGTGCTGTTCCTTTAATCATCATACTGGCCTGGAGCGTGAATCTTTTTTTATTCATGAATCTAGGCAAATATTTTATCTCAAAGCTGTATCAAAAACAGAATTATGTGCGAATAATTTTTATATCATTCGCAGCCGGGGTTTTTGGGGTCTGCCTCGATTTGCTTGAGGACCCTATCGCTCATCACAATAACTGGTGGATCTGGGGAGAATCCCTCGCAGGCATCAAATTTTTCAATGTACCAATTCTCAATTTTGTTGGTTGGTTTGTCCTTATTTTCTTTATGTCCATTGCTACGTTGCTTATTGAACGATCACGATTCTCTGAGAACAGGAAGGTTCTTCTTTCGATCTCGTCGATTGCAATTACCGGTTCAGTCATCTTCGTCGTCCATGCTCTTATTGTAAAACTTTTTGGATTTATCGGTCTGTCGTAAGAAATACTTCATTCTTTTTTACCAAGAGGAAACCATTAAAGTAATAAAGGAAATCTCTATTATTGGAAGGCATGGGTTTAGGGACGTTAACAATCGCTTGGATACGAATGATTCGTCCACCGATTTTATTTCTCTGCAGTTTTGGAGCCCTTGTGAGTGCCTTAAACTGCGCGTTGTTCATGGGTGTGACATTATCCTATTATCAGATCCTTCTGCTAATACTAACTCCTGCGTTTCTTTCGACAGGAACAATGTTTCATAATGATATTACTGATTTAGAGTCAGATAAAATCAACCGGCCAAAAAAACCTGTTCCAGCGGGAATCCTCAAAGAAAAAACAGTTTATTACACGGGACTAACATTAATGATTGGCTCAATTTTTCTAGGTACCCTGGTTGATTATATGGATACAGGCGCGCTCAATTGGGAGTGTGGTCTTTTCACCTTTATTTTGGTTGTTGTTGGTTTATATTATAATTATTATGGAAAGCACCATGGGCTTGTGGGACATATGGCGGTCGCCTTTGGTGTTGGCGCGATACCGTATTGGGGTGGTCTTGCGGTTTTCCCGAATCAACCTCTGCTGATGTTGCCACTCGCGGTTGCAATCTTTTTCCTAGAGACGGGCAGAGAAATCATGGTGGGCGCAGGTGACTATGTCGGTGATCTAAAAGCAGGTTTTAAGACAACATCAGTCCGCCATGGACGAAAGCGATCCGTGCAAATCGCTTTACTTTTTTATCTGTTGTTTATTCCTATCTTTCCCTTATCATCGTGGGATTGGGCAGGCATACACATGCCTCAAGTCTTTGGTGCCGTATACCTTATCGGCGGGAGTATTTTAGCTGCATCTCTGTTACTCACCTGGTTTTTTACTTACAGGGTTGTCATTAAAACAGATGACGAAAAAAGGATATGGAAATCATTTGAACGATATGAACGGGTCGGGACACGGGTCATGATCATCGTCTTCCAAATTTTTATTTTCCTTGAGATATTTTACTAATCAGAAGGCATATAAATTAGAAAAGCTCAAATAGCGTCTGACTTTAACACATTTCCATGAACAAGGTAGCTGCGTACGCGAAACTCCTTCGCCTCCCTGGAATCGGCGCCCTTGGAACAACCACATTAATCGGTGCAATATCAGTCGGTGAATACGATTTATTGAATCTATCTATTGTTTTTTTAATTGGCTCTTTTTCAGCTGTTTTTGGTTTTTTACTAAACGATTATGCTGATGTTGAACTCGATAATCTTGTTGATGATTTGAAAAAAAAGCCACTTGTCAGCGGAGATGTTTCAAAAAGATCAGCATTAATGATGGCAATTCTTCTTATTTTATTGACATTCTTTCTTATTTCAATACTTTATTATAATAAACCAATTGATAGTAACAAATTAGTTGCAATTATCTGTATTATCCTGGCAGGAATTCTTGGTAGTGTCTATGATTTATATGGTAAAAAAATCGTCGGCTCTGATTTTCTTGTTTCAATATCAATGTCGTTTGTTTTCTTATTTGGTGCTCTTTCATTTGGTCAACCAACAATAATAACATGGATAATATTTATTCTAACATTTAATCAAGCAATACATATGAATGCTGTTGAGGGCGGAATAAAAGATGCAGACCATGATTATAAAATGGGTGTTACAAACATGGCGCTTTCTTCAGGAGTAAAAGTAGAAGGTAATAATCTTATTATTCCAAATATTTTTAAGGCATTTGGGTTTGGTATACGATTGTTTTCAGCTGTTCTATTATTCACACCCTTTGTGTTTTTTGGATATAACTACTACTCGTGGCAAATTATTTTATTAGCAGCCCTAACTTTTATTTTATTAGCCTTAAGTGTGAAATTTTTAACTATGAAAATTTTTGAAAGAAGTAAAATAAGGAAAATAATTGGCGTTCAATCATTTTTAAGATATTCTCTTGTGCCGATAATGTTAATTCCAATAATTGGTACTCTTACCTCAGTGATATTAATTATTTTTCCAATATTCTGGTATATAATTTTTACACCGCTTCTTGGAGAAGAATTGTTTAAACCTAGGATGTAGTCAAATTTAAGATAGGGGAATTAAAATAGATTACGATGTAACAATAGTCGGGGCTGGACCTGCAGGCTCGACAACAGCAAAATTTCTTGCAGAAAAAGGTTTTAAGACGCTTTTACTTGATAAGGAAAAATTTCCACGCGACAAACCCTGTGGCGGGGGACTACCGATTCGCGTGCTTCAGAGATTCCCCTATGTTGTGAATGATACGATTATTGAAGCGTATACCTCAAGTGGGACAGTGTATTCTCCATCGTTACAGCATCAGATTGAAATTTTCAAAGAAACTCCCATCATCGCGACGATCTTGAGGAAAAAATTTGATTTTGAATTGGTGAAGTTCGCAAAGGATGCTGGCGCGGTGTTCCAGGACGGATCTTCAGTCTCAGCTGTTCATCTATCTGACGACATCGCTCAAGTCACCATCGATCAAGGAGCAACGATTAGCTCAGAAATCATCGTTGGCGCCGATGGTGTCACAAGCCCGATTGCGAAACACTTTGAACTTCGAAGAGCCAGGACAAGTATGGGAATCTGCATCCTGCAAGAATTCGAGGTGGATGAACAAATCATGGATCAGTATTTCAAAAAATCACGTCATTGTTATATCCATTCGAGGTTCAAGACAGTCGCAGGATATGGTTGGGTGTTCCCGAAAAAGAGGCATTTGAACATTGGTTTTGGGATCATTCAAGTAGATAAACCTCAACAGCAGAAACTCAATATCCTGCATTGTTATCAGGAGTATCTCACACTATTAAAAGAGAAAGACTTGATTCCGAAAAACCTAAAAGAAGAACCGGTAAAAGGTGGAGCGCTACTGACCCATCCTTTGGAAAAAACTTATTTGAACCGACTGCTCCTCGTCGGAGACGCAGCAGGATTTGTCAACCCCTTATCGGGAGAGGGGATTTATTACGCGATGGCGTCAGGGCGAATCGCTGCCCAGGTAATCACGGAAGCTTTAGAAAAAGAACAGCCAACAGAAGAGGTCTTAGCTCAATATCAGATACGCTGGCAAAAAGATTTTGGACGGGATATCGACCTTATTTTACGGGTTGTGAAGCGAGGAAGCATGGAATACGCTGAGAAAGTGTTTTCCATCGCATGCAAAGATCCGGTACTCACCGACCTCATGATGGGTGTCATCACCGGACAAATAAGTGTCCAACAGTATAAATGGAAGATCATACGAAGGTTTTTTTATAGTTCGCTGAGGAATAGATTACATCTGTTAAAATAGATGAAAAAGGTGTTATGGACTATGAAACAAAAGAACGTCTGCATCATTGGGGCGGGAATCGGTGGTTTAACAGCTGCCGCCTTGCTTCTGAAAAAAGGTTTTTCTGTCGAAATTTTTGAGAAGGAACCAACGGTCGGGGGGCGGGCCATGTCCATACAGATGTCCTCACAGACATTGGAGTCCTACAAACAGACTCTGACAAAATATAATACCGTGATTGTGTTTGCAGAACCCGCACTGGAGGATATCTTCCGGGAGAACATGTTCGATGGTTTTACCCTTGACCTGGGGTTTCATATGATTGGGAGTGGGATCGTCGTTAAACTCCGGGACATCCTTGGGGAGTCTTTTGAGAAGGTGACTATCTTAAAATCCCGGTTGTTTGAACAAAAAAACGATCATTTCGGGTATTTTGCGACCACTGCTGATAAGATCGCGATGCTGCCGAATATCGCACGCTTGTTGTTGTCTCGTGAGAAGACCATGAGAGAGCTGGACACCGTGTCCATGACGGAGACAATAAAGAAGTACGGAAAAGGCAAGATGAAGATTATCCTGGAGGTAAATGCACGGCTGATTAGCACCATCAATAATCTTGATGTGATCTCCACCGGTGAAGTGTTTCGTACCCAGAAGGACATGCGGTTAGGTGGGGTGAACTATCCACAGCAGGGGCTGCTGAAAATCTGTCAGACAATCGCGGAGTACATCGAAAAAAATGGTGGGAGACTCCATCTCAATACCCCGGTTAAACAAATCATTATCAAAAAGAACAAGGCACAGGGCGTAATCGCGGATAAGGAATACACCTTTGATATTGTCGTTTCTAATATCCTGGTCCAGGAGCTGTTCTCCATCGCTGATGAACAACTATTCCCAACAGATTATGTCACAACCATGAAGGCGTTAGAAGGAACCGGCAGTCTGTGTGGGTATTATTCTCTGAAAAACATGAATCCTGATTTAATCGGGAAATCCTTTATTTTCATCGAACGGAACCTTGGGGTGGAGGGAAATGATGCGGTCGGCATGATTGATTTTATCACCGCAAAACCCGAGGCAGGGTTATCGCCCCCGTCCCGGTATCTTGTTCAATCCTATATCATTTGTACGCCGAAGGAAGCACGAGATAAAAAAGCTCTACGCACGTTGAAAGAGGCGTTAGATAAGAACTTGGAACGGATCATTCCGCAATATCAATCACAGCTTGAGTGGGCAATTTATCCCGCGATCTGGCATCTGGATGGTGTGGCAAAAACGCTGATGAACACGAAGCCGGACATACAGACCCCAATCGAAAACCTCTACCTCATCGGCGATTGTGTGAAAGCACCAGGCATTGGAATTAATTGTGCGATAAACTCCGCGCGAATCATCCAAGAAATACTGAATAAATCTACATAACTTTATAAAATTTTTAAACCTGGTGGTACACCGAAAAGTATCGATTCAACTCTAAGAGCAATTAATATAATGTCCATCTCTATTCACAAAAACGGAAAGTCGAGGTTCCTGGTGCCAATGTCTGTGAAATTGACCATGAAAGAACCATATGCAAAAAGCAGGTTTCTTTCAAAAAAATTTAGGGGATATTTCGATTTACTCAGGCCGTTTACCTTACTTGCTCCCTTTTTTGTTTCGATGTTCATCATGTTCGCTAGCCTTGTGTACAACAATAAGTTCCTCGAATTCCCGAACTGGTGGATCATCATTGGTCAAGCAAGCCTTACCTTAGCGTTTCTGAACGGTGCATCAAATGCACTCAACCAAGCAACGGACGTAGATGCAGATAAAATCTCAAAACCATACCGACCGATCCCCCGGGGTGTTGTCGAACGGGATGAAGCACAGAGCATCGCGTACATTCTCTACCTATTCGCACTGTTACGGGCGGTGACCATCAATACCTGGTTCGGCGTGTTCGTTTTCCTCATTATGGTATTTACGGTCGTATATTCCCTTCCACCACGGATGAAACGATTTCTTTTTATCAATCAAGTATGGATAGCAATTCCACGAGGATTATTCGCAGTCCTTGCATCATGGAGCGTCTTTGGGGATCCATTCCAACCAGTACCCTTGACAATTGGCCTTGTGGCACTGATGTATTTCATAGGAGCAATGACATCGAAAGATATCGTCGATTGTGAAGCTGACAGGAAAACCGGGACACGGACGCTTATCAACACATATGGAACAAAAAAAGCGGCGCTCATATCGCTCCCGTTTCTGATTGTTCCTTTCGCTCTAATTCCTGTCGCAATCCATTATCAATTGATAAACGCGTACTTTTTACCACTGACGTTTGTTATTATACCCGCGTTCCTTGTATTTTACCTCATACTCAAACAAAAACAGCAAAGTGAAACATTAGAAAACGTCTCAGCATGGACACTGATGTATGTGACGTATCTAATCTATGCAATCGGGTTTACCGCACTGATTATTTTAGGAGAATTAGGCCAATTGAATTTTTTCACCGTCATCTGATTGACCCAAACACCTTTTTTTCAGTACAACAGCAATATCAAGGAGAAAATCGTGGATTATCCCATCTTGTTTTATGAAAAAGGTTCTTATACGTATAAAACAACTATTTTATATAGAACGTTTAAATAAATATAAAGAAAGGAGACCTATGCGAAGGTCCAATATCATCATAGTTGGAATACTTCTTCTGTTGATTCTACCAGCGATAGGTTTGTCAGGCTCCGCTCAAGATGAGGGAGCTCCTTCTTGGGACCCGGGGTATAAAGAATGGGCGTATCGACAGGAGATATCTCTTCCGATTCAAACAAATGATTTTCTTTCCCATTATCAACCAATTGACCTGCGTTTCCGGTTCGAACACCCTTGTTGGACAGAGGATGTAAATCAGACATCCATACGGGTGTCCTGCTGGCATCAGGACCATTGGCATGATTTGGAATCCCAGATTTATTCTCTTGAAAAGACACCGGGAGAAACAGGTTATATCAGTGAATGCACCGTCATTTTTTTAATCCCTGATTTTGCAGATGGAACTGAACAGTATTTCATCTACTACGATGATGCAGAAACGATACAACCAAATTACAAGGACCATGTGATTATCGAGGATTTGAACTATACCTCCTCACCGTTACCTGAGATATCTGCCGTCGCAAAATTCTATGGCATAGAAGAAGACGGATACTGTGTCTACGGAGTTGGACAAGAAGGAACACTCTTGGACCGTTCCTGTGCTCAGGTGGTTGTGAAGCAGAAGAAAGAGTGTAAGGAGTTTGATATCATTGACTCTGATCAAATCGTTTCTTTTGCGTTTTCCTATTATTATGGGGACAAAGAGAAAGATGAGAGTTCCTCCGATCAGGTGTTCATTGATAAAAAAGTGTTCATTGATGGGAATCTAATGGTGGAATTCGGGATATTTAGTGAGTCAAAATTGAAGGATGTCCAGACCACTGTGATTTATCGATACTATTATTGTCCAACTGAAGAAAAACGTCTTAATGTTCATGTGAAACATGAGATGTTAAAAGATGCTACCGTACAGGGTATTGATAATGTCGATGGAAGATTTGGTTCCCTGATTTCGTTTAAATCACGAAGTGCTGCAGTGGATTCCCTAAACTTTGGGAAAATCTATCCTTATCTGAACTTTTACAGCGACAAAGAGAAGATCGAACAATACCAATTGAACCAAAATCCTTCCACGAAAGAACGAGAATGGGTCATCTCCTATCAGAACGATGCAACGCTAGGATCCGAAGCATGGTTGTGCTATGGAGATGGGAAAAAGGGATTTGCTAATGCGGTTCTCTTTGCATCGGAGAAAGGTCTTGTAATCTCAGGAACCGATGAACAGGACGGCACCCAATTAAAAGTCGCGGAAAAGGAGTATGTCAACTTCCTGGGAACTGAGGTAGATTACGTCTCCATTAATTTTGGGAGACATTCGTTTCAACCTGGGCATAGTCATGATGTCACTATCCCTTCAGATCTTATTGTCCAATTCGATGCAGAAGTCTTTGCATCTGAAACCGGCGGATATGAAAGCGTGCAACAGGAATCATATTTTTATAAGGAGTTACAGAAATCTCGCAGTTACTCTGGTGACATCCCCTTTGAAAGAGAACTCAAACGATATAATGTCACCATCATCGCTCGTTTAGGGAGAACACATCTCGCTCATCCTTGGTTGTCGAACCTGGTTGGTAATGTCTTTCCGGTGATGTGGATTGAGCTTGATCAAAATGGTCGCGTCATCTTTGACGGGGCAGCCAATCGATCGCTGTTCATACGAGCGAAAAAAACCTTTACTGATGTCCTGGAGGGCGACTATCTTGTTAAAATATTCTTTAAATGGGGCAATAGGAAGATTTTCACCGGGTCAAACGTTCTTCATTTGAACAAAGACAAACGAATAAATGTTTTCTGCACTTGGGAGCGGACTATAAAATATTCATTTCTTGATCAAAATGGAGTGGGGATAGCAGGGATCCATGGTTGGCTGATGAATAAAAACGGGGTGCTGTACGATGAAAATATCACACAGGGGAACGGAGAATTAGTTGTCAAAGCCCCGTTCGATCCACAGGACCCCTATGTCCTGAAAGCAGAGTACAAGGATATGATTATCTACGATCAGCAACTACAAAAAACAATAAAAAAATTAAGTAAGGAGATTACTTTGGGTCTTTATGACCTTCCGGTAGTCATAACGGATGCTCTTTATCTTCCACCAGGAATCGAGTTGACACCCATTCTAGTCACTTCAAATGGAAATACAACGGTTCAGATAACACCCAAAAATAATGGAAAAGGATCCTTTGTCTTTGAAAGGGTCCCAGTTGGTGATTACCATCTGCAGATCAGTTTTGGTGAGTTCCTTGATGATGTCCATGTGACAATCCCCAATTCAGGGGACGCTGTTCAGATGAAGTTTTCAGCTCGCTTTAATGTCGTTATTGATCTTTTTGATTCCAAGGGAAACACGTTGGTCAATGACGAGGTAGAATTTGTCATCTTTCGAAACAATCAAACGATAGAAAGAACAAAGGAAAAAACCATTGTGCTCCCACCCGCGCATTATTCAATCAACGCTTATTTGGACAATGAGCTCATTGGAGTAAAACCTGTGGATCTCTTCAATGATAAGCATTTGACGTTTGTGACGATGATAGAATCATTATTCCCGCTGTTTCTATCATTGGTTTTTTATATGCTTTTTGGATTTTTTGTGATACTGACAATCCTAAGAAAATTTTCAGTGTCCTCGTTATTGAAATCCCTGGCAATCCTCCTTGTCATCTTATCGTTCTTCCAACCCTGGTGGTTATTTACGGGAGTTAGTTCGACGCTCCCTGCAGAAAAAACTACCTCGTTGTACATTAATCCAGGGATGATGATTGAGACAAAAACCTATTATGGGGAGGTATCCTTGACATTGGCGGAAATGCCTGATATGTTCCTTCTGTTTCTAGGTTGGATAGTACCGATCATGTTCCTTGCTTGTGCGAGTATCACGATAGGAATCATTTTGAGAAGGACGAAGAAAAAAAATTATGGATTTGCGTTCAGTGTCATCGGGGTGATTCTGCTGGGAATCCTGCTAGCTGCTTTTATCGTTGGGACGACGCGATTAATCGAAACAAGCCTTGGCTCGGTCCAAGGGGAAGAGATGCTGTCGGTATCAATGGGTTTCGAAGAGATCATCCTGCATTCGAACTGGGGCTTTAGTACGGGATTCTATGCCGTCTGTCTCGCAGTCATCGTTGCAGCAGTAGCGATCATCTTGGATGTGAAAACGAGGATTACGCAGAAGAAAAAATCGTGATAATCGCAAAACTGAATGCAAAAAGAAAATAAGTTGCGTACATCACGGTCCAAGCTGAGGTGTTCTCCCATTTTGAATTTTTGTGTTTGTGGATCATGAGCCATCCGATAATGACGCTAAGGAAACTTAGAAATGAGAGAGGAAAAACAACCGTTGGTAGAACCTGAAGATATACGAGGGGAATGATCAAACAAAATGCGCTCACCATGAAGATCAATGAGAGAACAGCAGCTATTTTCACACCATAGACGTTGACGAGTGTTTTTGTTCCCACAACCCGATCTGCCTCTGCATCAAGTATGTCTTTTGTGGTGGTTCCGCCGAAAAGAAACAGAGCGGCAACGCACCCGATAGCTAACGGGAGTGGCTTAAAAGGGTTTCCAAACACACTCCAGGAAGCAAGAATGGCAAAGAATCCTCTTGGGATTGCGACCCATAGCTGGTTGAAAAAAAGGAATCTTTTCATGCGTGGTGTGAGGGAATAGGTAATGGAGAATACAGCAATCAGGGTGATGAAGAAACTAAAGAGGGCATGGACGGCGAAGGACAGGAGGAATGCTCCTACATAGAGCATACAGGAAAGCTGGTATGCTTCCTTTGAGGTGACGATTCCATTTGGTATCGGTCGATAGGGTTTTGATATGGCATCTTCTTTCCAGTCTGTTGCTTGATTTAAGACATTGGATGCTCCATTGAGTAAGGCGAAGCAAAAACTTGCGGTAAGTATTGTGAGAAGAAGGGAAATACCAATTTGATCTGTGATATGAGATTCCACCAGACTTGCGATGATGACGCTACTGGAGACAATCAGGGGTGCGAGAAGGGTAAATGGTCGTAGAAGTTTCAGATAGACACCTATCTTAGATCCTATATCCTCACCAGAACCACTCATACTGATACGGTTCTCTGTTATTTTATATAAATATATCTGTACGGTTCTTATCAAAAAATCCTTTTTTAATACATTATGGTGCTATTCTTTTAAGACGAGGTACTCCCTCGATGGTGTTAATAAAATCGTAGACCGCAGGAGGCACCAAATCCCCCCAGGGTTCATCTTGAAGGATACGCCTGCGTATCTCCTTTCCAGAGTATCGTTTTCTATCAAAATAGGCTGTTCCCTTCACCATAAATCCTTTCTTTGAGAATAATGTTCGGGTCACTGGATTGTTCGAGATGACCACATCAAAATCAGAGACGATGGAGCAGACATGATCGACCCATTTCGGAGGATTATGGATATCAGGGATGGAGACAATGCGGTAGTTCTGGATATAATCAGCCGTAAGTGAACGTATGATCATCTGATATCGTTCTGCCTCTGAAAAAGGATTATCCGCGGTGTCATGATATTGAGAAGACCCGATGCCAATGATAATCTCTTCATACTGTTTCGACAGTCGTTGTAACAATAAGAGATGGCCCATGTGGAAGGGTTGAAAACGCCCAATAAACAACGCTTTCATAGTCAACCTACGAAATCTTCTATCCTACGATTTTTTTCTCTATTGAATGATAAGAACGGATGACATATTTACTTTCTTGGTTCTTCAGGATGGAGAGAGGTTGGTTTCTTTCGTTCAGATTCCAGTTCGACTTTGCCGATGATTTTTGGAGGGCGCATCTCTTTTAATTTTCGTAAGAGCTCTTCTTTCCCGTTACCGACGAGCGCGGTTTGGAGAACATCTGTTAAGGTCTCAACAGGGATGATTTCGATGATTTTCTTGTATTTATCTTCGATTAATACATCATTGAGATTCGCTTTTGGAATGATTACGGTCTTCATCCCTGCCTCAGCAGCTGCCTCGATTTTTGCGGTGACTCCACCGATGGGGAGCACTGTTCCTCTGATGCTTATCGAACCGGTCATTGCAACATCCTGTCGAACCGGGACGTTCTCCATGGCGGAGATGACTGCGGTGATCAACGAGATGCTTGCGGAGTCGCCCTCGACACCTTCATAGGTACCGATGAACTGGATGTGGATATCATGTTTCGAGATATCTCGTCCCATATATTTTTTAATAATCGCAGAGATATTTTGAACTGATTCTTTCGCGATATCCCCAAGTTTTCCCGTGGCAATTACCTTTCCTTCGGACTGTGACCCAGCAGGTGTTACCTCCGCGACTATTGGGAGTACTAACCCAGAGAACTCGCTCATCGATGGATCCGCAGAATGCACCGCTAGTCCATTGACGACGCCGACTTCTTCACCTAAGGTTCTGAAGGATCGATAACTCTTTTGTGATTCTAATGCACGGTCTGAGACTTGCTGTTCTAATGATCGCGCGATACGTTTCGCTTCAATGACATGCTGTTGTGTGATGATTTTATCTCCTTTCTCATAAGCGATATCTCCAGCAACCCGGATCAAACCACCAAGTTCTCGTAATCGCAAGGAGAGTTTTCCTTTTCGTCCGGCTCTTCGTTGTGCCTCATGGATGACTTCGGCGACAGCTTCTTTGTTGAAATGATGTATTTTACCATCTTTCTTTACTTCCTGAGCAACGAATCGGATGAGTTTTTCTCGATTCGCCTGGGTATCATCCATGACGCTGAGAAGATAGCTTTCGTATCCATATCCTCTGATACGAGAGCGTAACGCGGGATGCATGCCGTTTAACGCATCGAGGTTTCCTGCAGAGACTAAGATGAAGTCGCAGGGTGCTGGTTCTGTTTTTACCATTGCACCAAAGCTTCGTTCGGACTGTCCGGTAATCTGAAATTTTTTCTCCTGGATAGCGGTGAGTAAATGCTGCTGTGACGGTAAACTTAAGGTGTTGATCTCATCGATGTACAATACGCCCTTGTGTGCTCGGTGAATAGCACCTGCTTCAACGAGTTGGTGGGGAGGTGTTTCCAGTCCGGCTGATTGGAACGGATCGTGTCGTACGTCACCAAGGAGTGCTCCAGAATGTGCAGCGGTTGCATCAATGAATGGTGGGACGTCGTTTTTCTCATGGGATACTAAGAGTTTTGGGATCATCTGGAGTTCTCGTCTCTGGGAGAATCCCCCTCGTGCGACAATGAGGTAGACCATGACGGCGGCAATGACACCAAAAATCGCGTATTCGAGATGACCGGTGACCATTGCCCCGATTAAGGAGAGTGTAACGATCAATAAAACGATTCCCAGGATCATGCTGTTTTGTTGTTCGGCTTTCCGCTTTGCTTCCTCTCGCTGCATTCGTATGATTTCATGTGCTTTTCCAGCGGGAACGACTCGGATGGTTGGGGTGTTGGTGTCCTCGTTGTTGGGGTAGACGATGATGTCTTCGAGTTCTCCTTTTGGTAGAAACTCGGTCATAGCGCGTGCGACCATGGATTTTCCAGTCCCTGGGTCTCCGATAAGCATGACGTGCCGTTTCTGTTCTGCTGCTTTTTTGACGATTGCGACGGTTTGATCTTGTCCAATGACCTGATCTAAGAGATTTTCTGGGACTTTGATATCCTCGGTAGTCGTGAATTTGATGTTCTGAATCCAGACATCTATTGGAGGTAATTCCTCTACGTTCTGTTCATTTTGTTCTGATGGTGTATCTGTTTGTTTTGTTGTCATGGTTAAAACTTCCACTCAATACGACTATGATGAGACGTTCATGTTTGAGATTCACCGACATATACGCATTTCATATATCAATTTTTTTCTTTGGGGGAGAATACCTCTGCCGTTGGTTTTATAATGCGTTAGTTCATATCTGTGGACAATGGCTTTCGATAGAAAAACACTGGTTATTCCAGATAAGACCTTGTTTGATGAAGCTTTAATAATGACCAAGGGCGATGTCGTGATTGGTGATCGTTCCCTTGTTCGTTTTAGTGTTCATACCGATGGTCGGATTTTTGTTGGTGAACATGCGATCATTGATGGGAATCTTAATTCTCCTCAGGATGTCCGAGTGGATATTTTTTCTTCAATTGGGGGGAATGTCCAAAGCGGAGGGAACGTGTATCTTGGGGAGAAGACAAAGATTAAAGGAGCGTTATCTCTCCGAGGCGATCTGGATGTTGGGGATAGTGTTGAGATTGAGAAGGGTTTTGAGGCGAAGGGTTGGATTAATATCAGGAACCCGGTCCCCATGGTGATATATATCTTTGTATATCTTTTACAGTTGTTGAAAATGGGACGAAGCGAAGAAATCGAACGCATCCTTGAGGAACTCGAACAAAACGATGGGGACACCATCCCGATATCAGAATCGTTCCTCTTCCTACCAAACAACTCCATTATAAGCATCTCCAACTCAAAAGTGGAAGGAAATCTCCAGGTTGGCAAAGAATGTAAACTGTTGGGCAACTATGATGTACAAGGCAACATCTCCATAGAAGAGAAATCAGAAATCTTCGGCACCTTGAAAGCAACCGGAAACATCTACGTTGGTAAAAAAGTAAAAATCCATGGGAACATCACATCACTTGGCATCGTCAATATCACAGAACAAGCAGACATCGTCGGGAACATCTCCGCTGAGGAAATCTCCCTGTCAAAAACAGCCTCGATACAGGGGACATTCCATGCCAAAAAAGGCGTGTCCTTTGTCGATAGCTTAAAAGAACAAGCCACTGAAAAGGTTAAACGCTTTGAAAACGATGTCGATGTCGCCGATGAAGTAAAAGAACTCTTGGAGTAGGAACAATGCAGTTAGGTATTGTTGGAAAACCAAACGTCGGAAAATCCACGTTCTTCAACGCTGCCACAAAAGCCCATGCAGAGGTTGCAAACTACCCATTTACGACCATCGAGGCAAACCGGGGGGTCATGTACATCCGCAAACCCTGTCCCTGCAAAGATGCCCATGTCACCTGCACACCACATAATTCTCGATGTATCGATGGAATCAGGTTCGTCCCCATCGAAGCAATCGATGTCGCAGGCCTCGTCCCCGATGCCCACAAAGGGAAAGGACTGGGAAATAAATTCCTTGATGATCTGCGACAAGCCCACGCCCTAATCCACATCGTCGATGCATCCGGAAGCACGGATGCGGAAGGAAACCCCTGTGAACTGGGCTCCCATGACCCACTCCTCGACATCGAATTTCTTGAAAAAGAAATCAACTACTGGTTATTTGGTATCATCAAAAAAAGCTGGGAAATCATTGCAAGAAAATGCGAGCTTGAAAACAAAAAAATAGAAAAGATGCTAACAGAGCAGCTCACCGGCCTGGGGATCCGCGAAGAGCATATCTCTGGAGCGATACGAAAAATCAACCTCGATATTTCCAAACCATCACACTGGAAAGACGACCAGATCTTCAAACTCACCGATTACGTTCGTGCCATCAGTAAACCAATCATCATCGCCTTTAACAAAAGCGATAAAGCACCAGAGAACCTCATGGAAAAAAGAAAAGAACTGACAAAATACATCGTCATCCCCTGCAGCGCGGAAAGTGAACTTGCATTAAGTAACGCAGCAGAGAAAGGAATCATCTCCTATACACCGGGCGGCAATGATTTCACCATCCTTAAAAAAGAGGGACTCTCTGAAAAACAGATCAAGGCATTGGAATATATCCGAGAACATGTCCTTCAGAAATACGGATCGACCGGTGTTCAGAAATGTATCGATGAAGCAGTCCGGATGCTTGACCTGATCGTTGTGTACCCAGTGCAGGATGAGCATCGTCTCACGGACAAAGAAGGTCGCGTCCTGCCCGATGCACACTTAATCCCCCGGGGATCCACTGCAAAAGACCTCGCATATAAGGTTCATACGGACCTAGGTGATCATTTTATCAGAGGTATTGATGCACGCTCTCATCGCATTATCGGTGCGGACCATCAGTTAAAAGACGGGGACATCATCAGCATCATCGCAGATATTTGAGACCCTGAGGATATCTTGTCGGACATGTAGGTGCATACAAGGTTGCACCGTAAAGGGATAACGAGCTGCCTTGTAGATGCATAGGTATCTACAAAACAGCCTTTTATAGGTCCCATTTGTTGCTTTTTTGGGATCACTCAAAAAATATTCTTCACTAGGAGGAAGAACGGTGTCAATAAGAAAAATTAGTAATAAAAGTCTCTCGCGAAATCTTAAAACACGAAAAGTACCATTGCGTGTGCTTCCACTAGCACCGTTCCATAAACGATATCGTCTGAATAAATCGATACAGAAACAAGAGAAGCATGAGGCAAAAGTAAAACAGTTCGCTTCATCGACTTTTCAATGTACTGTCGAAAAAGTGGCTAGGACACCAGGAAAAAACGTGAAAAAATCAGCAGAAAAAAAAGCACTTACCATTAAACCTATTCTGAGTTTTCATGGTACGATGAACGCATTACGCTGGATTCTGCTGCTCATTTTGGTTTACTTGGCCATTGGCACAGTTGTCATCATGGTTCAAGACGGGACCGAACCATTAAAGAACATAATCATCTACAGCATCATGGGGTTCTTCACGTTTTTCATGGGGTATCTTGGTTGGATCCTTGCGCAGGACGTCCTAGATATCGTGGCTGGGAAGAAAAACACGCATAATGATGCTGAGCTGGAAACATAGGTGATATCGCGCACTCCACCTCTTTATATCTTTCTTTTTTATTCTCTTTTATAGGACCTGAGACTATGATCTGTTTCGATAATCATCTTCATCTCCGACGGGACGGGAGATTTCTTGAGGCAGTCAAAGAGTTCAAAGCCGCAGGTGGTACCCATTTCATCCTCTGTCAGTATCCCATGCCTGAGACCGTCTTGAAAGAAAAAAGCTATCAGACCTGCTATCAAGAGACGATCCACATGGCAGAAGAGATTCGATCTACTCTTGATATCGGTGTGTTTGTCGTCGTGGGCCCCTATCCGGTGGACCTTCTTCCGCTTCAAGAGAGATTCGGACGTCAGACCGCTCTGTCGATTATGAGAAAAGGAATGGATGAGGCAGCAAATCTCTGCAGGGAACATCTCTGCATCGCTATTGGTGAGATAGGACGACCACATTTTCCTGTCGATCAACAAATCATACAGGATTCAAACGATTTGTTGGCCTATGGTATGGCACAAGCAAAAGATGCTGGAGTACCGGTCGTGTTGCACACAGAAAGTACGACACCAAAGCTGTGCGAAGAATTTGTTGAAATGGGCAGAAAAGTTGGTTTAAACCCCGAAAGAATCGTTAAACACTTCGCCCCACCCCTTATCACACCTGAGGAGAATTTTGGTCTGATGCCCTCAGTGCTTTCCTCGCGAAAAAATATCGTTGCTGCATTGCAGAAAGGAACTCGATTTTTAATGGAGACTGATTACATAGACGATTTACGACGACCGGGTGCGGTCCTTGCTCCAAGAACAGTCCCGAAACTGACAAAAAATCTTCTGCAGGAAAACCTTTTATCGGAAAAACATGCACATGTGATTCATGTAGAAAACCCAAAAAATACCTACCACATCGATTTGGAAGAATAGCGCTTTTCGCAAGTATGAAATACTGCTATATAGAGGGAAATTGTTTCTTGATTTCAATCGGAGGACACCATGACACTCTTTCGAGGATTCATCGCAATCGACATCTCTTCAACATCTCAGATACTTGCATTTGAAAACGAGATAAAAAAAACAGGTGCTGATGTGAAACTCGTTGAACCAGAAAACATCCACATCACCCTCAAGTTTCTTGGGGATACCGAAGAAAAATTCATTGACGCGATAGAACAGAGTATGAAAGAATCAGTTAAAACCATCAAATCATTTCCAGTCACGCTCCGAGGTACTGGGGTGTTCCCTAACAAGAATTATATGAAAGTCATCTGGATAGGAATCCTTGACAACGGCCAGATTGGACCAATCGCACATACTCTTGATTCCAGTTTAGCATCCCTTGGGTTCAAAAAGGAAACAAGAGGATTCTCTGCGCATTTGACGATTGGTCGAGTAAGAACAGCGAGAAATAAAGAGAAACTCCTCACCACCTTAGAACACCACCAGGATGCAGAATTCACAACCCAGGAAGTACACGCCATTGCATTGAAGAAAAGCGAGCTGACACCGAACGGACCGATCTACACTACCTTGCGAGAAATCCACATATGACGGTGGTGAAACCATAGAAACCTGGTTCATTATTTTAGCATTTTTGAATCTCCTTCTCTTTGTGATTTGTCTAATCTTTCTCATTCCAAAAGACAACTGGAAAAAACCACTCACTCAGTACACATTGACTCTGAGATATCAATCCATCTCACTTTGTCTTATTCTTATGGTAGTCATCCTTCACCTTCTTGAGGTAAACATCCTTGATACCATCACCACAAACATGATTCATGCCAACTTTACTCAAAGCATCCAAGGGTTCGAGGATGGGATTGTCCATTGGTTCACTCAATTCTGGACACCGATTCTTGTCTATTTTTTTGTCTTTATCTACATCGGGTTGTATCCGTTTCTGCTCTGGTTCTCTCTTCTCTATTTCATCATTGTTGACGAGAAAAAGGCGATGAAAACATTCGCATATTCTTTGGTTGGAATCTACGCGATTGCATTACCATTTTATCTTTTTGTCCCCATCACCAATGTCTATCATTATTACGGATCTGCCTCAGCGTTAAACTTGGTCATCCCTAGCATAGAACAATTCTTTTATACGACCACCACAAGCAACAATTGCTTCCCTTCGCTTCATGTCGCAATGTCCTTGCTGCTTGTAAAAACAGTTTCTCGGACCAACAACAAAAGATTCTTGTACCTAACATACTTCTGCGCCATCTGTGTGATCTGCGCAGTTATCTATTTAGCTATTCATTGGATAACTGACGTCATCGGTGGAATTCTCCTAGCGTTAGGAATGTTCTCCATCGTCAAACATTTCATGAAGGAACCCTAGATGATCCACGGCTCAGAAGAGATAGAGACCATTGTTCTCCAGAAGATAACACCTACTCTTGAGGAAAAAAAACACCTGGAGGACGTCATCGCCTCCCTCAAAGAAGAGGTACAGAAGCAGATCAACAAAACCAGGATACCCATCGAAATCGAACTGGTCGGTTCTATCGCAAAAGACACCTTCATACGTAACGCGGTTGACATTGACCTTTTCCTCTGCTTCCCGCCAACGGTTCCACGAGAAACCCTAGAAAAGACTGGACTTGCGATTGGAAGAGCGATCCTGGAGCATCAAGAGGAATGCTTCGCGGAACACCCATATGTCCGTGGAATATTCAAAGACTATAAGACAGAACTGGTCCCATGCTATAAGATACAGGATGCCTCGCAGAAGCTCTCTGCGGTCGATCGCACACCACTTCATACACGCTACATCGAACAGCATCTGAAAGAAACGCAGAAAAAAGAAGTACGACTCTTCAAACAATTCCTAAAAGGGATCGGCTGCTACGGGGCAGAAGCGGAAATCGAAGGATTCTCTGGATACCTCTGCGAGATCATCGTCCTCAAATACGGGACGTTCCAACAGCTCATTGAACAGGTTTGCCAGTGGAATTATGGTGAGAAACTAGCACTTGACAAAAGAATTCCTGCTGATTTTACGACTCCGTTAATCTTTATCGACCCGGTTGACCCCGAGAGGAATGTCGCCTCAGCAGTTTCCCTTGAAAAATTCAATCTGTTGATCAAGGCATGTCAGGATTACAAAAAGAAACCACGCCTCAGCTTCTTTTTCCCAAACACCCTCCAACCATGGACGCTGCAGGAAATCAAAAAACAAATTGGCTCAAGAGAGTTCATCGGTGTGAAGTTCCCGAAACCCATTATCATCCCGGAGAACCTGTACCCGCAGATCAGAAAATCTGTTCGTTCCATCCGGGAACTCTGCGAACAATACGGATTTCCGATACTCAATGCAACTTTTACTGTCGAAAAGGATGAGGTATACATCATCCTTGAACCACAGACAATGACGATTTCAAAAACGGTCGTGCATTCAGGTCCGCCTGCGACATTGAAAAAAAATGCAGATGATTTCCTAAAAAAATGGATTGATAACTCAAGGACTGTGACAAAACCCTATGAAAAAGACAAACGTTGGTACGTCGAGATAGAACGGGAGTTCACAAACATCCGGATCTTATTAGAAGATCAAGTGAAGAAAGTAAGCCTTGGAAAAAACATCGATGTTGACATTTTAAAAGACTTAACAGTGGTCGATACGAATGAGTTACTCAGGGAACACCTCCGAGCATTTTGGACGTTATATCTCGACCAGCGCATGAGCTGGGAACGCTAAAAGAATCTGAGTTTCCTGACGGTGTTCATAGGAATATTTTTATGATATAAGCAGATATGCATGTGCAAGTACATATGCATACGGATGGGATGAAACTTACTAAGTTTCTCATAGTGATAATTGTGATATTTCAAATCACAAACTGCGTATGCTTTTTAGGTTCTAATCAGTATTGTCAAGCTGACTCTCCCCCAACGCTCTATGTCGGAAAAGGAGAGACATTTCTTCATATTCAAGATGCGTTGAATAACGCCATCGATGGGTACAGGATCTTCGTCTACAATGGTACGTATGAGGAGAATCTGATCATTAATCATCGAATCGACCTCTTCGGCGAAGACCGAGGTAATACCATCTTAACTGGGAATAGAACAACCGTGATAACGGTGAATGCGGATAACGTCAATATCAGTCATTTCACGATAACAAACACCAATCCCCTAGAAGGCACCAGCATCATCCAAGTCAATGGTGAGAACTCCATTATCACCGATAATATCATCTCTTCCGGATACAACGGGATTCATCTGTATTACACGGATAACCATCTAATCTATGATAACATCATCAGGAACAACGCTGGCGATGGAATCCGACTGTACCAATCACACAATAACGCAAATATCAGTTTTAATACCGTAACGGGGAACGAAAACGGCGTGTACCTCTATGCATCCGATGGGATCAACATCTATAACAACGACATTCAAAACAACAACCAAAGCGGTATCTTCCTAAACAGCACCTGCCAGAACAACATCATACGAATGAACAACGTTTCGGATAATGGCAACCATGGGATCTATCTCAATGATTATAGTGATTATCAGACCATTGTGTTCAATAGTGTATACCATAATAATAACTCAGGGATTGTCCTGGAAAACTGCAGTATGAACTTTAATATAAACAACAATATCGTGAGTGGAAATATCAATTATGGTTTAATGATCATCGGATCGACGAACAACATCAACGATAATACCATAACATACAACAAAAAAGACGGCGTCTACCTCTCCGCTGATGATAACAACACCGTCTACGATAATATCATCCATGACAACACCCTCTCAGGGGTCAGGATGTATAACTCAACCAATGATGTCATACGAAACAATCAAATCTGCTCAAACGACCAATATGGGATGTACCTGGATTTTTTTACTAAAGATAATATGATTTACAACAACTATTTTTCTGACAACCTTCATAATGCATTGGATAAGAGCATCGAGCGCAACCAATGGAACATCCAAGAGACAAACGGAATCAACATCATCCAGGGGACAACCATCTGCGGGAATTATTGGGATGACTTCGATGAAACAAGTGAAGGTGCAGTAGATGCTGACCTGGACGGAATCGCAGATGCACCCTACTCCATCTATGCATTGAATCTTGATGGAGGACCACTCCTTGATACGCTCCCTCCACAGTTTGGAACACCACAGGTATCACCCTTAATACAGACGGTGGGAAAAACAACGAACCTCTCTGTTGTCATCATAGACAACACAAAGATAAAGGAAGTCTATCTCAACGTCATTTCACCCACAGGACAATTCTCGAATTTCAGTATCACCCAAAATAAAACAGGGGATACATATTTTTGTAACAAAAAATTTTCACCAACCGGGAACTTCACATTTTTCGTTGTTGCAAAGGACCCTCGGAATTGGAATCATTCCCTCAATCAGAGTTTTACAATCCGACCAGGTAATCCACCTACTATAAAGGATAATTCACCATCGACCGGTAAACCCTCAAAAACGTTTACCTTTAACACGACAGTGACATCCTCTGAGGCTACCGCAGCGGACCTAAAGGTCTATGTGGTTTGGAGCCATGGGACATCAGGGAACAATTCGACAATGGTCCTGTCACGAGGTAATTATTTTGTTGGTACAATTCTCCTTGCCCATAGTATTCAGAATCTCACGTATCATTTCTATGTGTGTGACACGTGGGGTAATCACGCGGTCACCGAGAACAAAAAAGTCAAAATCGTCGACACCGAACGACCGGTGATACGGATCAGCCGATATGGGTCCTCCTTTTCGGATTTACCCAATAGCTATACATTTGGAGCGACAATCACCGATGATTCTATCGTATCAACTGTTTCTCTAGAATATTGGTTTAACGGGAGTAACAGAATGAAAAGTACGATGGACCAAAAGGGCAATAATTACTATGAAAAAGTGATCCTCATCGAGGAAAAACCAGGTAGGGTCTATTGTATTATCAACGCGACCGATATCGCAGGCAATACCAATAACTCGAAAAACCCATTCTCGTATTGTGGGGGACCCTACCAGGGTTATGTGCTGGAGGACCTCTTGTTTAATGGATCCAGGAGCTTTGATCTTGATGGCTCGATTTCCCAGTATCTCTGGGATTTCGGTGATGGAACGACGGGGAATGGTAGCATCATTTCGCATGTGTATCATTCGAACGGGACCTATAAAGCAACATTAACAGTCACCGATGATCAAGGATTAACTGGGAGAAGCAGTACGAACGTCACGATCATTTCTCTCGATAAGCATCTGGTCCCTGCGGACCAACTGAACTACATTAATATGAGATATCAGATGGAGCTCACCGAGCAGTTTTTTTGCTATGACACGGATGGCAACGGTATCGCAGATACATTCGTCGACCCAGGTCATCACCTCACCGCGGTTCATGGTCAGCCAGTGAATTTCAACAACAATATCCTGTTCCTTATCTCTATTGACTCCGATGCTATCCCAGAGTTTTTCTGGAACACGACGACGGATCTTATTTACCCGATCTCCTATAGCATTGGTATCATACAGGACAAGATCGTGGATGTGGTCAACGAACAAGCACAGGTGTTTGTCTCGGTCAGCAAAGGTCATTGGATTTATTTTGAAATCAATGATCAATACCCTGATGCAGAGCTTATCATCACGACGGTGGGCAGAACAATATCCATGGATAAATTCTGGAGGGAAAATGACAAAATCTATGTCTTTGATGACCCAGAGGTCACCTATCAGTTTTCATTTTACAATATATTTCCAGTGGTAGCTGCAACGTTTACACCAACTGATGGGGGGATCATCAACAGTGATCACCCTTCCATAAAAATCATTTATAATGTACCGGTGACGATCCTGTCTGCAACCTTCGGTCCGGTGGATGCCGCATCCCAGCTCATCCAGCTCGATGAGAAAAGCTATTTTTACACACCGCCAGGGTATCTTGAAAATGGGACCTACACCTTTGATATTGATGCGCAGGCGTTGCAAGGGAAAGGATCGCTTTCATCATCGGTCATTTATCTTTACTTTTCCTATCTTCCCCCGCCACAAAAGAGTTTATTAGAGACATTTGGGCTTGCGATTTTTGTGGGGGTGTTGCTAGGAGGAATCGGAGGCTTGTTGATTCTTTTTAGGGTAAAAAACGTCTCAATCGATGGTTTCATCTACATCCAGAATAAGAAGATACTCCCCTTCTTCAAATCAGTGATCGTCGGACCAGTGAGTATAAAGATCCCTCATGAGAATCTTAGCAAAGCAGAATTCTATGTCGATGGAACATTGAAAGACGAGGTGTCCTCATTTCCAGTGTTTTGGCAGTGGAACGAACAAGCATTTATGAAACATACCCTTGAAACAAAGGTGTACGACCAAGATGGGAACAGTGCGACGAGCGGACAAATGGAGTTTTTTATTTTTAACCTGACGAAAGGAAAACACTCGTGATCAAGTGCTTTGTTGTATTGCATTTTCCGTTTCAGAGAGAAAACGGATGCCCTCCTCGGTCAACTCTATCTCATTATAGGAGACATAATGAAGCAGCTCGTTTTGCAGTAATTTTTTTACAATATTCTCGAATTCAATCTTTGAGACGTGCAGGACCACAGAGGCAAGCTCAGCATCCATATCCCGGGTATGGAGCATCCGAAGCAGTTCGATTTCCTTTTCGGTGAGCAGGACTTCTTCCTCATATTCACTCGAGGGATCCTCGTATTCATCAGTAAGGTTCGTGACATAACTTTCAATGATGGTATCAAGATTGAGCCGGTCCAGTTCTTTTCCTTCTTTGCTGTAGAGTACACAGGTTTTCTGCAAGGGATCATATTTCCAGGACCCGACGTTTTTCCAACTATACCCCAATAGGCTGACATCATCACGGTGTTCACCTTCACCCATCCTCTTGATCTGTGCCTGTTGTTTTTTCTTTCGATGTTGTCGATGCATGTAGCGTTGTTCGGTTTGGAGGAGGGCAAGGTTGACACCATAGTTTCGTAGCTCTGAGATAATTTGGTCCCCTGCCTGCTGTTTTAACTCTTTCATGAAGAATAACCCTGTTTTTCCGACCAGATCCATGTAGACGATTCTGATGATCGCCTCGACAGCGGTACCAATTCTTGTTGGCTCAACCGTGTCAATTTCGTTGGAGATGTTGATGACGATCTCCGAATTGGTGTACTCGGGGTTTTCAATGTTAATATACCGCAAAAAATCATAGTTTTGTTCAAGGGTTTTTATGATTGCGCCGATGACGGTCGCAGCGAAGGTCTGTGATGTTCGTCTGCTTGCGACCATGTATAAGGTACGTAAGATGCCACCAATGACTTCTGAGTTTTTTATTTCGGTCATAGTTCCTCAGGTTTTGAAATCTACAATCATTTTGTAGACATACGGGATCTGGATGATGAATCGGCTTCCTTTGCCGATTTCACTTTCAGCCCAGATTTCTCCGTTATGTTTTTTTACTATTTCTTTTGATATGAACAAGCCTAGACCGGTGCCTTCGTTGTTTCTGTCTTCACCGGTGTATGCCTGGTAGAATTTTGTGAAAATTTTACGGATCTCATCTTTTGATATCCCGATTCCGGTGTCCTCGACCGCAATGAGAACGTGATTGTCTTTCTTCTCAACCGTTAAGCCGATGTATCCGCAATCAGTGAATTTCAGGGAATTGCCGATGAGGTTCTTCATTACTTGTGACAAGCGGTTCTTATCACCGATAATGTGAGGGAGAGGCGAGGGAACATTCACATGAAATTCAAGTTTTTTATTCACGATTGCTGGCCGCATGTCCTCGACGATTTCATTGAGGAATTCGACCAGATCTATTTTCTCCATATCGAATCGCATGGTATCGCTGTCTAGGCGTGCGACATCTAAGATGTCGTTGACGAGTTTGAGCAAGCGCTCTGCGTTCCGGAGACTGATTTTTGCCCAATTCTTTATTTTCTGATTGCTTTCATTGTCATGGATGATGAGGTCCAGGTATCCTTTGATGGGTGTGACCGGGGATCGTAATTCATGAGCAGCGATGTTCATAAACTCTGTTTTCAATCGCTCGTTTTTCTTCAATTCATCCTCGATTTCTCTGCGTTGGGTGATGTCTCGAACGGTGCAGATGACACCACCAAATTCTGTTTGTTTGGTCAATGGTGCGATGTTCGCCTCTATAGGAGTGATATCACCAGTTCCAGAGACGAGTTCTAATTCGACGTTTTCTATTTTATCGTTCTTCTTTCGGACATCAATGAAGATTTGTTGGAAGAAGTAGATAGAATCTTCCAGCAGGTAATTCCTGAAGGGTGTGGCAAGGATCTGGCTCTTTCGTCGTCCGCATAATTTTTCAAACGATGGATTCACATAGGTAAGCCTTCCTAGCGAGTCTGTGGTAAACACACCATCTGCGGATGTTTCTGCAAGGATACGATATTTCTCTTCGGATTTGACGAGTTCTTCCCAGACTTTTCTACGATCGGTGATATCTTCTATCGTACCAATGATTGAGGTAGGTTCATTTTCTTGGTCGAAGAGCACCGTACAGGTATCACGGATCCAGCGGTATCCTCGTGATTTATGTTTAAAGCGATATTCGATCGATTGAATCGTGTTGTTTTTTTGATGATGGTTTGTGATCATCTGAATATGCTGGCTCCATTGGGCAATATCATCCGGATGGATGTACTCAGTGATGTTTTTCAGGGTGAAAGACATTAACTCTTCAGAAGTGTATCCGATGATTTTTACTGAGGAAGGACTGATATAGTCATAGGTCTCTTTCTTGAGATTCAGCTGGTAGATCATGTCAAGGGAGTTTTCCAGCACCACTTGGAATCTTTTTTCTCGTTCATCAGTGCTGATGTTTGAGAGTGCTATGGTTTTGTCTTTAATTCGGAGGACGTCATCTCGGTGTCTCTGTTTTGGTGCATCTGAGATGATAACCAAGTAAGTGTTCCCCTCGCCCGGCTCATCCCGCAAGGGCGTCGCAGTGACCACTCCAGTGCGTTTTTCCCCATGTTTTGTGCGTGCTTCGATTTGGAAGGCGGGGATCTTCTTGTTTGTGTATCTCTTTGAAACTATCTTTTTCAGTGATTTTCTTGATTCGTTTGTGAACATGGATAAGTCAAAAAGATTTTTCTGCAGGATTTCATCTGAGGAGTACCCGATCCACTCCGTGATCCGTTCATTGACATCGATGATGGTACCGTTTGTATCAATAAGCATGGTGGTTTGTGGTGCGATGTCGAACAACGCTCGATATTTTTTTTCTTTTTCTACGACGAGCTCCTCGGTTATTTTTTTGTCAGTAATTTCAGTTGAAATGACGAGAACCGAGGTTGTCTGAGCCGTTGTTTGATCCTTGACTGGGTTGAATGTTCGTAGATACCATCGGTGGTTGATCCACTGAACATCCTTCAGGGGCGTCCCGGTATCAACGACCCGGCTGAGTTTCTGCGTAAAATCCTTGGTTTCTTCATAGGAATGGAAATCAGAAAATGTTTTTCCTAGTACCTCATCACGGGATCGTCCGAGGTTTGATAAGAGCTGATGATTGACCATGAGATACTGGCAATTGGTGTCTAACAAGGAGATGTCATCATCGGTATATTGAATGAGGGAATCGAACTGGTGTTCGAGTCGAACTTGTTTAATGATGTTTTTAATTATGTATAAAGAACCGAGGTCTTTTCCGCTACTATCCTTGAGTGACAAAGACAGGATTGTGACATCAACTGGTGTGGTATTGTTTATGAGAATTTTTGTTTCTATGCGATGTTCAGATTCTTTTTGGGCATCGAGTTTCTGTTTGATTTTCACCCATTCCTCTGGTGTGTGCAGGGTTCTGATTTTTTGTCCCGATAGCTGGTCTTTTGTTTTGTTTAAAAAAGATTCCGTGTAGGTGTTCCAGGAGACGATCCGTTGTTGTGTGTCAAGGATGAGAATCGCAACAGGACAAACCTCAAAGGTCGTCCGATAAATCTGTTC
>DAJP01000050.1:0-1496 GCA_002496355.1 Euryarchaeota archaeon UBA346 | reverse complement strand
CTCATGAGTTGATTCATCGTGAGATTTTACGAGCGTTTCATTGTCAGAGCCTGCGTTTTTCTGTGAATTTCTCTGTCGTTCTTCTTCCCGTAAAATTTTTACTATCTCGGGTTCCCTGTGCATGATTTCTTTTCCTAGGAGGATTTTTTATCTTTTTTGCATCCCATTATCGATTAAATTTTCTAATATGTTATTCAACTTTTAATATTTTATCAACTCGTTGTAACAGTGTTTCTTTGTCAAAGGGTTTCATGATGTAATCTGCTAATCCTTCCTCAAGTAAGACCTGTTTGCGTTTATCGGAGATATCCAGGACGCTCATGAATGCAACCTTGATGTCCTTGTTTTTCTTTTTAATCCGATTGAAGACATCCCACCCACTCATCCCCGGCATCATGATATCAAGAAGTACCAAATCGACTTTCTCCTTCTCAAGTCGACGTAACGCTTCTTCTCCACTGTAGGATGGCACAACAGTGTATCCACCAAGCTCAAGAACAGTCCTAGTAAGATCAACGATATCTGGTTCGTTGTCGACGACCATTATTTTTTTCATGTTATAGTCTCCTCATCCATGTTTGTAAGCCTAGTTTACCTATAAGAAGATATCGTAAAATATCTATAATAATTATTCTTTTTTTCAGGGTCTATGGTAGATCCTCTTTAAGAAAAAGAAAAGTATAAATTCCCCTAGAAGATATGACTTTTTGTTTAACCGGATGGATGCACTATGAAGAGAAACGAGAATATCTTTATTTCATTGGAAATCCAAAAAGATCTTGACACAAAAGGACTTTTGTTAACTGTTCAGTTTGATAGAAACGCTCCGAATTTCCACCAAGAAAACGAATTGATAAACTGGTGTCCCACCTGCGATGAACTTGATTTTATCACAGAGGCTTTTCAGACAATTGGAGGAAGCACAAGCCATGTGCCCGTAAAAGAAGAAACACCACAAGAGGAGGAACCTCCCTTGGAGGTAGAACGGACTGATTATTCACATCGATCATCTGAGATACGCATCGCTCCTCTACCAAACAACATGGGACTTGAGGAAGCGGAGGAGGTAACGGAACCTCAATCACGTGACAGAGAGCCGGATGAGAAAGTATTCATTCAGGCAGACGAGAAAAAAATTGATGAGATTTTAAAGCGAAAAAAACAAATGACTCGTGAACAAAACGCTCAAGAAAACGAGGATAAGGCTCTGATTGATCGGATGATTAAACAAAAAAAGAAACGATAAAATTCTTCGAAACATTTTTTTTTTTTTTGTTCAGAGTGGGATGGTATCTGAGATATTGTATTTTTTACAGTACTGTTGAAGAAGCGTGTAGATCTCTTCAAGATAGGTTTCCTGTGGTTGATAGTCGTTTTCGTATAATTCGTCATATTTTGGGAGCAGCTGCGGGTAATGGTTTTTTATCAGATTTCTGACATGGATCTCCTGGTCGCCTTTCAGTTCGAGGTGTTTATGCAGCAGGTACAGTGCGTCT
>DAJP01000127.1 GCA_002496355.1 Euryarchaeota archaeon UBA346 | reverse complement strand
ATCTGGAGAAAAGCTATTATCAACTCAAGTATAAATCCGTTGACAGCATTTTTCGGTTGTAAAAATGGATATCTGTTGGAAAATCCCCTGTTAGAAAAGACGGTCGAATTGATCTGTATTGAATCATGTAGGATCGCATCTTTAAAAGGAATCCAGGTTTCACCAACGGAGATGATACGAAAAACAAAAGAAGTTATCCAGGAGACCGCTCAAAACTCCTCCTCGATGCTCCAGAGTATCCAACAGGGGAAAAAAACAGAGATCGATTCGATCAATGGAACACTGATGAGAATAGGGAGGGAACGGAAAATTGATGTTTCAATGAACAGGATTCTTTTTGAGTTGATTCATTCATTAAACCCCGTCCCCATAAAAAACAGGAGGATTAAATAGGAATATCAGATAGAATGCGAAAAACCTCTTTTGAATACCAATAAGTTTATATAAATTGTAACCTATATTATTAATACCTTTACTATATTACTCCATACCGGAGGCATACCATCATGTACGTTAGACGGAAACAAAAAATAATGATAGGAGTCTCGCTACTTGTTGTCGCTTGTTTACTTGTTTCTGGGACTTATGTATATATCGAGTACTACCTTACAGAGAAAGAAACTCCCCCTCAACAAACAACAATCACAATAGACGACCGAATTAGCCCTTTAGAGAACCAAGGTGTGGTCCTTGAGATATTACGGATGAGAAATAGGGGCATCATTGACAAACTTTTGAAACCAGGGAACTCTTGGGAGAATAAACCAAATTTTTATTTCGTTAGTAACATGGATGGATTAGAATATGTCAGTAAGGATGTTACACAGCACGGGAGGACCACAGAAGTATTCTTCAATGCTTGGGACACTATGTTTGAGGAAAACAAAATAATGAAGGATGTCCCCGAGGAACAAGAAACCTCGACTATTAGCCTGACAATCATGGAGAAAAAAAGCTCAGGGTTGCTCGGTCGGAAATCACAATATGTGGAGGCGGATACCGTTTCCGTCATCTATGATTTTAAAACAGGACGCTGGTCAGGGCAGGATTCCTACATGGATTATGATGGCTACGGGTATTATTTAGGAGAAACGTACGAGATTTGGTTTAATATTTATCAAATCGATAACGATGGTGATTTCATCCCCTATTGGACTGAGGTGAACATCCTGGGGACCGACCCAACCGTGGATGATTCAAAACTTGATCCTGATGGTGATGGGATACCTACCACATGGGAATGGAAATGGGGATACGATCCGTTTACCTGGGATGATCATAACAACCTCGACCCAGATCTCGATGGTATCGATAACCTCGAAGAATATAAAATGGAAAAATGGTTTGCCAACCCGTTCATCCAGAATGTCTATTATGAAGTCGATTACATGGGCAGTGGTGGCTTTAACGACCCACCCCATTATTTCTTTGAAGCAACAAAAGAAGGCTTGATAGAAAGATTCGCAGAGCACAATATTAAACTTTTAATGGATGACGGATGGCCAAATAGCCCTCCAAATGGTGGTGGACAAGAACTCCCCCACATCGCAAAAATTTCACAAGACTCCGGGATGGTATTACAATATTACAATAATTATTTCCCTGATGAACGAAAAGGGATCTTCCGCTATTTAGTGCTCTCCCATGGAGGAGGATTCCAACACCCTTCAAAAAACAATGTCTATGATACTACAGTGTTGGCAACGGCAACCGGAATTCATCCAATAAAGATGATATTTGATTATGTCCTGTCAGGAAAGGTACCAACAAAACGGGGGAGAATCGTCGGACTGGGCCAGCTCATCTTACATGAGATGGCACACAGTTGCAGTATTGATGCTGATAATTGTAACTTTGGAGGAATCGATAACACCAGCTATGGTGTCTTTATTCTGCCAAATAAACAGTATAAATCCACCTGGGGCCAGTATCATAGTGTGCTGAATTATCTTTATGCGAATAACCCAAAGACATTTGACTTATCTCATGGCAGCAACGGTCCACCGTATGATCAAAACGATTGGGGATTGATGTTTGTAGGGTATTTCCAGTATAACTCCAATCTCATTGAAGAACCATACTATGAAGCAGGAACCGGAGAAACACTCGTAGGAAGTGAATTCAGGGTTACAAATTTTACCTATGACGAGAACCTGACCGAGCAATTCAAAAAAATCATTGGGGATTACTCACCAATCGACCCTATAAAAGTGAATTGGTCCGTCTATAGATGTATCAGTAACGAGTTAAATCCTGATCATAGAGAAATTCGAATTTATGCTCAACCCGCGATAAAGACAACCAAACAATGGGTGTTCAATCGAGAAGCAGACCTTGATACTGAGGGAAACTTGCATTTCTATTCCTATGATGATCTCGTGAAGCAAAAGACACAATAATCTCTCGTTAGTAAAAACACACCTTTCTTTTATTTGTCTAGTTGAGATCATGTTTTTAGGAAACCTCTAAATAACGAACGTCGTATCAGGAACGGAGCATCTGAGAACCAATGAAGATTTTTGTAACCAGGCAGATACCTCAACCAGGGCTTGATGCATTAAAAAAGGAATTCACTATTGACATGAATCTCTCTGACCGAGTACTAACCAAAGAAGAAATCATCAAAGGAATCAAAGATAAAGATGGTTTGTTGTGTCTGTTGACAGACCCGATTGACAAAGACGTGATCTATGCGGAACCTTCTCTGAAGATGATTGCCTCGTACGCGGTGGGATATGACAATATTGATATTGCTGCCGCAACCAAGCGAGGGATACCGGTGAGCAATACTCCTGGAGTGCTCACGGAGACTACCGCGGAACTTGCCTGGGCATTGTTATTTTCAGTGACACGACGGATCGTCGAAGGGGATACATTTACCCGAACTGGAAACTTCAAAGGCTGGGCACCGATGCTCATGCTTGGTCAGGATGTTTCTCAGAAAACCTTAGGAGTGATTGGTACTGGACGCATCGGAACAGCATTCGCGCTGAAAAGCAAAGGATTTCACATGAATGTTCTATATACGGATGAACAGCGAAACGAACAGCTGGAACAGCAGCTTGGTGCAAGAAGAGTGCCGCTCATTACATTACTCAAAGAATCAGATTTCATATCGATCCATGTTCCCTTGACAAAGGAGACATTTCATCTGATCGATGAAAAAGAACTTCGCTTGATGAAGAAAACAGCGGTTCTCATCAACACCGCACGCGGACCGATCATCAATGAAAAAGCCTTAACCAGAGCATTGTCAGAGCAGTGGATTTTTGGAGCGGGTCTCGATGTGTATGAAAAGGAGCCAGAGATATCTGAAGAACTCAAGCGATTAGATAACGTCGTCCTCCAACCACATGTCGGGTCAGGTACTATCGAGACACGAACAAAAATGGCGCTCATGGCTGCTGAAAACATGATCATAGGATTGAAAGGCGGCATCCCACCAAATTGCATCAATAAAGAAGTGTTTCACAAAAAATCTATAACGTGAAAACCCAGATTTCTGGCTCTTTCGGCAACTCGTCTTTTTCAATGTCAATTTCGTTGCCTACCTTCAGAATCTTATATTTGTTTTTCTCTAAAAACGAGTCGACCCCTGCAACCGGGATGGACAATCCTTCTATCCGATAATGCATCGGGATCGTTATCTTTGGCTTCAACGCTTTCACCACTCGCCATGCTTGCTCTGCATCAATAGTATAGTTCCCACCAACTGGGATGAACAGGATATCGATTTTGCCAATTTGCTGAATCGTCTTTTCATCAAGCTCATGACCAAGGTCGCCGAGATGGCAGAACGTGACATCGTCAGAGATGAATTTATAAAGAATCATAGTTCCACGCCGTTCACCATTTGATGCGTCATGAAACGCAGGGATGCCCATAATCTGAATATTACCAATGGTTCGTTTCCTCTCATCGGTGATTACTTTAGAAGTTTCTTTTTGAACAGTTTTCACACTGTTATGATCATAGTGGTTATGTGATACTAAAATAATATCTGCTGTGACAGTTGGAGCGGGTATCCCGATCGACCGTCCATCATGAGGATCGGTCACGATCGTTTCATCATTTGTTATTTCGAAGCAGGAATGGCCATGCCACCGGATCTGAAGCATAATAATCTCCTCCCTCAAATAAGGAATTGGGCGAATAGCTGACGAAGTATAAATACATTATGAAAATTTATGGACGGAGTCGGCCAAGTCTGATGTAATCAATCATGGTTCCATCAATACAAGCGAAAATAAATTCCTTATTCACAGAGTGTGCGAGACGGACAGCTCGGCTTACCTCTGCCCAGACGCTCGTAAAGTTTTTTTCAATGACGTGAATCAGGTACTCGGCGTGTGTTGCCTCCGGTTGTTTTGAATACGCCCGGAAATGAGCACCAAATTTAAAACCGGTTTTCACAAGTAACCCTCGTTTCTTGAGATCCTTAAACACGATGAGCCGTTGTACTATATCTGGTTGAAGTTTCTGCATCTGACGGACGCATTGTTCCTCAGAGAGTGTTTTTCCATCGATGGTTTGGATCTCCAGGATGTTTCTCTCAAGGAGATACAATGCTTCGATAAACGACAGTTGTAGTGTTTCTCCAAAGGGTTTTCCAAAGAACTCTTTCTGTAGCAGCGGACCAGCGAGTTTTTTATCAAAAACAATCAGACGATTTTTTAAAAGAACAGCTGTGCCTCGCGGGTATTTATGCTCAGAGATATCTCCTGAAAGGTCGACTTTGGAAACATCGTAATAGGTAAGGTCTCCTTCTTCATCAACCAACGCGAACCATAATGCATTGTTTTTTAGAGTATATTGTCGGATCAGCTGTTTTGTCAGCTCGATATCAAGGACATCTCGTTCGGAATATGCGGCGATGGCACTGGAGTAGGCATCCTCATTTTTTTGTGTGAACTTTCGAAAAGAAACAGTGTTTTGATCATCGACTTGGGTAATCGCATGGCCTCGATTTCGCAAATCTCTGTAAACTAGATATTTTGTCTCGAACTCCGGGATGCGTTGGACCGCTTGTTTTAGGAGCGCCGGAAACGTTATTTGTTTTTTGTTTTGATGTAAGATCATTTTTCCTTCATCAAGTAAGAACACACCCTCGAGAAGACTCAGTCGTAACATATTTGATGGGAGCGGTGTCCCAATATGGCTTTTATTATAGAGTCTTCCGATGTCACTTGGTTTTCGTACAAGGATGTGGTCGTTGACGAGTTCCCCTGAGATATCCATAAAACGAGGTATATGAGGATGCCTTATTTTTGTTTTTTGTTGTAATCCTCAATGCTCCGGGGGACTGTATCCTTCGAGAACATCTGTTCTTTTTTATTCTTTGGACCAAAAAGACCGGCTAGTAAAATCCCAAACCCGAGCCCGGCGATTCCACCAATTAATGCAAAGAGTAGGAAAAATCCGATGTACCGTGTCGGTCCGAAATCCCAGGAGATTACCGGGTTTTTCTCAGGGACCCCGACATAACGGGAGGAATCGACCCCATACGGCGTGGTGAACCGTAACGCGCCAGCGATCAAATCAGCGTATCGATAATATACGATCGCGGTATCAAGGGAGGATTCATTGGCAAGACTCTGCCCATATTCGTAATAGCTGACCGCAAGAACTGGTTCGATGCCGATCGTCCTGCTTTCTGTGATACTAGCACTTGCCTGTCCTCTTGCACGTTCTACCTTATCGGTGGTGACTCCATCGACGAGCTCTAAAGCCAGATTTGCTTTGACGAGGGCTTCGAACGAACCGAATAACGCGGCGGCTGAATATCCGTTTTCTTGTTCGCTGCGAGCGGTCTGAACGAGACTCTGGGCATCACTCAGATATTCCGATGTTTGCCCCATCTCGTCAATAATAATTTGTGAGTAAGTAATCGCTTGCTGTGCATCATCAAGGTATTCTTCGGCAAGAGTAGTAATCATTGTTTCATTCACATCCCCGGAATCATGAAACGGGGTGGATATATTCAGCCACCATTGGACGCTTTCAATCCGTTCCCTGGCAAACGCAATGTTATATAACGCGGTGAAATAATCAGCGTTCAAAAAACTCGTGTTTGCCTCAGAAAGATACGATGCTGCCTCATTGATGCGTTGTTGCGCTGCACCGACACATTGTAATGTCACCATCCCATTAATAGAGGCATTCTTCGCTAATTCCATATTATCGTGATAGCTCTGAGTGGTTTGGTTCATGAGGTCGTGAACCAAATCCACTTGGTCCTCTGAGGAAAAATAATGACAGATGTAGGAGACAAAATGGCTGTCTATGAGGGATTGGAATGATTTACTGGTACTAGTATAGTACACCTCTTCATCATACCAATGAATCGATTCCGTGAGACGATCAGACGCTGTGTTCAGAAAATCAGTGACCTGATTCCGATAGTAATTGGGGTATCGATTTGGTATCGTTGTCGTGTTGAACAGATCACTGGCATTTTCATAGGAGTCCTGGGCTTCATCTAAAAGACTGGTTGCCAAGGGTTTCATCGCACTGATGTAATCCTCGGTCGTGATCTTATCAGGAGATTCCTCGACAGGGAAATTCCACCCTGTGAAATAGAGCAGGGCGTCGTTGATATCTTCAACTTCAAAGACCTCCATGCCGTAATTCGTGTGGGCGTACTCACTCACGTTCCGGGTGACCGGATAGGTATTCTGCCAGATGACCCCATTGATGTTCTGATACTCGGTGACCATCTCTGTGTAAGTCGTTTGTCCCTTTGGTATTAAAAACCGGGTCGCCCCCACGCTATGAGCTGCGTCAATTTTATACGGGATCCCCCCAATAGGACCAATGCTGCCATCTGGATTAATCATCCCGGTCATCACCGTATTATTGTCAAGCGTCCAGTTTTCTAAAAGCGAAATCACTGCGATCGTCATCATCGCTCCTGCAGAAGGACCACCAATCATCGGAGAGGTTGTGCGAACGACAAAGAAATAGTCATAGGTCTGTGGATCGAGGTGTGGTCGTGAATCGGAGCTGACCAATGCGGTCGCTACTTTCACAGCGAGCCGGGCTGAGCCTTGCATATCGACATCCGTGAGAGGGAGGGTATCGACGAACACACGTCCGCTCCCATTACCCTGGACGGTGACAGTGATCGTTGAAATCACTCCAACGTACCCGGTTCCTAATTCAGAGACAGCAGGTGCGTACACAGTGACGTTTCGATAATCAAGAGCGATTTTTCCTTCAGAGATACTCCCTGCTGGAACTCCCAGTGTCACGGGAAGTAAAGGAGAACTGAGAAGAAAAACACCAATAATAATGAAGATGATCTGATGCTTCATAGAGATACTCCCGGATGAATTTGGGTTACATAGGAAATCGTATTGAAAAAGATTACTATAAAATATATGTAATTTACCTTCAGATGGTTTCCACTCATTATTTATAAATATC
>DAJP01000112.1:3400-6180 GCA_002496355.1 Euryarchaeota archaeon UBA346 | reverse complement strand
ATTGAGCTGCGCTGTCAACGCCCGTTCGGGGAACAGGATGTCTGCCAGACGTTCACCGTGACTGTCAACGTCCAATAATCTCCTTTTCTTTTTTTTTGTACCGTTCTTTATCCTTTGGAAAAAGTAACAGAAGGAACGTCTCGTCTCTCTTCATCTCAAAAGATCGAGAAACAAAAATATTTGTGCAAATCATCATTTTATCATAGAAATCCTTTAGTTTTGTCAGAGAAAATCAAGAATAATTTAATATGTAACCACGGCCTCATATAATTATCATAGGAACAGACAAAAAAATAGGGGTTACAATGGAGAACCGATCATTCAATCACAGCGAAGGGTTGTTGCCCAAAGATACAAAGGGTGTACTCCTCGCCGCAGACACACATCACTTAACTCCCCCGCATCACGATTCAGACATAATAACGACACTAGTGGTGAAGGAACATGGAGGAAGCCTCCTTATAATACTTCCAGAGGCGACATCAAGACCTGCAGAATACGGAAATACCATACCTCCCATAATTATGTACGTATTTCCTATCCCCTATCGCTCTTCGAAAAAGATTCTGCAAGTCAGATATTCCAAATCATATCCGATGCCCGCCTCCTAACACCTTCTCTTCATCCCTTCACCCCTTCCCCTTTTTTTTCTCTTACTCATTACTATTTTATACAAACTAATACTATATTTAGTATAAGAACTCCGAACAATGATATTTCTTCAGAAACGATTTTAAAAAACTAAAAAAAAAAAAGATAGGGGAATCTACGCGGGGATGACCCAAACACCGAACAGGAACCGTTGTGTGACAATCCCCCTGAAATCACTATACGGCAGAAAACCGCAGCAGGGGTATTCCCCATAGGTCTCAGTCAGGATCTGTGTCGTCCTATCCTGTCCGACAATCGCGCTAATCTCCAGGACCTTGAGAGGTAGGAACCGGAAACCAATAGAAGCGGACTTATCAAGACTCGTGATGGAACCAACAAGCCAGATCCGTGATTTCCCCAGAAGAAACGGGATCTTGACTGCAAGGGTCGCCCATTCGCTCTCTGCACCCATTACATCCTTTGCTTTGGCTTTCACGGTGAACGTCTGTTTCACATCCCAGGTATGATTGACGATGACCGGTGTTCCAGAATCATACGGTCCAAGCCATCCAGCGGAAGTCCCATCACCCCAGTCGATGAAATACGACACCAGCTGGTCCTCCGGGTCGATCGCCGTAAGAGTATACTCGTACGACACTCCTGGCTTTCCTTTGGCGGGCCCGGTGATGCTTGGTTTTTCTGGAGCGGAGTTATTCACGATACCAAGATATTCCCTGAGAAATTCATCCCACTGGGTACTGATAGCAAAATTCGTCGCCTCATACGGTGATGGCAATATCTCGTACCGCAGACTGTCATTGTAATCCCCAGCCCGACGCGGGAAGTAGATGCTCAATCCATGAGCAGGGTCATCCGGCAGATGAGTATTGGCGATGACCGCGGTATCCATCGTTGCTTGAATCGTGTTCCGAATATTACTAAACTCAGAGTCGCTGATTGTGCACAGATCCAAAAAGTCATAAAAATCAATGTAATAATCAATGTACCACAGCCTGGCGTACACCCGTGCGCTCTCAAGGGCGGTGGTGATCTGAGTCTTATACTCATCAAGGTGGTCAAGGAAGTAGACCGCTAACTCATCGATCGATGTCCCAAGACTTGGTAAATAGCTCAGATTGGTCGCTGCCATCGTTGTTTTCATCCGGTCCTGCGTGTAATCATGCGGGACGAAATGACCCACCATATCAATACAAAACTCACTGGGTGTCATGCTTGGATCATTCTTCAGATCGGTAAACGCTGGAACGTACGGCCAATCATACAGCATACCGCATTCCGGGTACGCGACGAAGAAACGAACGCACGCATTCAATTGATACGCCACCTCCATGTTCCCGGTCATGCAAGTCTCGATCCCAAGGATATCAAGTTTGTTTGTCCCATCGCTGGTGATCTGGTTCAATGCATCCAAAAGCTCAGGCATAGTGATCATCTGACCACGCCCATGCTCATCCCAGCAGACACCTTGCCACCCACACCCCTTGTTACTCGAGATAAACAACGCATAATGATCTGCAGGCACCTCGGATTTCACCTTGGTGACATATTGAACAATCGTGGCAGGATCATCCATGCTTGATTCAGCCGGCCATGTCTGCTGCACCAGCGTCGTCCCATTGAGATAATACAGCTTGGTGTCAGAAGCGGTGTTCTGATCGATGAGCAAGGCGATGGCGACCTGATTTGACGATCCAACTTGTCTGATGTTCTGCAGCACTTGACCCTGAGCAGCGGAAAGATTGTTGTCTCCGACAAGGTACACCATAATGGTCCAATCAACAGACCGAGAGAGTGGTCTGGTACCGTTTGAGGTGACAGCAGCCTGGCCTACACCACTGAGAAAAACAGTGATGAGGATAACACAAATTAGTTTTTTTCCAAGATGGTTCTTCTTCATGGTCTTTCCCCTGATACTACCTATGAGGGACATTTCATATAAGACTTCTTTTGGTTTTTTTGTACAAAAATACACTGCCGCCTAAATTTTGTTAAAAAGATAGAAAAAACCCTCTCCTTCTATCTTCAAAAAGCTTGGAAGGATGAAAAGTTATATATGAAACGTTTTCACTTCTGGTTAGACAAAACAACCGCCTAGCCCCGTAGTGCAGCGGTTAGCACAAGAGACTCTGGATCTCTAGACACCAGTTCGAATCTGGTCGGGGCTGTCA
>DAJP01000112.1:2620-3086 GCA_002496355.1 Euryarchaeota archaeon UBA346 | reverse complement strand
GGGAAATCATCGATGAGGACAACAAGACAAACAAGTACAACGGTCGGGTGCATACCAGGTTTCCCCCTGAACCGAACGGGTACTTGCACATCGGCCATGCGAAATCCATCTGCTTGAACTTCGGGATCGCTGAAGAATACAAAGGCCTCTGTAACCTCCGGTTCGATGATACGAACCCGGCCAAAGAGGAACAGGAGTATGTCCAGTCCATCATCGATAACGTCAAATGGCTTGGGTTCGACTGGGAGGATCGCTTGTTCTTCGCATCAGATTATTTTCCCCAGATGTATGAGTATGCCCTGCAGTTGGTGAAAAAGGGAAAAGCGTATGTCGATGATCTCCCGGCAGATCAGATCACCGAATATCGAGGTAATCTCACAAAACCCGGGAAGAACAGCCCGTATCGTGATCGACCTGTCGAAGAGAACATTGATTTGTTCCAGCGGATGAAGGCAGGGGAATTCGC
>DAJP01000112.1:0-2278 GCA_002496355.1 Euryarchaeota archaeon UBA346 | reverse complement strand
CTTCATGCGAGCCATCATCGGTCCGGTGATGCTTGGTGTATTTACCCGATGTACGATTGGGCGCATGGTCTGGAGGACTCCATCGAAGGTATCACCCATTCTATCTGTACGCTTGAGTTTGAGAACCATCGACCCTTGTACGATTGGTTCCTGGATGCCCTGGGGGTGTATCATCCGCAGCAGATCGAGTTCGCTCGGTTGAACCTGACCTACACAGTCATGAGTAAACGACTGCTGCTTCAATTGGTCGAAGGCAACTATGTTTGTGGTTGGGATGATCCTCGTCTGCCGACCATCAGCGGGATGCGTCGTCGGGGATATTCCCCGTCCGCGATCAGGTTGTTCTGTAAACGGATCGGGGTTGCGAAATTCAACAGCATCGTCGATTTTGAGTTCCTTGAGCATAACATCAGGGAGGACCTCAACAAGACTTCATCAAGATTCATGGGGGTCCTTCGTCCACTCAAAGTCATACTCGATAACTACCCTGCAGGTCAGACAGAGGAGCTTGAAGCGGTCAACAACCCGGAGGATCCTTCAAAGGGGTCCCGGAAGATCCCGTTTTCGCAGACCCTCTACATAGAACAGGATGATTTCATGGAGAACCCACCAAAGGATTACTACCGGCTCACCCCGGGTCGGGAGGTGCGGCTCCGCTACGCGTATTTCATAAAATGCAAGGAGGTTATCAAGAAAGACGGAAAACCCGTCGAGCTCCATTGTACCTATGATCCTTCCACAAAAGGAGGATACGCACCAGATGGTAGAAAAGTTAAATCCACTATCCACTGGGTGTCTGCAGCCCATGCGATACCCGCGGAGACACGATTGTATGACCGACTTTTCACGGTCGCAGACCCCGCGGGGCAGAAGGAGGCTGACTTCAAAGAGTTCCTCAACCCTCATTCCCTTGAGGTGCTCCGAGGCTGTCAGGTAGAACCAACGATAGTAATCCTCAAACCATTTGATCGTTTCCAGTTTGAACGACTTGGCTATTTCTGCATCGACCCAACAACGACAGGGAATTCATTGGTTCTGAATCGAACCGTTGAGCTGCGTGACTCCTGGGCGAAACTTCAGAAGGCCACGCAGTTGAAATGACCTGCGACTGCAGAATGCATATCCTTAAATAAAATCAAAGATTCCGGGTAAGAGTCAACTAGCCCCGTGGTGTAGTGGCAACATTTTGGCCTTTGGAGCCAACGTCGGCGGTTCAAATCCGCCCGGGGCTGCTTTCTTGATAAAAGATTTTTTTTTAGTGAGTACTAAAGGGATACACCGGGTATTCTTTCCTTAAAAGAACAAGGATTTCGCTTGTTTTTGACTTCCGGTTCGTTGAGGTATATGTTTAAATACATCATGGTTTATACAACCGCAATATTAGGAAGTAATAAGTATGTATAGAGAAGAAGGACGCGGTCGTTATGGGGGCGCACCACGAGAAATGCATAAAGCGACCTGTGCAGATTGTGGGAAAGAATGTGAAGTTCCGTTCGTACCGAATGGTACAAAACCTGTATATTGCAGGGATTGTTATCAGCAACATCGACCAAAACGGTTTTAGTAAAAAAATGAATTCTTCTTAGATTCATTGATTTTTACTATTTCTTTTTTTCTTTTTTTTTCATACCTAACCATATCATTGAGATAGAAGATTTTTTATAACTATTACTGCTTGATGCATATATGGCGATATTCACAGGTTTTGGAAGCGACAATCATTCTGGTGTACACCCTGAGATCCTTTATGCACTTCAGAACGTCAACGACGGGTATGTCGTTGCCTATGGAAATGATGAATATACCACACGGGCGATTCAGAAACTCAAAGATATTTTTGGCAAAGAATCAGCTGTTTTTTTTGTGTATAATGGAACCGCGGCAAACATCCTGGGACTTCGCAGTGTGACTGACTCATTCCATTCTATTTTTTGTGCGGAGAGCGCTCATCTGACAGTCCATGAGTGTTGCGGTCCTGAGAATTATATTGGTGCAAAACTGGTGAACATCCCGACACCTGATGGGAAACTAACTGTTGACCTGATCGAACCTTTTCTGATTGGTGTGGGTGACCCTCATATGGCTCAACCGCATGTGATTTCCATCACCCAGGCGACCGAACGAGGGACCGTGTATCGTCCAAAGGAGATACAACACCTTGCTGATTTTGCTCATACACATCAGATGCTGTTGCATATGGATGGCGCCCGGTTGTGCAACGCGGCAGCATTTCTGAAAACTGGTTTACATGAGATTTCTGGTGCATGCGGGGTGGATG
>DAJP01000006.1 GCA_002496355.1 Euryarchaeota archaeon UBA346 | reverse complement strand
CTGCGCAGTACATGGAGTTTTATCCACCGAACCATCCACCGGAGATCACCGCGGTGTATCCGTTGGATGGAGCGGCATATGTCCCGTTGTCAACTTCGGAGCTTCGGTTCTCTATCAGTGATTATGATAGTGATCTGATGAGTTATAGTGTCACCACGTACCCCGATGTCGGTGGTGGGAATGGGAATATGAAACCAGATGGAACGTTTACTGTTCCCGTTTCTGGTTTGAAGAGTTCAACGGAATACACCTGGCATGTATCTGTTTCTGATGGGATGGATACAGTTGAGAAAGAATTTACATTCACTACTGAAGCGATTGCCCCTATTGTCTCAGAGGTGATTCCTATGAATGGTGATCGGTATGTCCCTGAGACGCAGAATTATTTGAGTTTTCATCTTCGCGACCCACAGAATGACCTTATGAGTTACACAGTTGAAACATCACCATTTATTGGCTCGGGGGGCGGCTCAGACGTCAGTGAGGGAGATATAACTATTCCAATCAGTGGTCTTGCTGTGATGACTGAGTATCAATGGTTTGTGAATGTGACAGATGGGGAAAACCCAACCTCTGAAGCGTTCTGGTTCCGGACAGGACCATTGATGGTGTTCGATCCGTTCGCGGAAGGTTGGATGTATCGGAAGATGATGACGATTGATCATACGATGGTCGCTGGTGACTTGGAGCATTTCCCTGTGTTGCTTGATATGACTGATGCGGATCTGCGGGAAAAAGCGCAGGATGATGGTGATGATATCTTGTTCATGAATGGAGCTGGTGTTGCGACCAGGTTGTATCATGAGATCGAGGAGTATGATGAATCGTCTGGTCGGTTGATTGCGTGGGTGAATGTCAGTTCATTAAGCTCAACCGTTGATACCTCGTTCTATTTGTATTATGGGAACACAGATTCGAGTGACCAGCAATGTCCCGATAAGGTCTGGGATTCTGATTTCATGCTTGTGCAGCATTTCAACGAGCGGACGGGTACCTTGTTTGACAGTACGATGTATTCGAATGATGGGGTACCGTACGGGGGTGTAGCGCAGGATGTTGCGGGAAAGATTGGGAATGCTGATGGTTTTGACGGATCTGATGATTATATAACCCATGGGAATGTCTGTGCTTTTGAACGGGCTAATCATTTTGGGGCTTCAGCATGGATTTATCTTGATGATGTTGGAAGTGCAGGAGAACGGACGGTCATCGGTAAGTATTATTTTAAGGGATGGATTCTTATTACATATGAGGGTCATTTATACGTGAATCTTTATAATGCAGGCGCTAACCGTATATTAGTGTATACGACAGATGTTGTTTTAACACCTGGTACTTGGTACCATGTTGCTTTTACTTATGATGGATCTAGTACTGCGAGTGGTGTTATTATTTATGTTAATGCCGCTATACAAGTAAAGACAGTTATTACGGATTCGTTGAGTTCCTCAATTGTTGGTACTGAACCGTTGTGTTTTGGTGCGAGTGGTGATAGTTCTGCGAAGCGATGGTATATGGATGGAATTATTGATGAAGCAAGAATTTCATCTTGTACAAGAAGTGCTGCTTGGATTCTTACGGAATATCATAATCAGGAAGATCCATCAGGATTCTTTAATGTTGGAGTAGAAGAACCGGGACCATAGATAGCATTCCTGAATCGGCCGACTACTCATATTATATGGTGCGGTCAGAGGAGACGTGGATTATCGGTATCCTCCTATCTTCAGACTGGGATCGCCGAAGAGCAACCATTGTTCTATATTTTTAACTATGATTGCAGACCCGTCGATCGAGCCATCCGACCAATCAAAGGGACATGCCCGCAACACCGAGGTAATCGAGCTGCTCCAGGTGTCACCCAGGATTTCGGTATTGTTGAGGCCATATTCTGCGAAGAACTGCCGGTCCAGCCATTCAATCCCACCATACCCAAGGTTGATGTCAGGGGATTCATAGCTAAACGCGGTCGCACCGATAGTAGCAATGGTGCCACCGTCTCGTTGTATCATCAACGCCCAGCCGATGCAGTATGGTGTCGGTATACCGTAGACAAAATACGAATTGCCTAGACTGACGTTGAACATGTTGTTGAAACAACCGCTGCCTGTGATGCAGACAGGGAGTTTCTGACGGTTGTGAAGGAACGGCAGGTTCCGGATGCGAAGCCCATGGATCCAGGTGCTGTTGTCATCTGGTGGATGGGTCGCCCATGATTTCGGGTTCCCATGGCCAGACATCCAGAGAAATCCACAGCCTCTGTTGATAGCGGAAACGACATTGACCCAGTTTTTCAGGGTCTTGTCAGAAGCCCAGAGTTTCACCGGGCGGAAATCAGGCATCAGGTCCAGGCCTTGCTGGGTATAGACCTCACCATCGTAGTACGGTGTTCGTCCCGGGTAGGTGTCCCCTGCGACGACGACCATGGTTTTGAACCAGGAGTCAGCACATCCGAATGTCTCATAGAGGATGATTTTTCGAATCACTATCCGTAATTCGTGTGCATTCAGACAGGGGAGCCTTCCGAGGCTTACATCGGGATAGAGATCTGGATGGTCCACCGCAGGTTGCCCAATGTCCCATTCCCCGAACAGGCCATTGTTGTTGTCATCCCAGCTTGAGAACGAACCGTTCCTCTCATAGATATCTGCGAAATAGAGATCAGAGAGGAAATGTGTCTCATTGAATGCTTCATAGGGGCGGTTCAAGGAACTATAGCGGACAGGAACCCAGTATTCCTCATCAGAGCCTTGGTTGCTGCGACCACCGACCAGCAGCACATAGTGTACTCCCCATTTTTCGATTGCTGCTTTTATGAAGTATTTGATTTTCTCTGCCGCATCCCTTCCTTGCCAGAACATCTGGTCGTACACCTCATCGGTGTCGACAAGCACGGTCCGTATACCGAGTCGGTTCTTATGGTGGACGAGAGGGAGGAGAACATTGTGGAAAATCTTTGGTCCGATGATGAGAAGGTCGTAGATATGGGGTTGTTGACTAGTTTGTTGAGGGAACGTGTTTTCGAAAAGCGGGGAACCGCTGATGGCAGATGACCATGCGGGAAGCATCATGAGAAGAACGGTGATGAGCAGGAGTGATTTCTTTTTCAGGTGATTGGACATGATTTCCTCTGTTCGTTAAAATATTTGTTATGTAATTTAAATAATTTGCTATTAGGGAAAATACATTAGGGAAATCCTATGGTGATGTATTTTTTCTAGAATGAATGGAACGCTCTGTTTGAAAGATTACGCCTTTTTTTTATTAAAATTTGATTTTATTTCATTAAAAACTATATTTTTGTGCAACAAGGAAGAAATAATCTTCTTATATGATGATATCGTTGGTTTCCTTGAGGTTATGCTATCGAAAGGAGACTATTGTGTGTTTTTGTATGTATGCTGTTGTTCATCATCGTCGTACCGGTGATGAATGCGACAACCGTAGAAAACCCGAAACCATTGATAGCACAGCGACATTATTTCAAAACCTTTTATATCAATGCCTCCGGTTTAATTGCAAATGTGATGTTTAAAAGTTTCTTTTCTGGTCATATCAACAATCATGCGTTTTCCGTGTTTTGGCTCACCCAATGGGATGATTTTAACACAATAATACCGACGACGGTGACCATTTATTCTGAGAAGAACGGTGAGGTGCTGTGGACGAATAGTGAGCCTCTTGGCATCTGAGCGCGTAAAATGTTTTTCTACCGGGGTGTGTATTCGACATCGTGGACCCCGGATGATCGTCTGGTGGTGCATCTAGAAGGACAGACAGCATTTGCTGTCACCCTGAATGATTAACCCATGTGGCACCGTTACGGGTTCATCTTTTCATTTTTTTTTTCGTTCTCCTCTTTCTTTTTCTAATTGTTTGATTAGAGTGTTTAATTGTTGTGATTTTTCGTTGGTAATCGGGAAACAG
>DAJP01000116.1 GCA_002496355.1 Euryarchaeota archaeon UBA346 | reverse complement strand
GGGTTTCCAAACGGATGATACAAATGAAATGGATCAGATTCCTGGATTTCATTTGGTTCATCATCATCTGGATCGACGATGTTATTGATTCGTCCAGTTGAATTGTAGAGGTGAAGTTGAAGTGTATACTCACCTTGTGCATATGCATCAGGGATAGAAATAGTAATGTTATAAGGATTGGATAAACCGAGTGTTGTTATCGTATAGTTAGTAACTTTCCATGAGACAACAGCACCATTATTATTTTGATCACAAAGTGTTGCGTTCACCATCACCTTGTCGTTTGGTAGGACAGAATTGATGGAAAAATTTGCTCGTATGGAATCAAGAAGTGTATCTCCATCAGCTGGTGAATCAAATTCAGTGAAAACGAGATTCTCAAACTCGCAGTCTGGGTTTACGCAAAAGTATTTTGTGATATTCCAAAATAATTCAAAAGTAATATTCAGATCACTGCGGTTTGTGTTTTTTAGTGAATCTCCTTCATTGAAATTTAAACCGGTTTGATGATGAGATGTCCAATTTTCTTTATTAACTACGATTGTGTCACAGGGATTAGAATTATCATACATATCCCTTCGTTTCCATACATGATCATCAGTTGAATCACCCCAGTTTGATCCAGGGGCATTATCTGGGGCATTATCGGCGAAAGCAGGAGTATTATTAATTTGATACTTCGTTCGTTGAACATAATGAGTTTCATTAGTAATTGCATATACAATCCTTCGAGTGTTATTACTCTTATAATTTAAATTTAAGTATGATCCTGGCTGTTCCATACCTAATTGATCTGTACCGATAAATAGAAAGATATTATCTTCGCTATGATTATCACTATAGAAATATGCTCCACGCATTTGTAGCTCTTCTCCGGTGGTCTGAAGGAATGTCAGATTATATTTCGGTGTGATATCATGTTCTTTGAAATATTTCGCGATACCAAGAACAATACCTGCCCCAGCGCCAGAGTCACCCGGGCATTCACCCCACCAAGAATCCTGTCTATTTGAAATGACAACAATTTTATCTTCAGTGCTCTTCGGGATATTAATATGACCAACGATGTCATATGCATCTATTCCGTTACTTGGGGTCGTTCCCTCATAATACACCTGATCGATATAACCAGAGATAGTATTATCGGAATTCACACCTTGATTTACTAAGAATTCTCCTACGGTCTTGTTAACTGAAAAAATTGGGAGATATGGGCCAGGTATTTCAGATATACGATCATCACTCCAGGGTGTACAACTTAACATCATATAATGTGATTCATCAAGTTTATTAGAATAAAGGATAAATCCCTTACATTCAACATAAGGATCATAAAGAATAAATCTGGCATTTAGAATCCATATAGCACATGAATATATTGATAACCAATCGGCTATATTATAATATTTATTTTTCCATATTAGTGTCTCATTTGTCGGATTAAGTTTTACGATGTACATAAAATTAAATTGTGGCCAAATAGCTGAGGCAAGATCATAGGTAAATGTTACTTGAGAGTTATTAAAAAAATTATCTGCAAAAATAATTTCGCCATTTTCTAAACGTTCGGTGATATTTGTTATATTTTGATCGCTTCCATTAACTCTTTCAAGGGAGTATGCATATTTTGTGACATTTGGGACAGCGTATTTGGTGCTATCTGAATGAAGTAATATCACAGAAGCAGTATTTGAGATATTATCTAGGATGTTTTCACAACCAACTGCCTCATTTAGTAAAAAAACATAACCTGTTTGGTCCACAGGGAGTTCATTACTGTCATCGATAAGAGTAACGTTACCAATGACATAGGTGAAGCTGTTCAGAGAAGAACATGGTACGTTTTTATATGCTCCCGTCAATGATCCTCCAAAAGGCCATCCTTCATTTTCAAAATAAGAATCAGAAATAACACGTACATCATCTGATTCTAGCATGGTATAGTTATGAGTAAACTCTCCAAGTGGATGATCTTTATACCCGGCTACAATTGGGAAGAACTCGGTTAAAGGAACATTTCGAGGAAAATTCGTATACTCCGAGTCTTCTATCGTTAATCTATATCCATTAACATCCATCAGTTGAGCATAATATCTTTTATCAAATGGATCTGCAAGTGGTTTAAGTTTATCTTTTTTAACGTTTTCAAGATTCATACTGACCATCGCATCGTATAAAATCTCTCGTGTTTGTACTTCGCAGCCCCATGATCCAAATGCTCTCCCTTTAGGAATCATATCTGGAGGATAAACGTGGACGATATTTGACAAATTTTCGGTTATGCTCCACATATATGTATAATTAAGTCCCATCCCATTATTTTCAGGATTAGGATCACCAGACGCGGTGAGGTTGTTGTTCACGGTGTTAACCACGAATAGCGCGCTCGTAATAAATAGCGTACAGATCAAACAGGTTACAAATTTTCTATATAACATATCTTTTTTCACCTTCCCTCATTTTTTAATGAGTCAATGAATCGATTTCTATTTCTTATTTCTTTCGATTTATTAAAAAATTCTCTTTCTCCCTCTCGCTATTGATAAAAAATTTCTTATTCATTGTTTTTTTGTTTCAGACAAAACATTTATAAAGTATTTCTAACTTTGTTATATTTGGGGAAAGTTCAATGAAAAGAAAAACCATAACCAAGGTTTTGAGTATTCTCTCCATAGGTCTTTTATTCATTCCACTTTTACCTACGATATCATCTGATAATCATTTATTACTCTCAAAAGACGATTCATCGTTAAAAAACGATGATAATCTTACGATGGATTTGTATAAAAAACATCGCCTTCCAGAAGGATATCAAGAAACATCCCTTCACAGAGAACAATATGTAACACATTCTGTCCAAAAACCCACACAAAATACAGGATTAAAATCAGCGATCGCTCATGATAGTTCAATGGATTCACCATGGCCAATCTATTGTCATGATACGAAACATACTGGTCGTAGTCCCTATAACACTGGTGAGAATCCGATGACGGAGATATGGCGATTTTCCCTTAATGGCTTTACGAGTCATTGTGCTCCCGTTCTTGACTCTAGTGGTACTATCTATATCGGGAGAAAACACTTCTATGCCATTTACCCGAATGGTACTTTAAAATGGGAATTTGAATATGAAAAGCCTATAGAAGGATGCCCTGCTATTGATGAGCAACGGGGGGTTCTCTATTTTGGTACCGAATGGGATTCTCCAAATTATCTCTATGCATTGTATCTATCCAATGGTTCCATCAAGTGGAAATATAGTACTGGTAATCATATAACTTCATCCCCCGCCATCGACCCATTTGGGAATATCTATTTCGGTGATTGGAACGGAAATGTGCACGCAGTATACCCAAATGGAACCAGGAAATGGATATACCATACTGGTGATGTGATAACATCGTCTCCTGCTATCGGCGATGACGGGACAATTTATATTGGTTCTCATGATGATTATGTGTACGCGTTTTACTCAAATGGGACGGTAAAATGGCGATTTCAAACAGGAAATTGGGTTCACGCCTCTCCAACAATAGGGTCCGACGGAAAAGTGTACATCGGTTCAGATGATATGTATTTATATGCATTGAATACGGAAAATGGAGCAGAGATATGGCGTTGTTCAATAGGAGGCGGCACCTGGTGCAGTCCTACGTTAGACAAACAGGGAATAATATATCTTGGAACATTCACTATGAAATTCCATGCGATTTACCCAAATGGGACCATAAAATGGACATATGATGCTCCTGGTCGGATTTGGTTTGGTTCTTCTGCGGCACTCTCGAATGACGGCATCCTGTATTTCGGGACGACCTGGATGGATGGAGGCGAAGGCGCATTTATCGCACTTAATTCAAAAGAGGGAACAGAACATTTCACTGATTACTTCGGAAAGTATGAAACCTCACCCGCAATCGCTTCAGATGGAACAATATACGCGGTGACCAGTGACGAAGCTGGTGATTATGGGATATTACATGCGTTTGGCTCATTAGATTCAAATGCACCAATTGCTCCAGTAATCACTGGTCAGACACATGGAAAATTACAGACAATATATTCCTATACTTTTACCTCAACATCACCACTAGGAAACCAAATCTACTATCTTGTCGACTGGGGGGATGGGACGACCACTGATTGGATCGGACCGTACAACTCAGGTGAAACGCTCACGCTGAATCATTCCTGGGTGAATAAGGGAACCTACACCATCAAAGCAAGAGCAAAGGATACCGACAACAATTGGGGACCGTGGGGTGAACTAAAAGTCAGGATGCCGTTCTCGTTCGATATACCATTTCTACAATTCTGGATGAAAATATTAGAACGATTCCCAAACGTATTCCCGATTTTCCGATATCTGCTTGGATTTTAGTCGGAGCGGAAAATAAATAATTATAGAAGAACATTGTTATAAAATGTGAAGGGGGAAAGTAAGAGTGGATAAGAAACCTCTGATTGCAGTCAGTATCCTGGCTGTGGTTCTTCTTGTTCTTGGTTCGTTGAGTAATGTGGTTGGGTATCAAACGGCTTTGCACTTTTATTCATGTCTGCACTTTTATTAAAAAAAAAGTGTAGAATGTCAGGTGTGAGCCACCTGACCTCCATTTTATAATGGATTAGTTTTTTCGTTAGGTTTTACTGAACTGCCACCAAGCCTTCAACTCAACCCCGGTATTGGTCTTAAGGATGTTTCCGTCTGGATCCCTGAACGCAGTGAAAACACGATAAGTGCCTGTGCCATGGGTCAGATCCGATGCACGAACATGTCCATTGAAGATGGTATCCAGACCAAGCTGGCTACCTGAGCCGGATCCACTTGCACTGATGATCCTTGGTGTGCTTTCGTTTATGGTATCATTATCAAGCACCCATTTTGCTTGTGAACTGTTGTAGAATTGTACCTGTATCAGGAGATAGCCCTTGATGTTTGTTGAACCTGTGTTCTTGATCTTCGACTGGTTCCGGTAGTTGATCACAAGTTTCGGCGGGCACATCCCAAGGAATTCACTGGAATGCACGTTGACGTATTCATTCCCTGTTGGTTCGGTTCCGCTGATGTCTCTGCTGCTCCTGAGGCATAGTTTCGTGATCCCAGTTTTATTGATCCAGCTGAGATTGTTCATTCGTATCGCATTGTACCCACTGGTAAATCCAGAGGTGCTCAGGGTTCCACCGTTTCCAGAGTAATAGTTTTTATTATAGTCGGCGGATTGCATCGGATT
>DAJP01000023.1 GCA_002496355.1 Euryarchaeota archaeon UBA346 | reverse complement strand
AGGTGGCAGAATGTCAAAGTGGAAAAAAGCGATGAATCATTACATTTATTAGTCTCTGAAAGTATTGACATCCCTATGTCCGAACAAGAATATAAACAGAAAAAAATAACAAGACCAGTATGGTCGTACTTCTTCTCGATTATCCCCTCAATAATTCTTATCATTGGAAGTATTCCAGTTGTTGTGGTTTTTTTTATTCTTCAACGTTATCTCAATTTTTTTTGGTTTACTAATGACTGGTATATTATTTTTCTCCCCTTTGTTTTCTTCTGCGGATTAGTTCTATTATTCATCTCTGAATTATATATCACTGGTGGTATTGTAAAAATTTTTAATATCACGTACGAACCTGGAACACATGAATACTCTTATAGAAATAAAAATACCTTTAACTGGACGCTCATCTGCGTACTATATACCCCGTTTCGAAAACTACTAGAGATTTTTCCACTTGGTCGAATAAAACAAACGTATTTGAGACTTCTTGGAATGAAAATAGGTAAAAATTCCCTTGTTGGGGGGGTCATCAAAGATCCCTGTTTGACAGAGTTTGGAGATAATGTCACCATGGGAGAATATGCAATCATTTATGCCCATATCCATAATATGCAACATGAGACGATCTATATGGATACAATACGAATTGGAAATAATTGTGTCATAGGTGCAGGTGCTATTATAATGCCCGGAGCAGTACTAGAAGATGATGTCGTTGTTGCCGCAGGTGCACTTGTGACAAAAGGTCAAAGGCTTACAAAAGGGAAAATGTATGGTGGGATTCCCGCAAAGGAAATCATGAAAAAACCTATCCAGTAAATATTTAAATAGGGAACCTGCATATATTAGTAAAATAAATGGGGAATAATATGAAAAAGATAGTAATTTTTGCCGTAGCGGTGGTGCTTTTTATATCACCGTTTGTAGCAGCTTCGACAATAACTGATTCTAATACCATTGAGACAAAGACGACCCAAACAAGTACAACATCGGCGTTTACCCACGCGGTTTTCATCGAAGAAGGAACGACGACCTGGTGCCCGAACTGTCCAAACGCTGCTGAAGCATTATACTCCTTATATCAAAGTGGAGAATACCCTTTTTATTTCGTTGCATTAGTGATTGATCAAAACTCTGTTGCACAAGATCGTTTCGGGGGTCATTACCGTGGAAAGGCAATTCCTACGATTTTCTTTGACGGAGGGTTTAATCAAACAGTAGGTTCTGGAACGACACCTGGTCAAACCGAACTACTCTACACGCCTTACCTTGTTGGAGCAGGTAGTCGAACCGTCCATCCTATCGAACTTAACACCAGTGTCGTTGGTCACGATGACGCAACGCTCGATATCACAATCACGGTCAAAAACACTGGTTCAAAACCATATTTCGGATATGTCAGATCATATGTCACAGAGAAAGTATCACGTTGGATCAACAATGATGGAGATCCCTATCACTTCGGGTTCCTCGATTATGCTATTAAAAAAATAGTATTCCTTGGACCACAGAAATCGCGCACGTACTCAATGACATGGGATGGTGCAGCAAAGCACGGGAACTTAACGTTCGCGGACATCTCTGATGATAACATTATGGTTATCACAACAGTAGCGCATTGGCAACCACATATGGTCGGAGCCATCCAATATATTGGTCAACATTTCGCGTTCTACATTGATCAGACAACCGGAGAATTAGTGGAATAAATCAGGATTGATACGTCCATAACAAACAAATCAGTCATCCGATTACCTTGGACAACCTATTTATAATCCATTTTTATTTTTCCACATAGAACCATCGTGAAGATGAGAGGTGGAAATATGGGGAAGGATCGATACAGAAGACAAATCCTGGTTAAACAATTCGGTTTAAAAGGTCAAAAGCAACTCGCATCAAAACATGCGGTTCTCATCGGTGGCGGTGGATTAGGTAGCAATAGCGCCAACATCCTCATACGAATGGGAATTGGTAGTATTGATATCATAGATTACGACACCATCGACAGAACCAACCTCCATCGAACATCAGTGTTTTCAGAGAAAGATATCGGGAAATACAAAGCCATTGTTCTAAAAGAAAGACTTCAGTCAGTCAATACGGACGTACAGGTAAAAGCAATCAACAAAAAAATAACCTCAAAAAACATTGACTCGCTTCTCATTCATGCTGATGTGATAGTCGATGGAACTGATAATATTCCTCTTCGACTGCTAATCAATACGATAGCGATACAACAGAACATCCCCTGGGTGTATGCCGGAGTCTACGAAACTGTGGGGATGGTGATGGCGATATTACCAAAAAAGACAGCCTGTTTCCATTGCATCACCCAAAACATCCCGATTCCAAAAAGTAAGGAAATACCAGTTCTTGGTAGCCTCCCTGCAACGATCGCAGCTATCCAATGCAATGAGACGATAAAGGTACTCCTTGGAAAACAACCAGCAGGGTTACTCATTTACGATGTCTGGAACCAATGTTTTGACAAACTTGATATTCAAAGAAATCCAAACTGTCCAATATGCGGAAAATAATTAATCTGATAGAAGGAAGAACTCTATGAAAATATCAGTAAAAGTATTTGGACGTTACAAAGACATTGCAGGTAAAGAAACCATTCAAATTGATATCACAGATGGTAACACAATCCAAGACGTCATAAATGCATTCGTAAAACTATATCCTGCAGCACAAAACGATAAAAATAGGATGATGGCCACAAAAAATAAAATGTTTTCTTCATATGATATGACAGTAACTCAGAACGACGAGATTACCCTCGCACCACCGGTAGTCTCTGGCGGATAGATTAGATGAAAATGAATCGACTTGTAATATTCGGATTTATTATTTGTCTAGTAACACTTCTAACTACATCGGTTGTCGCTGAAAATAAAGTGATTGTGGATTTTTACTACTCAGAAACCTGTGGATCGTGCAAACAAGCAAACGAAATCATGGACCAAGTCATCCTTCATTATGAAGAGAACAACTCTGATAAAGTAGTTTTTTTCAAAAAAGAAATAACATCCAATACCACCAATAGAGACGAAATGAGAATGCGGGGATTAAGTTATCCCTCGGTTATCATCAATAATCTCACAAAGATACCAAAACTGAATATCACCTATGATACTCTTATCCTTTCGATTGATGAAGCAATAACGAATCTTCCCCCCAGTGTATTTTATGATCCAAATATCACTGATATCCCGTTTTTTGGAAAAATCAATCTTTCTCAGCTCACCTTACCATTTCTTACAATAACGTTAGGTGCCTTGGATAGTTTTAACCCGTGTGCGTTTTTTATCTTAATGGTCCTTCTGAGCATGCTCCTATATCTACAGTCGAGAAAAAAAATGCTGATTGTCGGTAGTATTTTCATTTTTTTCTCAGGGTTATTTTATGCTCTCTTCATGTTATTGTTATTTAACTCTTTTTTCTTCACGAAACTCTATATCAACATTACATCCATTATCGTTGGAATCGTCGCTTGCATTATTGGCATCTTAAACATAAAAGATTTCTTTTATTTTAAACAAGGTTTTAGCTTAGGCATTCCAGAAAATAAACGAGAAGTGACCTTTAAAAGGATGAGAAAACTAGTCAAATCGCCCTCCCTCCTCGTTATGTTGGGTGGAACGATCTTTATCGCCATCTCCGTTAATTTTTTCGAACTCCTTTGCACCTTTGGGTTTCCTTTGTATTTTACCAATAGACTTGCAATTGAAAATCTCCCAACACTGACATATTATTCATATATTCTTCTATACACTATTGTCTATGTTATACCACTTTTCATAATTCTCATCCTATCAACCTACTCGCTAGGGATTAAAAAACTTAGTGAGTGGCAGGGCCGTATCTTAAAACTATTTCCAGGGATTTTCCTTTTTTCATTTGGAATTATAATGATTATCGATTATCAATTACTTCAGGGTAACAATCTTTTGTTTTTACTTTTACTAATCGGTATTGATATAACTATCACTATTATCATCGCCAAAATCTGGAAAAAATATAAGGATACTCCAAAAGAGTCAACCCCGCAAGAGCTTCAAGACTCAATAACAGAAAAAAAATAAGTAACGATCATCACTAGATCATCAATTGAATTTCTTTGAGGACTTGTTTCTGTAGCTTTGGAAGGACGCACTTTACCTCTTTTGATAATCTCATTCCGTACGAAGTATCCTTTGGTTGGACGCCGAAAATCACAAGATGAGTTGGTGCCTTATTCAGTTCTTTTAAAAAAGAAAAAACCGTAAGAAAATCAGGTTCGTGAGTTGAAAGGGATAATCGTATCTTTTGATTATTTATTTCGTCCATGGAAAATTTTTTTATTTCACCAGATGTTCCTTTAAAGTCAACTGCATCAAGAAGCAGAACGGTATCATACTGTTCAAGGATATGGAGAAGGTTCATGCCACTGGTACCGCCATCAATGAAATCGATTGTTTGGGGTAACTCCTTTTTATTCTGCTGTAAGTATTGAAGTAAAAGAAGACCGACCCCATCATCTCCTCTCAGAGGATTTCCAAGTCCAATGATAGCGATTTTTTTCTTCATACGACAAACGAAATTATTTGAAGGACACATCAAGATAATGGGTTGAACAGGAAATGCAGGGATCATACGCTCGTACGAGCATTTCCAATGTTAATTCAATTTCTTTCTGTGGTCTATTAATGATCTCAGGGACGAGTTTTTCCATATCTTTCTGTATATTCGCATGGTTCTGATTTGTTGGTATAATACAGTTTGCTTTTGTGCAATATCCTTTTGAGTTCAGTGTGTAATCATGCACAAGGATCCCTCGAGGTACATCAACGATCCCGACACCTCGACCTGCTTTTTTCATTGGTTTGACTGGTTTTTCTTGTTTAATACCCTGATCAACAAGTGTATCAATTAAATAAATGGAGTCCTGAATGCTATGAGAGAATTCCACTAGCTGGGCGATGGTATTCATGTATGGGTTATAGTTGATGGCTTTGAGTTTGAAGAGATTAGCAACTTCTTGCGCCACCGGATGAAGCTGTTTACTGTTCAGATTGAACCGGGCTAATGCTCCAACCATATATGATTCCCTTGCATGTTTCGCGTACTTCGCTGTTGAATGCGGTACGATATATTCTTGCATGATTTCTTTATACTCCCGATGCGCGGGATGTCTTCCGGTATCTGTCGAAGCGATGTCTCCTTGGTATAAAGCATATTCTTCATTAGAGGTTAAACCGATATATTCGGTTTCACGGCTAAATGAAGGAAGAGCACCCGCAACACTTTGTATGATAGGAGCTAGTTCCTCCGTCAGTTCCTGTGCTTCAAGCAATCTCTTTTTTAATTCGATCAATTGTTTCTCAGTTGGGATAAGAGAGAACCCTCCAACAATCAAGCGAATCGGATGGATGGTCCGACCACAAATTAAATCTGACATCTCATTTGCTAACCGATGTAACTTGACAATTTTCAGGACAGTATCCTTATGTTTCCCAAGCATAGAAAACACACTCCCAGCACCGACAAGATCGGGTGCAACGAGGTATCCGATATGAAGGATATGACTTTGCATATTCTCTGCATGGATCGCTAACCGTCGGAGTGTTGTTGTTTGGTTTGTGATCTTGATTCCCAATGCATCCTCGGTCGCTTTTAGAGAGGCAAGGGAATGACCTATCGAGCAAATCCCACAGATCCTTGAGGTGATTGGACGAAGTTCGTTGTAATGCTGTCCACGGAGCATGGCTTCAAAAAATCTTGGTGCTTCGACAATACTCCATTGCAGTTTTTCAATCTTACCATTTTTCACATCAAGAATGATGTTCCCATGACCTTCAACACGAGTAACATGTTCAACATGAACAGAAAAATCTTTACTCATCGTAACTACACTCCTTTCGTCCGTAATTATACATGGTGCATCGTCGTCGTATATCCTCATAGGAAAGCTTGTATCGTTCCAATACTTCTTTCACGCAATCCGTCTCTGCTTTCTTAATCAGGCCTCTGCATCCCTCACACGGGCTATTATGGGTGGGACATATCGCTTTACATCCAGCTCGAGTAATTGGACCCAGACAGAAAGAGCCTAGTTCAAACTGACAGATATTCTCGTTCTTCTTGCATTCCACGCAGACAGGATAACGAGGGATATCTGGTTTTTTCCCAAGAGCAATTGCGGTGATGACTGATTTGAATTCATCTCGGTCTATTGGACAACCATGGACATAATAATCAACTGGGACAACCTCGTTGAGTGCTTTTGTCTGGAACACATCAAAAAGTTCATTTCCTTTAAGGTTCGTGTCTCCATACACCTCTTTTATGACCTCATCAGGCATCCATTGATTCCTAATCTTATTCACCCCGCCCATGGTTGCACAGGCACCAAGCGCGACGAGGATCTTTGCATGGTTTCGAATGCTGCGTAATCGTTTCTCATCCATCGGCCTCATGATGGATCCTTCGACGATTGCGATATCATAATCATCTGAATGTTCTTTCATCACCTCACGGAATGAGACGACGTCAGCGATTTCAAGAAGATCAAGGACTTCTTCTTCCAAATCCGCTATCTCAAGTTCACAGCCTTCGCAATCCGCAAAATCAAAGACAGCGACCCGTGGTTTTTGTTTCATTTAAAATGCCTCCGGAAGTTGTTTGAGTTGCGCATAATTAAAGACAGGACCCTCTTTACAGACATATACTCCATTTATCTGACAATGTCCACATTTTGCGACACCACATTTCATACGTCGCTCAAGAGAAACGTAGATGTTATCGTCGGGAATACCGAGTGTTTGTAGACATTTAATGACAAATTTATACATCACTGGTGGCCCGATGACGATCGATATGGTGTTTTTCGAATCCAGTTTATCTGCCTGTATTTTTGGGAATAATGTGGTGATTAGACCAGTGCATCCTCCCCAGCATTCGCTTGGTTCACATCGATCGACGGTGAGTTCACACTGAACGTCATGTATTTTTTTCCAGCGGTCAACGTCATCCATGAATGTTATTTCCTTTGGACGTTTCGCACCATACAGAATGATGATATCCTTGAATTTATTTCGTTCTTTTGGATTTAACACGTGGTTAATTATAGAACGCATCGGCACCATACCGGTCCCACCAGATGTGAAAAGGAGTGTTTTTCCCTCAAATGATTTCGTATCAAACCCGTTTCCCAATGGCCCACGAATACCAATTTTATCACCAGGTTGAAGGGAGCATAATTTTTTTGTCACGTTTCCTACTTGTCGAACCATGATTTCAAAAATTGGTGTGTTTCCGGGCGGGGTAGAGATACCAAAAGGTGCTTCACCATATCCAAATACGGATATCTCTACGAACTGACCTGGTTTATGTCCTAACGGTTTTTTATCATCAAGTTCGATTTCGAAGAGACTATCAAGTTCATTAAAATGTGTTATATTTTTTATTGTTGCACTTCGTGGGAGATGAATGATGCCTTTTTCTAGTACCTCATTTTCTTCTTTTATGAAATATTTTCCAGGGTCATTCTCTGATGAAAAATGCGCGAGTTCATTGATAAGGTTACAGGGGTCAGCGATATCAGGTAGACAGGCGCTTCCACATCGTCCGCATCCGACACAGGCAATAAATCCATAGCGCGCGGGTAAGTAATTGCCTTTACGGAAGAATCGATGGCGATATCGCTCTTTTACTTCATCTCGGAAGACTTCTCCACTTCCCACTTTGGTGAAATCCTTCAGCATGCAACCATCCCATGTTCGGGTACGGTTTCCTTGTTTTAAATTCAAAGAGACGTCTTCTTTTACATCATAACAAAAACAGGTTGGACAGACCATCGTACAGGAACTGCATTCCATGCAGACGTCAGCATGTTCCTCCCATATCGCATGTTCGTAGTTGGCGACAAGCAGTGATGACCAATCTTTTTTTTCAATCTTCATTTTTTGTTTGTATTTTTTTAGTACAGCATTGCGAGCTGTTTTTATCTTGGTAAGGTCCGTAGACGATGCGTCTTTTACTGTTGCGTATTTTTTCAGTAGTTTCTCCCCTTTTTCTGAGCCGATGGTCACTGCATAGCTTGTCCCGATATCGGTAAGCAATAAATCGAAGCCTGTTTCTGTGGTGTTTGTGTTCATGCTTGCTGCAAAGGACCGTTCCGAGACGTTTTGTATATCGACACCGATGATGAGCGTGTTTTCTCGACGTTTTTTGTAGAAATTATCTTGTTGTTGATCAAAGTAATGTCGGTCTGTTTGTTCGAGGGCGATGATATCATATGGATGGACCCCGATGATTATCCGGGGTGAATCGGTGATGGTTTCTTTTGCTTCGTATGGTTTTTGTAAAGAAAATTTCAATAGCATTTCATATTGCGGGAGGAAATACTTCTTTGGTGGGAGAATCGTTACATCATAATTCAGTCGGAGCTCTTCAGCTGATGAGAGTGTGTCGAAGACGTAGCATTTTCCTTTTGCTTGTACGCCGACGACGTCGTATGAGCCGTCTTTTATGAGGGTGTTTACAAAGGTCGAAAAATCTTTTTTTGTAATGGTTTTCACAATTTGTTTCATCTCAGACACCTTTTTTCGTCTAAGTGATTAACCTTCCGATAATCAGGTAGGCTCGAGGACGGTGAACGGATATTTTGATTTAAGGTTTTTGATTTCTTATTTTGAATCCCAGATGGTGTTTATTCAGGGGCTTGGGTGATGAAACCTTGTTTCATGAGTGATTGTGTGATATCCCGGGATTTTTTGATCAGGGACATTGCTTGGTCATAGAGGTCTTGACGGGTTGGTTTTATTCGGGCGATCCCTTGGGAAATCGCTTTAAGACCCACGGCGACCGCCTCGCGAGGGAAGACTTCCCAGGAGTCCATGGTGGGAACAATGAACGTGTCACTCAGGCCGGTGTCCTCTGCGGTTTTTGCCAGTTCATATGCAGCTGCGATGCACATCTCATCAGTGATGGTTTCAGCCCGGACATCGAGTGTTCCTCGGAAGATTCCGGGAAATCCTAGAGAATTGTTGATTTGGTTTGGGAAATCTGATCGTCCTGTCGCGATGATCCTTGCCCCAGCTTCTTCTGCTTCCCAGGGCCAGATCTCAGGGGTAGGGTTTGCCGTTGCAAAGACAATGGAATCCTCTGCCATTGTAGAGATCCATTCTTTTTTTATTGTTCCAGGGCCAGGTTTACTTGCCGCAATGCAGATATCTGTATTTTTTATTGCATCTGCGAGGGTTCCTATCCGACCTTCTGAGTTTGATTTAAGGCACATCTGCCATTTTTCTGGGTTTTTATCTTTTTCTTTTTCAAGATCCTCTCGAGAGGTATGCAGGATGCCTTTGCTGTCTGCCATGATGATGTTTTTTTGTAGAATTCCTGCGATGATGAGCACACGTGCAATTGCGATATTAGCTGCCCCGGCTCCGATCATGGAGACAACAGCTTGGTCTAGTGGTTTTCCGACGATTTTTAACGCGTTTATCGCTCCTGCTGTGACAATAGTTGCTGTTCCTTGCTGGTCGTCATGCCAGACCGGTATATCCATTTCTTTTCTGAGTCTGTTGAGGATGTAGAAGCATTTTGGTTTTTCGATATCCTCCAGGTTAATACCGCCGAAGCTTGGTTTGAGCCATTTGACCGCTTTGATGATTTCCTCTGGATCTTTTGTATCCAGACAAATCGGGTATGCATCAACGCCTCCTAGGTATTTGAACAGGAGTGATTTTCCTTCCATGACGGGGAGTCCTGCTTCGGGTCCTATGTCACCAAGGCCGAGCACGCGGGTGCAGTCACTGATGACGGCGACAGTATTCCACTTGTTTGTATAATCGTAGACTTTGAGTGGATGTTTTTGGATTTCTTTACATGGTTCTGCGACACCGGGGGTGTACCAGATTGCAAAGTCCTGGAAATCTTTTATTCGGCATTTTGGGATTACTTCGATTTTACCATGATAGAACGGATGGAGTCGCATTGCGTCTTTTGCTGGCTTATTTGCTTTTTCTAGAAGTTGTTTTTCATTGATTTGTTTCATAACAAACCCCCACGGCAGGGATATCTCTTATTGCTTTATTAAAGCACAGCATTTGCGATGAGGAGAAATGTTTGATGAAATTATTGATAGTTTTAAATATAGTATTCGGATAAACTCTCTGAAAAGAAGTCGGAAAAGTATATATAGTTAACAATTGTTAATTTAATATATAGAGTGAAAAAGAAATGAGCATCATCGACTTGACTTCTATGGGGGAGCCGCAATCTGAGCTACGAAAAGAGCTGAACGATCGGCTCAAAAAACTCCAAGACGAAATCTCAGATTATTGCTTTCAATGCGCAAAATGCACCAGTGGCTGTGAGGCACACAAACTCCTTGAGCTTGAACCGCACAAAATCGTCGCCCTTCTCAAAAGAGGATTACTCAACGAACTGGTCAACGCGGATGTCATCTGGACCTGCATGACCTGCCTGAAATGTCGAGAGCGCTGTCCACAACGTGTCGCTCCTGTCGAGATTTTATTTGCCTTGAAAAATATGGCAGTAGCCAGTGGGAAACAAATCCCCGGAAAATACACAGCGATGCTTCAATCAATACTCTCAATAGGTTTAATTCAAGACATTCAACAAACCACGACCAGAACAAATAAAACAGTGAAAAGAGACGACCTTGGACTTCCCCCTCTCTCAAAACCAACTGATGCCGCGAAGTTCCAAGCTGGAATCATGAAAATCGCAATGGAAAAGGTATAAGCACAATGAACAAGAAATACGCGTTATTTCCCGGTTGTCTGATGCCCACAGAGCAATACGCCTATGAACTATCAATCAGAGAAACACTCCCCTTGTTAGGAGTGGAACTTGTCAACGTGGAAGGATTTTCCTGCTGCGGAGAACCTATGAAAAGCGTCAATCAACTGCTCACCTTGTATCTCTCTGCACGGAACCTTGCCATCGCTGAGAAACACCACCTTGACATCTTTGTTCCCTGCGCGATGTGTCATCTCGCGCTGACGGAATGTCAGCATGTCCTCGAAAAAAACCCTGCGATGAAGGAACGAATCAACGGCATGCTTGCTGCAGAGGATCTCACCTACACAGAGAAAAGGCATATTGTCCATACTGTCGACCTCTTATATGATGAAATTGGAGTCCAAAAGATTAAGGAACATGTCAAAAAACCATTGCAGGGAGTAAAAATCGCTGCACATTATGGATGTCATCTCCTGCGTCCTAGTGAGATTGGTCGACCGGATGACCCAGAAAACCCTCAGAAGATAGAAACAATACTCAAAGCACTCGGTGCTGAACCAGTGAACTATCCTCAGAAACTTGATTGCTGTGGAGCGCCCTTGCTTGCAAACCTCCCAGAATCTGCACTGACAAAGACAGGACAAAAACTCCAAGCAATTCAAGAACAAGGAATCCAAGGACTCGTTGATGTCTGCCCCTGGTGTCATAAGATGTTCGACTCCAGACAAGCCAAGGCAGGGGAGACGGTTGCTGC
>DAJP01000092.1 GCA_002496355.1 Euryarchaeota archaeon UBA346 | reverse complement strand
GATGAGAGCATCCGACGGACTTCCTCGGCGCACCCTCGAAGGTCTTCTCCTTGTGCTCGTTTGACCTCTGGTTCAAGGACGGGGCCTGGTCTATCGCAGACAGGACAATGTTCAAGGAGCTTGACCAGGTCACCAGTTACAATGAAACTCGGATGACTGGTTGCGATCCCATCGAGAAAAGCAAACCGACCCCATTCTCCATACCCAACCGATTTGTTCTCATTGTCCAGGACAAGTGGTTTATAATATGTATATGGAACATGGAGATAATGTCCTTCTGGACAATGAATCATCCATCCGTTCCCCTCCACCATGCTGTACACATCCAACACAAACTTCTCTGAAATCCCCAGGACTTTGTTGACTTCGGTACGGAATTCCGATGATGTGATATTTCGCAGACCCTTCCAGCCTCCACCTGTTGCAACGCCACCACGGTCACCAAAATCAAAGCACTTCCCCTGACTTTTCAGTTTCTCCATCACCGCATATAGAATATACGGCGCTCCGATCAGGGTGACTGTATCCTTTGCTTTGTCATGTTTTTCCAACCATGCGATGATGTTATCAACCATCTTCTTCTGTTGTCGATAGGAAAAATAGCGAACAAGGTCACTTTTTATCCCTTTCGTTCGTCCCATGGTGATTTGAACAAGCTCAGTACTGACCTCCCGATCGATTGCAACCTGAACGTCTTTGATCGCATCAAAATACACCTCAAGAGCCTTCCCCGCGAAAATGAAGTTTTTCTTCGGATGCGGCATCAACAGATATCCATAGGAATCATATTTCCATAACGGGTATGCCATACCAACAAGTGTTTTTGCAAGCGTATATTCAGCGTTTAGAAATGTCTGCTTATTCCGAGGGATAAAGGTGTATCTTCCCCCCGTTCCACTGCTATAGGAGACTGTGATACCTACCGCATAATATGCCTTGATGATATCGTCAAAGGTTGGTTTTTTCTGCCGGATTGTAATAGGAGGAACTTCACCAGTGTAGATATTCGCTAGCCACACCGCGAACTCCTTCCCCGAAGGATAATCCTTAAAGAATCTATCCGGGATCAGAGGGATTTTTTCAAAGTCCTGATTTGTTTTAATATCATCAGGTGTGACTGCTTTTTCTTTACAGAATTTATGATAAAACTTGCTATTGTTATAATTATGGATAAATGCTTGTTTGATGCATGCGAACTGGATTGGTTCTGCCTCACGTAAAGGAATTCGAAACAAATCTTTTGGTTTGACTATGGCATCATATAAGGGGGTGTTCTGCTGAGGGAGGTACTGGTTCAACTGATGATCAAGGGCATTCATATACGTCGCATAATCAACCATACTCTATTCACCTTACAAGAAACAGAATCATCCGATTATTTATGTACATATCTTTAACCCTTCTAATCATGTTTTTCCTTAGCGGAACCTAAAAGAGTCTTGGCACAGATCCTCGAATGAATCACTGCTGGATTTCTCCAGGTTCCTTGGGTTTGATCTCATGGACCGGGACCCCTGCGTACCTTCTACCTGATTTGAGCACTGTGTCTTTGAGCACAAGACTTTTTGCACCCACCACCACGTTATCCTCAATGGTCACTCCAGGCATAATAAAACATTCACCTCCAATCAGAACATTCTTGCCTATCCGTATTTTTTTGATGATGAGGTGCCCCTCACCGATGTGACCGGTGATGATCGAACGGGCTCCAATCGTCGTATTATCCCCGATTTCTGTGACATATGGGTCAAATATCCATTCGTCTCCAGCAAGGACAACATTTTTTCCTATCTTACAGCCAATCATTTTGAGAAATAATACTTTTACGGGGGGGATGTTTAAAAAACCTATCACTTTGTATGTGGGGAAATATAACGCGTAACTCTGGATGAATTTAAACGATATTTTATCTTTAATTGTTGTCCCATACTCTCCCTCTGTGTATCGCACACGCAATACTCGGATAAAAAACGCTGAGAAACACATCATTGAAAACACAAGAATAAGGTATGAAACAGCAATAGAAACGCTAAACAGAAAGAGATGCGGAATATAGCTAAAATTAAGAAACCGCGCTATTTGATATAAGAACAAAAGTGGGACGAAAAACGCGCACGCATAACACAACACCGTGATGATGAGCAAAAGGGACAGTCGACGTATACTTGTGAATGAAGCATCGATTTTTTTTACAGATCTATCATTGAACATACGGAACATATCATGCTAGGAATATATGTAACTTATACAAAGAAAAAAAGTAAGGAGGAAAAACGAATCCCTTTCCCTGTTTGTTACGCTCAGCAGGTGTTCGGAATGCTTATTGCATGAACAGCACAAATGGCCCAAGCATGAAAGCAGTGCGTTCTTCAACAACCAGCGGGAAAATAAAGATCAATGATACAGTGACGTTTATCTTCCCAACTCCTAGAGCGGGGGGAAAAATGGGTGTTCGAATTGTGGTCGTGTTGTCCCCAGCGAGTGCTCCCTCAGTGATTGATCCTTGGAAAATATGAGATCCGGTGAGCTGGATTTCCCAATCAAAACCATCGGCGTCAACGACCATAGCAGCCACACCATATCCGCCACGTACTCCTGTAATTTCAGGAGATGCCATCGCTTGGGTTACCATACAAGAGCCTAGTAATGAGAACACCAACATACACATGATTGTTTTTTTCATATTTCGCCTCCTAAATATAAATCGAAATATCTGGAATAATATATTAATGTTTTCTTTAGATAAATCTCCGATAACAAAGAAGAAAAATCGACAGAACTGCCTTTCTACACAAAATTGATTCAACTATCAAGAGGACAGTCCCCCACCATTTTTCCCTCTTTCAAAATCACTCCACAGATTTATATATAGGGAAATCCAATTTAAATATGGGAAAGAGTCGTAATAAAATATGAAAAAACGGACTATCGCTGCCATCATCATTGTCGTTCTCCTGCTGTTATCCGGTGGGCTATACTGGTTAGGGTATCTCACGTTCCAGGATTTCGTCCCATCCTTCACCACCAACCCGGGGGAGACACAACCAAAATCCCCTGATGCGAATGAAGGAGCTCCCAGGCTAGTGGTTGAAAACATCCGCGGGAGAATCAACAAGATCTCCGCTGATATAAAGAATACCGGTGACAAAGACGCAGAATCTGTCAACTGGAGCATCTCTGTGACTGGTGGGATCCTCAAACGGATTGATCTGCGTTCCACAGGTACCATCAGCACGCTGTCCACACAATCCACGACCGCGGTGATGACCGACCGGATCCCCCTGGGGATCGGACGACTGCAGATCACGATCACTGTCGAATACCCTGGGGGTGAGCCGGTGACCCAAACAGCTCGAGGATTCAAACTGCTATTTTTCGTAGTTGGAGTCCGCATCTAGATATTGCAAAAAATCCTCATTTCTACTTCGGATCTATCTCTGTAAAAGAAAAAAAAAAAGAGATGGAGGAGTCTATTTGACTCCAAGAAGGAAAGGCCCAAGGACAAACCCACTCGCGGTCTTTTCCGCTGTTTTCCCTTGGTCACAGGTTGCTGAGACAACAATGTTTGTCTTCCCAAACCCAAGAATAAACCCTGCTTTTATGACCTCTTCACCAGCCGGTGCGATGGTTGCAAAGGCTCCCGTGGATGATTTTCCAAGGAACACCAATTTACCATCAAGGGTGATGTTCCAAACGACATTGGTCGCCTCACCAATGCCTGTGTTCTTGACTGATGCTTTCAGGCCAAAACCACCAGTGACTGGTCCGATTTCCAATTCTGGTTGAGAGGGTGCCTCCAGCCCCCAGACAGAGATATCATCATAGTAAATAGAGGTTCCACTCTCACCCCAGAGATCCACGGCGTTGAGAGCAAGGACACCGCCACCACTGGTACCCTCTGTCCAGCTCTTGGAAAGCCACAACAGATCATTGTAGTAGACTTTTTGCCAATCGTTGACAAAATCGATTTCCACTCGAACCTCTCCCCATCCGTCGATTACGTAGGGTGTCGCATTGCTGCTGTCGTAATCCTCAAGCATGAGGGTTGCCGAGTTGAAGTGGACCTGCAGATCCCATTTCGAGGAACCACCATTATAAAGGCTTAACAGGATGATGTAGATAGATCCATCAAAATCAGATGGCACATATGCCCAGACCCGGAAGGTACAATTCCCGTAGTTCACATTTTCCCATTGATGAACCATATCGCATCCGCCCTTGATCTCCACTGAATTTGCAGGGCTATGGGAATGAACATTGGTGACATTTGCATCAGCGGCAGGGTCGTTATCCCAGGGGAACCATCCACCTTGCCCACCCAGGAGACTGCCTGAGGTATAGGAATCAAAATTATCCGACCAGAAAAACCCTCGTGAGGAGATACCGGTTCCCGGCTTATAGTTCTGGGCACTTGTTATCGTAGAAAAAACACTAGCTCCAAATAGAAGCATCGCTCCTATTAATATTGCTTTTTTGTTCATATTTTTTTTCGCCTCCCTAATCTAGGTGTTTTAAGATACTTCCAATATTTTAAATGCTGATTCTCCGATTTAAATGTTTTGATACATATAAATTATTGCAGAAAGGATTTTTTTATACGTATCAATTATAAAATTTTCAGAACAAAGGAAAAAACAATACTTGTCAGAGGAATGGTTTCGATCATACGTTTGATGTAACATTCTTTGTTGCCTGACCTTCATTCCTCCTTATTCCGCGCCTTAACAATTATGTGTTACACAATCTATATAAATATCAAGAGAAATGCAATCGATGAGGAAACTATGAAAAAAATTTTAGGTGTAGTTGGGATTGTATTGGTTCTTTGCCTGTGTAGTCTGAGTGGTTGTCTAGATGAAAAAAGCAAATTCATTGGAACCTGGAAAACTCAAGATGAGAGTGTGACAATGACCTTTGATTCCAAGAACAAAGTGACAATTACAGGGAGTGGACCCCTTGGGTTTTTTTCTCTCTCAGGAGTTTATGACTATTCTCTTGCAGATCAGAAAATAACCTTCTTATCTGGCGGTTCAGGGATTACATTAAATTATAGCTTTCCTGAATCTAATCAGCTCCTCCTGAGCAATGACCAAGGAGCATCATTCGTGTTGACCAAGCAATGAGGTGATAGAAAATGGTTATCCCAATATGGCTCGCGCTCATTGCAATAATCATCATTGTCTTTGTCGCTTGGAAGTTGTTGAAATTCGCTCTGTGGATATTGCTTCTTATAGCGCTCATAGCGCTTGTTCTCATCGGTTTGGATTATGTCGTTGGATTGTTCTCCCAGTTTCTCTAAGACAATACCATACGGTCATAGAAAAAACCAAGGGAACATGACGAAGGCTAAGAGTACTCTCCATATGTGTCGTGTTATCCAAGCAGTAAAATAGGTGTTCATTTTTATCATTCTATAGAGGAATAGGGGCTAAAGGTGTGAATGAGTCTAAAAACCACGGTTTTTGAATACGCCAAATTATCCAGTGCTCATTTCATTTTTCTCACTGCGATTATCCCCCTCACCGGTGCGATTGCGATAGGTGAGAAAGACCTGTTCCTGCTGACCATGCTTTTCCTCATTGGGCTTTCTGCGCACATTGTTGGTTTTGCGTTTAACCATTATGTTGACATCGAGGTTGATCGTCTTATCACCTCTACTAATAAAAGACCTTTACCAAGCGGTAGTATCTCAGAGAGAAATGCACTTCTCTACATTCTGCTAGTATTATTCTTAGGGTGTTTATTAACGCTGTATTTTTATGGTGTGATCCTCCTCATTCTGTATCTATTTGGGATTTTTCTTGCGGTGTTATATGATTTGTACAGTAAACGAATCAGTGGAATGGATTTCGTCCTTGCTGCCTCAGTCATGGTCGGTGTGATGTTCGGTGCCGCGACCGTCTCCTTCCAATTCACACCCCTGATTGGTATCTTATGCATCCTTGCGTTTCTGCAGACCCTCAACCTGAACCTCATCGCTGGGGGAATCAAAGATGCAGACCATGATTATCTGGTTCAGTCGCAACATCTTTCGACACGACTCGGAGTCCGAGTGGAACATGGCATCTTCTGTATTCCCTCATCATTTCGACGCATCGCATATACCTTAGGAACCCTCTATGTACTCTGTATTTTTTTGCCTCTTCTTTTTGGAGTGGTCACACTGCATGTTGTATTGATTCTTCTTCTAATCCTTTTTAACATCCTCTTTTTTATTGTGACATACAAAATGATTCATCTCAAAAACTTCCTCCGACAAGAGGTTCGAAAATATGTTGTGCTTCAATATACGATTAACTGGTCCAATATACCGATTCTTTTGATGAGCGTCGCACCCTTAGCAGGATTCCTCCTGTTATATCCCATCATTGGTCTGGTTGCATCAAATATGATCCTTTATCGTACGATTGCTCGACCCCAGGTCATGTGAAATCATGACCGAGCGGATAGAAACGTTCAAAAAAGTATGCTTCATTCTTTTCATACAATCAAGCGTTGGTATAGGAATCCTATGAAACAGCAAGACATCAAAGTGACCTTTCGGGCGATGACTCTCAAAGACTATGATGCGGTCATCGCTTTATGGAAGAAGGGCAACATCCCGTATCGACCGCAGGGTCGTGACAGTAGAAAAAACATTGCAGCACAATTGAAACAACCCGCGTGTCATTTTCTTGTTGCAGTGACTGATAAAACGATTATCGGGGCTATTGTCGGGACACATGATGGGCGGAAAGGATGGATCAATCGACTGGTGGTCGCCCCCTCGTATCGCAAGAAAGGCATCGCAAAGGGATTGGTCGAAGAAGTCGAACATCATTTTTCAGCACAGGGGATCGACATCGTTGCTTGCCTCATCGAAGATTGGAACACCACTTCCATGCAGGTGTTCGAACAGCTTGGATATACAAAACATACTGATATCCTATATTACTCGAAAAGAAAAAGTCCGAAAACGTAATGAGACACGTTCTTCTTTTCATTTTTTTTCAAATGTGAAAAAAACCTGTTTTTACAGAGATGGCCCTGGAGAAAAAGTATATTAATATAAAAAATATCTTATAAATATAAACATATTCTCACAAAAACGGGAGCTATGAAAAAAATAATCGTCATCATCCTAGTCGCAGCAACGATTCTCAATATCGTCGCAGGCGCGTTTCTTTTCCTTGACATCCAACAAATGGACATACCGGAAACGACGCTCACCCTTGAGATACTCAACATCACCGCAGATGAAGCAATACTCCGAACCACCCTCTCCATAAATAACCAGAATCCGTTTCCCATCCTCCTCAAAAATCTGACGATGATCACCGTCGATGAGAAAGGGAATACCATCAACCAGCTTGCCATCCCTGGGGGCGAAACCAAGGCACACGAGAACAAGACATTTACCACAACAGCAAGCATCCGATTCGGCGGCTCATTTCCCCTTTACCTAACCAGTCGTCTCACTGGGAATTTCGGCACCATGTTTTTCGGGATCATCAAAAAAACCTTTCCCCTTAAATTCTCCATCGTTACCTCTCTTAATGACATTCTTGAACAATTTAACCTCCCCTCTATCCATCTTGCCGCAAATTTCAGTGATATCACCCAGCAAGGCATCAACTTCACCGGTATTATTGATATTAACAATCCCAACACTATCGATATCTCCATAGAAAACCTCTCAGTGGACATGAAAACCGAAACAGGAATCCCCGTCGGAACCGTCAGTATCCAGGGAGCGAGTATCCCCGCAAAAACAACCAGGCAACTCACCGGAAACGGATGGATTCTGCTTAAAGCATTAGATGCAGAAACACTACAAATGACCCTGACTGGAGCCATCGTTATCTATATCGCTGGAATTAGAAAACCAATGAACGTCTCCTTAGAAGCAGATATTCTTCCTCCTCGAATCGAACAGCTCCTTTCGGATCTTCCAACCGAAGCATCTCTCACTGGAGAATACACATATACCTTGAAAAACGGGTTGCATGATAAAATAACGTTTACAATAACGAATCCAAATAAACTGACATTGCTTGCGAAGGATATTACGGTACAAATATTCCGTGCTGATGGGACCAAGACGCGTATGATAAGTAATGGGACGCTGTCGGATGGGTTGATAACACCTCAAAGTACGACCTTTCTGCAGGGTGATATGTTCATCCCGCTCACACAGTTTCGACCACGGCTCGGGGAACACTTCATCCCTGACCAACTCCAAGTGGTACTCCGATCAAACGTCACCATCCAAGGTTTAAATCAGACCATCTGGATTGGAGTCATCGGGTATCAGGATTTCCCGATTCACCGATTTTTATGGGAAACGATTTCATAAACAAAAGAAGAGTATGAAGACCGTACTTGGATGCATAAAAGATGTAATCCCTCTTACACATCGGTCGTATAGCCTAACAAATCACAATATTCTCTCAAGGATTTATTGATATAGCTTTGAAGTTTTTGTACAGCCGTATCAAGTTTCACAGTTCGAGGATTCATCAATGCTGCGGCATCTAAAGTCTGCATCGTCGTTAATTGGAGCTTTTCCATGAGGTTTTGTAGGGTTTCCTGTGGATGATCACACAGTGATTCATACGTTATCGAGATGTACTCATTCTCTGATAATTTCTCTATGTTTCTCAAATAATACCTGGTTGATTTTTTCATATTCCAGGTGAGAACAACCACACAGCATTCCGCAAGAAAATGAAAAATAAATCGTAAAGGCTGAAGCAGTAAAGGATTTGCGTACCACTGATCATAGGTCCGGGATAACCTGGTGGTGTACGGGTTTTTTTCTCCTAATAAAGTCCTGATTGCATGAAGCGTGGAACTTATCGTTTTTAGTGGATGACGATGAATGAACACAAATCGCGCATTCGGGAACACTTTTCTGAGATACAGGAAATTGGGGAAATCATATGGATTCTTCAAGAGGATTGGTTTCTGGTTTCCTGCGATGAATTTGATTTTTTTGCATAGTTCTGTGAACAATACCAGGTTTTTTTGCGTGATACGCATCTGTCCGGTCTGGGCACCAAGTAAAAACCCATATTCCTCAGCAAAATCCGCGGTAATCATCAATCGGTCTATCCCTCTATCTGTCAACCCGTTTCTGAGAAAAGAATCTGTGAGTCGCTGTTTTGCGATTTGTTCTTTTTTCTCATGATGGTTATAGAGAAGCTCATCATAGTTGATGAGATGATACGCGGTGACCGGGTTGAAACCCCCGGTGGCTGTAAGCATTTTATAGAGGATGCTAGTCCCGGATCGATGGACTCCGAGGATAAACACTGGTTGAAAATCGATGTTCTGTAATTCCTTGAGATATGGTCCATCTTTCCTCGAATCGATGCGGTTGCTCACAATGATGCTATCTTCGATTTCTTTTAATAAACCTCCTCCGGTTTTCTCTTTCATTCTTAGAGTGTGATTTTGTTCTGGGATGTAAATCTCTAATAACCAGGAAAGGATACGAAGCTGTGTCAGAAACGTATGATCATTGAAGGTTTGATTATTCTGGGAATCATTGGGATTCTTGGTGAATGTACTATCACCAGTCTGTGGCTCTTTGCGTACCGACGGGCACAGAAAACAATATTTTCACCATATTTTCCGTCTACTTCGATTATTGTCCCTTGTAAGGGAATGGGACCTGGTTTCTTGGAGAATATCCAAGGATTTCTTTCTCAAGAATACCCAAATTATGACATTATTTTTGTCGTTGATTCAGCAGACGATCCTGCGTATGGGGTCTTGCAGCAAAACATCAAGAACAAACCCTCTGCTCACCTTGTCTTGACTGATCCTGTTTCTGGGTGTAGCGGGAAGGTCGCTGCCCTCCTCACAGGACTGAAGCTGACAGATAAAGCAGAGGTTCTTGTGTTTGCAGACAGTGATATCAAACCTGACACGTATTGGCTGCAGAACATCGTCACACCACTGCAAGATGAGAGGATTGGGGCGACAACCGGGTACCGCTGGTATTTTCCCTCGAATCTGAAGACATTATTGATCTCCGCCTGGAATATGACCTCGATTGTGTTCATGTTTTTTCCAAGTTCCACGTTTGCCTGGGGTGGATCGATGGCGATCAGAAAAAACGTATTCGACACATTAGAGATACAGGAGAAATGGAGAACCGCGTTCTCAGATGATCTTGTGTTGACTCTGTCTGTGAAAAAAGCGGGATACAAAATCTATCTACAACCGAAATGCATCATGGAAAGCCCACCAGAGACACGTTTACGAAGTTTTGTTCACTGGGGAACACGGCAATACACCTGGGTCCGCTGGTACTACCCGTTGTACTGGATCGGCTCTTTCATAGGTTTTATCGGAGCCCAAGTCATTATCGGACTTGGTGTGATTCTTCTTCTATTTGGGTATTCTCTGCCTGGTTTATTGCTCTGTTCGATGATCCTTTTCGAGATTGTCTACGGGTGGTTTGGGATCACCATCCTGCCAAAAACCATGGTCTACCCGATAGAACGCTACCCCTCTAGAATAGGATATGCGCTGTTGACTCCGATCGTGTTCCTGTTACTTGCTCAAAACGCGTTCGTATCAGCACTCACGCAAGAGATCTCCTGGGCAGGACGCACCTATCGAAAACCAAAGAACTAGAGTTCAAACACTGTCGAATCAAAAAAATATTTTTTAAAAAGTTGATCCAGGTTCTTCTCTCATGAGATGAGTGTTTTACAATGCAGCAACTCTTGGGATCCTCGCTAGTCACCAAGCGTCTTTTCCATCCAGACTACATCAAAGGATTTACCTTTTTTCTTTCCCACTCTGTGAAACCGTCCACATTCCCGAAAGCCCTTCTTCTTATGGAACATGATACTTTGAGTATTTTCTGAAGAGATATCTGCTAAGAGCGTTTTTATCCCGATCTTTTTTGCTTCTTCTTCTAATTTTTCTAACGCTTTCGTTCCAATCCCTTTCCCAACCTCTTCCTTTTCTAAAAAATAGGTTATCTCTGCGGTTTCTCGGAATACCGGAAACGGGTTATATGCTCGTAAGAAACAGAAACCAACGACTTTCCCAGACTCGATATATCTTATCACAAACGCTGGATACCCCTTGGTCAGTTCCATAAATTTATTAAAAAACTCATTGGGCAACGGTGATTCGGGATATGCGGCGAAACTATGAACCACATAATGATTAAAAATATCCATGACTTCTTTTGAATGCTCCTTTGTCATCGCATCGAATCGTAGGTCCATGTCTTTTTTCCTCCATATTATTTCAACGACTATCAAAAGTCATTTCATCAAATTAGTTTCTACTATTTCAATATCACTTTTTTAACAGAATTTGTCCATCATTCTCCTGTAAATACACCATTGATTAATGTTATTTCTTCCCCTGTTTCAGAGAGTACATTAAAGAAGAACAACCTGTTTCAGAACTGATGAAAAAAAACGCACTCCCCGCACCAGAACATTTTCTCAGAAGAGCCTGCGAGCTTGGTGCCATTGAGGCAAAAGTGATTTCTCCACAGCAGGTCTATACCGCTGAATGGGTACGACGGAAATGCCAATATGGCTGTGATGGTTTTGGTGAACATCTTACCTGTCCTCCGTTTTCACCGACACCACAGGAAACACGACAGCTGCTTGATGAATACACCACTGCGCTCTTGGTACATTGTCCTTCTCGAGGAATCAAAGTACTCGAAATCATCTCTGCTCTTGAACAAGAGGCGTTCATTTCTGGGTACTATAAAGCGTTCGGGATGACCGCCGGTCCCTGCCTCCTATGTGAACAGTGCGATGTGCAGAACACATGTTGTCACACAGAGCAAGCTCGTCCCTCCATGGAAGCCTGCGGTATCGATGTCTTTAAAACCGCTAGAACCGCTGGATACCCCATCGAGGTCGTCCAGAACCATAGCTGCCCTGAAAACTATTACGCGTTACTCTTACTCGAATAAAAGAATAACATTCTGATGATTTCTCCTTTTCTGTAATATTTATATATCCTAAGGGCATTAGAAAAAAACGGAACGGAGGAATAATTTTTCTATGCGCTATGATGTTGCTATTGTTGGAGCGGGTCCGGCAGGCTCCACAGCAGCAAAAATCCTTTCTGAAAAAGGCATAAATACCCTTCTCCTCGAAAAAACAACCTTTCCTCGAGAAAAACCCTGTGGTGGAGGACTTCAGATGCGAGTCCTCCATCGATTTAAATACATTGAGGAACACAACCTAATCGATTCGTACTCCACCGCGTTTCAAATCCATACATCCACTATGACACATCATGTAGATTTTCATCATACCAAACCACTTCAGGCGATGGTCCTGCGAAAAACCTTCGACGAAGGTCTCGTCACCCTTGCAGTACGAAGCGGAGCAGTCCTCCGATGTGGTAACACGGTTCAGGACATGACCAACCACAAAGGTGCCATAGGGCTTATGCTGTCAGACGGAACGACTATCGAATCACAATTTGTGCTCGGTGCGGACGGAATATGGAGCACGATAGCAAAGAAGATAGGAATGAAACAGGAATGTAACCATATCGGAATCTGCGTGTATGCGGATACCCGATTGGGCAACAGTATATCCAAAAACTCTATGGCGAAGAACACGGCGTGCATATTCATCTGCAGCCAAACGGACTTGCGGGGTACGGTTGGGTGTTCCCCAAAAAAGAACACCTCAACATCGGGGTCGTTGAGTTTCGACAAGCTGTGAAACCTTCGAATGAAAAAAAGAATCTTCAGACGAACTTTATGTACTATCTCCAGACCTTAAAACAACAAAAACTTCTCCCAACAAGACTTCCTAAGATAGCGACACAGGGGGGAGCTTTCCCAACCTGCCAAATGAAAAGGTTAACAGCGGATCGAATCATGCTCTGTGGTGATGCAGGCGGACTTACCAATCCTATGGCTGGTGAAGGCATCTTTTATGCGATGTGCTCTGGGGAGATGGCGGCATACACAGCAATCAAAGCTCTTGAGAATCAATCAACAGATAAGCAATCCCTCCGGCACTATCAAAGGAGATGGAACCAAGAATTCCATGGAGATTTTTCAATGATGCATCGATTATCGAAACGCTGGGGAAGAAACATCGACCATTTTATCGAGGTAGCTTGCAAAGATAAAAAACTCATCGATGTTATTTGCGAAGCAATCCCAAAACCCGGGGGAATACAACAAGATAAATGGAGGATCCTCCCACGCTTCGTTTTCGACTTATGCAAGAACCGTATTTTACAATGAAACAACTTAAAAAAAAATAGATTTCCTGTCCGTTCTATACTTCTTCCAGATATCCAAGTTCCTGTATCTTCTGCATCACTTTCTCAACACTTTCATCCACAGATTCGATATCGGTGTCGACCATGAGCTCTGGATTCTCAGGCTCTTCATATGGATCATCGACCCCAGTAAAATGCTGTATTTTCCCTTCAAGGGCTTTTTTATACATGCCTTTCACATCGCGCTTCATACAAATCTTCACAGGACAACGAACATACACTTCAACGAAATTCTTGATATCCTTGCGTGCCTTTCTTCGCTGCTTTCGATACGGTGAGACAAAACTAGCCAGCACTATCACATTATTGCGGGACAGCATCTTTGCAAGAAACGTGGCACGTTTGATGTTCTCATCCCTGTCTTTTTTTGAAAAACTAAGGTCACTGGAGAAATTCTGACGGATGATATCCCCGTCGAGCTGTTCAACCAGGTAGTCTCTCTTTTTTAGAAGAGCAGCGACCTGATTTGCGATGGTTGTTTTTCCACAACAAGGAAGACCTGTGAACCAGATAGTGAAACCCTGATGTTTCTTCATAACAAATTTTCCTTTATTTTTTCTTCTCAGGAACCTTTGGAGAGGGTTCCCGTATCATCCCTGCGCCCACGGTCTCATTGGTTGTTTCATCCACTAAGATGATGCTCCCGGTAGTCCGGTTATGTTCATAACTATCAAAGAACAAGGGTTGAGCGGTTCGTATCCTGATCCGTCCGATCTCGTTGAGTCCAAGGAAGGTCACCTCCGGGATCCGATGCAGGGTGTTGATATCGATTTTATATTGAATTTCCTTGACAATCCCTTTGAGCTCCCTGGTAGTATGGCGAATGATGTACCTACTCCCAGGATTCAATGGTTTTGTGTTCATCCAGCAGACCATACAATCAAGATCCTGGTCGATAAACGGGATGTTATGCGACCGAACCAACATGTCCCCGCGACTGATATCAAGATCATTTGATAGCTGCATGACGACTGACATCGGTGGGAACGCTTCATCGATTTCCCCCTCTGGCCCTTCAATGGTCTTGATTGTCGTTGTAAAACCCGAGGGAAGAACTATAACGCTATCCCCTGGTTTGAAAATCCCACTAGCTATTTTCCCCGCATATCCCCGGTAATCATGATATTTGTCTGAACGCGGTCGGATCACATACTGGACCGGGAACCGACAATCCACAAGGTTCTCATCACTGCCGATATGGACGTCCTCGAGATGGTACAGCAGGGTCGGACCATGGTACCAGTCCATGTTTTTCGACGCGTTCACCACATTATCCCCATGTAACGCACTGATCGGGATAAACGTGATATCAGGGATCGTAAGCTTTGAGATAAAATCCTCAATCTCCGTTTTTATTTTTTCATAGATTTCCTGTTTGAAGTCCACGAGATCCATCTTGTTGATGCAGATGGCAAAATGAGGGATCTGAAGCAGCGAGGCGATGAAGATATGGCGATGGGTTTGCTCTGTGACGCCATTACGTGCATCCACAAGGATCAACGCAAGGTTCGCGGTTGATGCACCAGTCACCATGTTTCGTGTGTACTGTATATGGCCCGGGGTATCAGCGATGATGAACTTCCTGACTGGTGTTGCAAAGTAACGATATGCGACATCAATGGTGATCCCTTGCTCTCGTTCAGCTCTGAGACCATCGGTCAGTAAGGCAAGATTCAGTTCTTCACCACGTTGCTGACTTAGACGTTCCAGATTTTCCAGTTGATCCTCAAAGAGGGTTTTACTATCATACAAAAGACGACCGATGAGGGTGCTCTTCCCATCATCGACACTCCCTGCGGTGGTGAAACGGAGAAGGTCCATGTTCAAATACGTTTTTTCATCCATTCTAGAAATACCCCTCCTTTTTCCGGTCCTCAAGGGAATTCTCTGATCGTTTATCGTCAGCCCGATTACCACGTTCTGAGATCCGAAGCGCAGCGACCTCCTGAACAATCTCCTCGACGGTCTGAGCATTGGATTTTACCGCACCAGTACAAGTCATGTCCCCAACTGTCCGGAAGCGAACTGTCATCGACTGGACTTTCTTCTTTTCTGCATCATCAAGATGCAGGTAGTCCGAGTACGCGTAGATGACACCATCTCGTATGACACAGTCTCGGATATGAGAGAAATAAATCGAAGGGATCTGAATCTGTTCTTTGAAGATGTACTGCCAGATATCCAACTCCGTCCAGTTACTTAATGGAAACACACGGAAATGCTCCCCATGATGCTTCCGACCATTATAGAGGTCCCAGAGCTCTGGACGTTGGTTCTTAGGATCCCATTGTCCAAAATCATTCCGATGCGAGAAAAACCGTTCCTTTGCACGCGCTTTTTCCTCATCCCTCCGACCACCTCCGATGGCGGCATCGAATTTATGCTCATGGATGGCGTCAAGCAGGGTGGTGGACTGAAGATAGTTCCTGGTCGCGAATTTCCCGGTTTCGTCCTTCACCCGCCCCGTGTCAATGGATTTTTGCACTGAACCAACGAGCAGGCGGACATCAAGGTATTTCACAAACGTATCCCTGAACTGGAGGACTTCGGGGAAGTTATGCCCTGTATCAATGTGCAGCAAAGGATAAGGGATTTTCGCAGGAGCAAAGGCTTTCATTGAAAGGTACCCAAGAACAATCGAATCCTTCCCCCCTGAAAAAAGCAGCACGGGTCGTTCGAATTGAGCAGCGACCTCACGGATGACGAAAATGGATTCCGCTTCTAGTTTTTGGAGATGGTTCAGGTAGTAGCGTTTCATAAAGGAGATATCCTTTATACAACAAACCTTCAAAAACCTTCCCAATTTAAAAATCACGAAAAAATCATATTAACATCCTGAATATTCTCCCCAGTCGTCTAGCAGAAAAAGGACGTTCTATGGCATCTTTAGACAGTCCATCAAAAAACATCCAAACAGGAGACATCCGGCGGTTTCAAAAGAGAATCTTTTCTTTTTACAAAAAAAACAAGCGAGACCTGCCCTGGAGGAAGACAACAGACCCTTATAAAATACTTCTCTCGGAACTCATGCTCCAACAGACCCAGGTAAAACGAGTGGTCCTGTATTATGAGAAATGGATTCAGAAATGGCCAACCATTGGCACTCTTGCATCTGCATCCCTCCCTGAGTTGCTTCAGATGTGGATGGGCTTGGGGTATAACACCCGGGTGGTAAATCTACATACGACCGCACGGAAAATAGTTACTCTGTTCGATAGTGATGTGATTGGGGCGATGAAACAATACAAACAACTCCCCGGGATCGGACGATACACTTCCCAGGCGGTGCAGATCTTCTCAACAAACGCTGACCTTATCACAGTTGATACCAATATCCGAAGGATCTTCATTAGCGAGTTTAACCTTACAACCACGATCAAGGATGCGGAACTCTGGAGCCTAGCTGAACAATGCCTTCCAAGGGGGAAAAGCAGGGACTGGCATAACGCTCTTATGGATTATGGTGCCCTCCATCTCACTGCACAGAAAACTGGTATCAAACCAAAAACTCAACAATCACGATTCGAAGGTTCCGATCGTCAGATCCGCGCGAGGATTTTACGATGTCTGCTTCAAAAATCGATGTCGTTCTCAGAGATAAAAACAACATTCAAACTCGAACAAGAAAGACTCAAACCGATCCTTGAGAAGATGATACAAGAAAAAATCATCATGAAACGGAACACGACCTATCAATTGAATGAATCATAAATGGTTTGTTCTCGTGGAGTCACATGAAGATTTTCTTCCTTTTTTCCGGTATTCTCCTTTTAAATCTATCTCAGTAAATTTAATATATAAAACAAGTGTATAGTAATTAGTAGATATGAGACTTATTGGAAAACTAATCATAATCATCATTCTCCTAGGAGTTCTCCTGAGCGCATCCGCGTACATTGTTCTGTACACTGATACGAATGGAGGGTCAGATACACAACCTCCTCAGATTACATTTACCTCAGGGAACTTCACGGTCATCGCTGGTCAGACTACCGCAGTCACTGTTATTTTTACAGACAATGTCAAGGTTACAGAAGCAACATTGCATTATACTGTTGAAGAATCAACGATTTGGAACACACTTTCCCTTCTGAATGGAACTGCTAGCATTAGTATCCCTGCAGCTACGACCACTGATTATTTTTACTATATAACGGTGGATGATGCTGCCGGAAACGGTCCTATTGGTGAACCTTCGATCGATGGTTCTGTCGTTTTCACCATTACTGTTAAGCAAAACAACGGGGAGGAGGACTTCACTCACTTTGTCTTTGTGGAAGAATCCACTTCAGTAACCTGTCGATATTGTCCCAACGTCGGGGCTATCTTAGAGAAATTAGAATCCTCGCATGCATATCGTTTCTATTACGTGAGTATGATTTTAGAAAACAGCGTCGCAGCAGATTACCTCTCCTCGCACTATAATCGATATGGGGATCCGACCGTCTACATTGATGGCGGCTACAAGGTCCTTCTTGGTGGTACACAACCGGAAATGAATTACACAAGTGCTATCCAGGCAGCAGAGAACAGGATGGTCCCGAAGATTACTGTACGGGTCAATGCGGAATACAAAAACACGACAAATACGATAGAGACAAGCGTGGCGGTGTTCAATGGAGAACAATCCGATTATACCGGGGCATTGCGCGTGTATCTTGCAGAAATTATCTCATCACAATTCAATGATTATAACGGTTTAAAGTATCGGAATGGATTTGTCGATTTCATCTTCAATGAAGAGATCAGTGTTTCGGCGAAGAGCAACAAAATCTTTACAGATAGTCGGTCTGTCGGGAGCCTTGATTACGAGAATCTTAAGATTATCGCAGTCGTTTTTAATTCTACTAAAAACGTGGCTTATTCAAACCCGCTTGCAAACGAGAATCAATTTGACGCGTACTATGCTGATGCAGCAAATGAGACCTATGTGGCAAAGGGCGCCCGGAATCTTCCCCCTGAGGTGGGGATCCTCTCTCCTCAGCAAGGGAAGATCTATCTGCGTGGGAACCTCCGTTTGTCATTTTTATATAAAAACAAGTTATTGAAAAACACATGGATGATAGGAAAAGCCTCGATTGATACCTACGCAAAGGATGATTCTTCGATTTCAAGAGTCGAAATCTACGTCAACGACAAACTGGTCGCGAACATGACAGAGCCACCATATAATTGGACTCTTACCTCAAAATTAATTAAAAAACCGTTGATTCCAAAGAATTATACGATCACGGTAAAAGCATACGATGACACGAATAAAATGGGGACCGCCACCATCGATGTGAAAGCCTGGTGGGCGTTCTAATCCTTGTTTCATTCTTCAGCTTTTTTTTAACGTATATAATCGTCGTGCGCTAAGCATGGCAACCAGGTTCCGTGCGAGGACTACAAAGAAAGGGTAGAGGCCTCTTGGGAGATTCTGGGTAATTCTTTTTATCGTAGGGAACGGGTGATAATACGCAGCATACATCCATCGTACACCTTGCAGCAGCTCGTCTGCCGTCATCTGCTTTGGTGTAAAAACCACATGACCCATGTTATATTTTTCCCATTCTTTCGTAAGAATCCTTTTCTCAGTTTCAAGCCGGGTAAACAACGGTGTTCCTGGGAATGGGGTGAGAATGGAGAAATCCGCGACATCGATCCTGAGCTCATTGATCGATTTGAGTGTCGAGTCAAAGACCGCTGGGGTGTCAGCATCAAACCCGAACATGAAGTCCCCGATGACTACCATGTGGTTCTCATGGATGTTTTTGATCGCTTGTGCATATTCAGAGACTTTGTTTGTTTTTTTTCCTACTGAATCAAGAGTATCTTGACTGAAGGATTCAAACCCGATGAGCCAGGCGATACATCCTGCTTCTCTGGAGAGCCGGACAAGGTCTTTATCCTTGGCTAGCACATCCGCATTCCCATTGCAGAAGAATCTTTTATGGAGTCCTTTCATGGATTTGAATAATTCTTTTGTGTACGATGGGTCGATAGTCAAAGTCGTATCATAGAACATGAGTGTTTTTTGTGGGATTTTCTTTATTTCTTCTATGACCTCCGGTATCGGTCTTTTGTAGTATGTGTTTCCTCCCGAGATGTTTGTCTCTGGGCAGAATTCACAGCGGAAGGGACACCCTCGTGTCGCTTCCAGTGCGCCTGTCATGATGAATCCGGGGAGCTGAACATTGGTTGGTGGTAGGTTCTGGTGCGGGCTGTAAATTGGTGCATGATAGAATGGTTGGAGTTTTTTTTGCTCGATATCCTGAAGAATCAATAGCCATCCTGCTTCGTTTCTCCCGATGAGGACACTATCTGCATGTTGTTTTGCCTCCTCAGGGAGCCCTGATGCATGGAACCCGCAGAGCACGACCCGGATGCCTTTGTTCCGGAAGGTATCTGCGATGGTATAGGCGCGGGGTGCTGTCGGACTGACATAGTTGATTAGGACGACGTCATAGACTGTGGTAAAATCGATGTGCGCGTATCGTTCGTTTATGATGGTTACCTGATGCTTTTTTGGGGTGATTGCGGCAAGCTCACGAGCTTGCAAGGTGGGAAGGATGGAGAATGTCATGAGCAATGTTTTCTCAAGGAATTTATACCGTGCGCCTCCCATCCAAACGGTCTCAACGATGAGTATGTTCATTGCTCGTCTGTGGAGAATGAAGAGACAGCTATTTAAGGAATTGTACCTTTCTCGTGTCCACTTTGGGAGCTGTATGAATCCGTTCTATAACCCAGTGTTCCTTGGTAAGATACTCAAACGGTATTTTGTGGATGTCGACCGGTTGGACCGAATCAGCGAGGATGCGCTGCATCGCTATCAAGACCAACAATTGCGACGAGTTGTCCGATTTGCTGGTACCGTCCCGCTGTATCGTGAGACGTTCAAGATGGCAGGGATTCAACCATCTGATATCAAGGGTATTGGTGATCTTCATAAACTCCCGTTTGTGACAAAAGAAGATCTGAAACGACATTACCCGGGTGGGATTGTCTCCTCACAAGTAAATAAAGAATCCCTCATTGAAGTCTCCACGTCAGGAACGACTGGTAAAGTGCTCCCGCTCTATGTCGATTTACTCGATATCGTCATGGGTTTGTTCGCCTATATGCGAACTATCCATGAGTACGACATGAGCATCTGGAAAAACAGGATAACGATTATTGGTGATTTTGCGCCTCATACCGCGGAAAGCGGATATGTCACGAGAGGACTACAGCCCCGGTTCAATCTCACAAAGATGTTCAAGAACATCCAATGGTTGAACACGAACGATGACCCAAAAAAAGTCATCGTGGCCATTAATGAGTTCCAACCAGAGTTCATCGGAGGATACGTTGGGATGCTTGGGCATCTCGCGCTGTTGAAAGAAACTGGCTTAGGAGAAAATATCTCACCTCAGTACGTCGCTGCCACCGGTTCAGTGCTGGATTCTTACCTGAAATCCTATATGGAAAAAACATTTCAAACAAAGGTCTTCGAGGTCTATGGAGCAACAGAATCCGGGTTGATCGGCTATCAATGTAAACAAGGAAGCTACCATCTGATGTCGGACCTTGTCTATCCGGAGTTCCTACGAAACGGTCATCCGGTAGAATCCGGCGATGCAGGTGAAATGATTATCACGAAATTCCATGGGCGAGGAACACCGATTCTTCGGTATAACGCTATCAACGACATCGTGGCCCCGTTACAGGGCACTTGTTCCTGCGGGAAAGCTGGATCTCTGATCAAAAAAATATATGGGCGAAACGACCTTGCGTTGTATCGATCCGATGGGACCGTACTGCTCCCCTCCGCGTTTTCAGAGATCTACAGTAAACTCCTTTACGAACTACGAACGAACAAGGTGAGGAACACGAAGATCATTCAACATGATATCAGCTCACTCGAAATCCAGGTGGTGATCGATGAAACACTTCGCACCACTGGTCCGTCTGTGGAAGAGATTTTCGAGTTCCTACGGAAGGGATTCCAGGATAAGATGGGCTCAGATGTGACAGTCACCATCAAGGAAACTGCATCGGTAGATACCTCTCAGGGACCCCGGATTGTCTCTCTTATCGATAAAAAAAACTATGTGATATCCCGTTATGTCTAAAGGAGTCTTTTCTTTCGGTCTTCTGTCGAAAGGTATTTAAAGGTTCAGAGACTAATAGAAACTTAACAATTGATAATCAGAGGGATAATATGAAAGTTGTATTGTGCAATGATGGAGTTTGTGTCCCTCCGAAATGTCCTGTCGTGGATGTCCGGAGTGATAAGGTGATTATTGGCGAAAAAACAAACGTGTGTACGTTAACCCGCGCACAATTCGAGATCCTCAGACAAAAAATAATTGCCGGTGAGATCTAAAACACATCGTTCCTTTTCGCTTTTTTTTCCTTTTTTTTCTTTTTATTGATGTTGATATCCTGGCTTATTTTGTTCATACATCTCGATGCTCTGATCCATGAGTTGCTGCAGGAACACGAGTCGCTGTGCATCGGTGTCGCAACCATACGTCGCTAGCGTCCCATACAACGTGGTGTATTTCGGTTTCACATCCCCGTTGTCATACCCTAACGTCACCACAGTGAACATCGGGATACCTCCAATGTGATCCTTATCATAGATGACTTGGGCATCCCTCAACTCATCAATCGTATGATGGATGTTCACATAAATATACGCGACCGACGTGTTCTCAAAGGTAACGATGGTTGAAAACATGTCCTGTTTCCCAAATTCAACTGAAAAAAGTTCCTTAATGACCGGGTACATCACATCACAGCCAGCACAGGCATCGCCACTATAATGCAGAAACACGGGTCCCTGGGAGAGATTCTCCAGTACAAAATCTGCATGCGGGCGGTCATCCGCGGTATTGAAGGTGAATTCTGCGTTTGTTTTCGGTTCAAGCTTCAAACAACTCAGACACAGCACGAGCACGATTCCGGATCGTACCTCATTATAGACCGAAGTAAATGCAAACATACCACCCAGGGCACCAGAAACCAGGAGCAGTGCACAGATCTGTAACGCTAAGAATTTCTTCATTGTCCTTTCCTCTCAAACGTGATGAGTTCATGTGGACAGGCGGTCACGCATTTTCCACATAAGATACACTCTGGGTCCCGATGCATGTTTGGAACATCGATCCCCATCGGACATTCATACGAGCAGACGTTACAGTGCAAACACTCTGTTTTTTCAACAGCGATGTGATAAAAACTTATCTTATTGAATGGCCCTAGCAATGCACCAACTGGGCAGAAATACCGACACCATCCTCGCTCTATAATGAAGATGAGTATGATAAACAAGACAAAAATCACTAAGGCGATCGGGAAGAAAAAGTTAGGAACGAATTTCCCGGGATTGAGGAGTAACACCGGGATTGTACCTGTCAGAAACCCAACAGGACAAATATCAGTAAAGATAAACCCGATGAGATAGGAAGTGACAAACACCAGGCTGATGAGAATGACATATTTCGTGTAGCGGAAATACTTCTCCGCCTTGTGGGTGCCAAGTTTTTTTGCAAGATGAGTTTTCTTCACTTTCCGTGCGATCCGTCCTGTTCCTCGCTGGAGCAGTCCAATGGGGCAGGCCCAAGAGCATACTGCACGACCTGTTAAGATACCAAGGAACCCTATGATAAGAAGCGGAAATAAAAACAACCTCCAAGCAAAACTGCCTTTATCCACACTTTGTTCCAATGATCGTAATGGACAGGCTGAGGTTGCCGCTGGACAGGCCTGGCAATAGAAGAACGGATAACAAAAACCGGTTTTTAACCCGGGATACCCAGGGTACCCCAGGTTAGCAGAAAAGAAAAGAATGATCTGAGAGAGTAATCGTTTTATTTGTAACTTCATTTCATTCTCTTTCGACTGATGAGGATTAGACTCACTCCGATTGCTATTACCATGACAACGAGTTCAAATCCGGGTGAGCCGTTATCGTCACCATTGTTTCCATCAGGGGTCACTGACAGGTTGACCTTCTTCTGTGAAGACTCCTGCCAGGCACCATTAATTTTTGCGATAACAGTAACTGTGATATAGGTGGCATCCGAGTGTTTCAGCGTCACCTCTGCTCGATAGATACTCGAGCTGGCAAGAGGCATCGAAACATTTTGGATATCAGGATAACAGATACCGGTATTTCCATTACATTCTTCGACTTTCACCCGTACTTCTGAGGGTGCTTCACCACTAATTGGAACTGAGATGGTTATGGTCGATAACGCGGCAGGTGCTGATGGTGACACTGTAATGGTTCCAATCGGTAACCCTGTGCCTGCTGCTAATACAGCGGTTGCTCCAAGAATGCTTATGACAACTATTGTTAGGATGAATTTTTGTTGGTTCTTCATATTTTTTTGTCTCCCTCTAATTTCTACTCAATGCTTCGTCGATCTTGATTGCAAGATCTGCGTAAGATTCATAACCCACGTGGGAGTAATAAATATTTCCATTTTTATCATAGATGTAAAGAGATGGTACTCCCTCGGTGGCATATCGGTTTTCAATGGTTCCCTCAGGGTCATCGAGGCCAAACGTCCAGTCTAATGTCAGGTTCGCTTGGTTTTTGAATGCATCAATCAACTCTTGGAGCACGGACGCGTTTTCTCCGTTCGACACCCAGACATCAATGGAGAGAATGACAACGTCATCACTTGAATAATTCTCTGAGATTTTCTTCAGATCGAACATCTGATACATGCAGGGTTGACAGTTCACTGCCATGCAATCAAGCACCACGACTTTTCCATTAAAATCACTGAGACGTTTTATCTCATTATCCAACGTCGTAAATGAGAAATCATCCCCTGTATTGTTTTTTTCCGTAGTACAACCTGAAAGAACCTGCAGAAACGTAACCAGGAGGATTATGAAAAGAAAACCGAGTTTTTTTATCGTAAGTATCATCACCAGATAAAACATTAGTAATACTGTTTTAATTTCTGCAGCAGCATCTCCTTTGGCATCGCACCGACGATGCGATCCACAAGTTGACTATTTTTAAACACAAGCATGGTTGGGATGCTCATGATGCTATACTTCATCGAGGTCTGAGGGTTTTCGTCAACGTTCAGCTTGCCAAACGTGATTTTTCCCTGCATTTCCTTTGCGAGTTCTTCGATGATCGGTCCGATCATTCGACAGGGGCCACACCAGGGTGCCCAACAGTCAATGACAATCGTTGGATATTTCCGGATGTTTTCATCGATATCAGCATCCATCAGTTGAATTGGGGTGTCTGGCCATTTTTTCTCCATGGTTTTACCTCCGTTCAGATACTTCTTCTTTAACTCCTCAAGTTTTTTCTTTTTTATCCTCTCAAGGGTATCCATTGTTTTGAGGTACCATCGTCCTCTTCATTAATATTTGGTTTTATAAGGGAAAAAAATTGTTTTACTGTTTTTGTGCGTCCTGGAGCCATTTACGTATTCTGAGATACCCGATTTTCTTTTCTCCATCAAGCCAGAGAACTGGTGCTGTTTTCTGAAGATCCTCAAAGACGTCATGGGTTTTTGCCATCGTTAAATCCTCCTCCTGCCATTGATTCAGGTCATGGGGGAATGTGATGATCTCGACGTCGTCTCTTCCAGCGAGCAGTTCTTTTATCTGCTGGCATTTTATGCAATGTTCTAGGGAGAATAGGATTGTTTTTGTCATATGAGCACCTCACAAGGAATTGTTTATTTCCAGTTTTATTAGAAAACTTAATGATGGTTTTTGTTTTAAAGTTTACTCTGCAGATGATGCTGAGTAACAAAACTATTTCAACTCTTTTTCTGTTTCCGCTCTGGAAGACCTATGGTTGAAACGCATAAAATCGTCAGAGACCCGATCCATGGAGATATAAAGATAACAGGATGCTTGGTTGATTTACTTGAGACTCCAGAGGTACAGCGTCTTCATAACATCAAACAGCTTGGGTTTGCTCATCTTGTGTTCCCTGGTGCTCATCACACCCGCTTTGAGCATTCGTTAGGCAGTTCCATGATTGCTTCCCAAATCGCCGATATCCTTGGGTTGAAAGAAGAAGAAAGAACACTGCTGACCTGTGCTGCTCAACTGCATGACATCGGTCATGGTCCATTTTCGCATACCCTTGAGTCGATACTCTTGCAGAGATTTGGTGTTGACCATGTGGATCTTACAGAGAAACTTATCCTGGGGAAGTATGCTATTTTTGAGGAAAAAGAGCGAGCGTTCGTCACCTCACCATCTGTCCATGAAATCCTTGAGAAACATGAGGTGAGCAAGAAAGAGATCTGTGGGATCATCCGAGGGAAACCATCGAAAAAACCATATCTTGGGCAGCTTTTGAATAGCACGATTGATGTTGATCAACTGGATTATCTGATGCGTGATTCGTATTACACCGGTGTAGCATATGGATTGATTGATCTCCAACGGTTGTTGCGGACGATGATGATCTATAAAGGGAATCTTGCTATGATGCGCAAGGGAGTCAGTGTGGTGGAGAACATCCTGATGGCACGGGCGTTGATGTATTCATCAGTGTATTTCCATAAGACCGTCCGCATCCCGGAACTGATGCTTTCGAAAGCACTGGAAGGGATACCAGACGCAGAACCATTCGAGTTTTTCCGGATGACTGATGCAGAGATCATGGTCTCACTGAAAACAATGGGTCAGTTCCAACAGGAGATCATTACTCGGCTGAAATACCGTGACCTCTATAAGCAAGCGTATACGGTCTCCTTGTTTGATTTAGAGAAAGAGCAGCTAAAGATTGTGAAACAACTTGAAGATGTGTCGTATCGGAGGCAAAAGGAGCGGGAATTGGAGGATGCGTTTGACATCCCGGCGGGTCATGTCATCATCGATATCCCTCGACCGGAGTTGTTACGAGCTGAGCCTCGTATCAATAACACCGACATCCGGGTCATCGACCGAGACCATGTGAAAAGCCTGGATGAATTCACTCCGATTGCGAAAGCGATCCGTTCCCGGATCGCCCCTGATTGGGTCTTTATGATCATCAGCGATGAGAAATATCGGAAGAAGATCGCCAAAAAAATACAACGCGTTTTTTTCTCGTAGCGAATAAGGAGAGAATGGGGAAGTTTGAAGGTGGTGAGGAGAGATTAAAAAAAATTTTGCCTCCCCCATTCTGGAAATTGATAAGGAGAGATAGTATATAAATTTTTTTATAGAATTAATATATTTTGTATAAAAACCTTCCTATAAATCTCTGAGTTAAATAGAATTATTATTGAGAAAAAATGTTAATTTATATGGAGTTTTTAATAAAATTAATGACCATGTCAAGTGTTGGTGGAAGAGGATCTGGTGATGAAATATACTGTCCAGCAAGATTGTTTGCAAACAACAGTCGTTCATCATCATTAAATCCAAGGAGGTCTGCAAAGATATTCGCAGCGTTCCAGACATCACCTGCACCGGTGGACCGATACCGGACTGAAAGCGGAATGGTCGGTACCACTGTGACCTTCTCTTGAGCTGATGCAGAAAACATAGCGGTATGGAAATCAACCCGTGCTGGTATGTCCTTTTTCAATGTTTCTAACGCAGATATCATCTCTGTCTGTGTTCTGCAGGGGCTTTTACTGTAGTAACGGAGTTCATTTTCATTTAACCCGAACAGGTCCAACTGATGATTCATCAGGACTTTCTCCATCAGCAGAGGAATCTCCTGCACCCGCGGAGAGGGATCGCCTGTGTCAAAGAACGTTTTAATATTCTGCTTTTTCGACTGTTCAAACACCTTGCTGGCAAGATCCGTCCCGAAACGATTCTGATTCCAGTTCGTCACACCGACAAGGTTAGCCGACGAGATCATTTCATGGTCATGATCGTTCAAATGATCATACGAAAACGTGGCAACCGATCCTGGGTCTCCAATCATGATGTTTGCAAGAGGTTTCTGAAACTCAAGGGCTGTGGTCATCGCTAGATCTCCCTCGGTATGTACCCCCGAAAGGTCCACACCGTTTTTTCCTAAGAAAAACTGAAGCAGATGCAAGCCGAGAGAGTTTGTCCGACAGATGAGATGTGCACTCATTCCAAGACGCGCAAGACCAAGGACGGTGTTGGCAGCATTTCCCCCTTGTTGGATCCGCTGGGTAATCCCTGGTCTGTTTCCCCCACCTTGAAGAGCGATTTTCTCCATCTCCTGACAGATCGTTTCCACTGAATCAATATATAGAAAATGATCCACAAAGAAATCTGGGAGCATGACGACATGATATACAGGCAACTGCTTTCTCTCAAGACTCAGTAATCTCTGTAACAAACGTTTTTCAAGGGAAAGCTCCATTCACACACCACCAAGAGTATCAAGCAGCTGGTATTTTAGCTATAACACTCCCAGATTTTCTTTTATTTACTCAAAAAACAACGGAAAACCTGCCAAATGGAGAAAATTATATATAGAAGGTCCGTACAGATATATTGCGAATTAATTTAAGACAATAAAAGTCAATGGAAGGAAGCGAGTTTAAGAAAAAAGACATGAGAATACAAAAGGAAGATGATTTTAATGACTATTATTACACTCGATGATTTATCAAAAGCAATCGCCAATCGTGTCGGCATCGACATCGAGGAAGCCCGACGAGACGCTGGATTTGTCATGGATATCTTCGGTTTTGACGACCGAGTCATCGACAACGTCTTAGACCCTGAAGACCGACAGCTCTTCTACATCCTCGAAGAAGAGGGGATGTTAACGACCGAGCGGGAAGAAACCACGTTATATGATGGCCGGGAATGGCGTACCCATTACTGGCGCCTCAAAAAAGACACAATAGCCCGCTACTCGAAAGAAAACGGCTCGGAAAGAAGTGCTCTTCTTGTGGATAAAAGACAACCGAAGAATGTCTCCGATGACGACATCTACAACACCATCGAAGACGACATGTGGACGACCACAAGAAAAATAGGGTAAAGCGACTCCCGTCTCTTTTTCCTTTTTTTTTCACCAACCGGTTCCTCTTTGATAAACTTAATAAATTCCTTCTGGTTGTGGAATTCCTAAATACGAGGTTCTTTACTAGGTGAAGATATGACAAAACGAAAAAGTATCATAAGTTCTGAATCCGTCACTGAAGGACATCCCGATAAAATGTGCGATTTGATCTCTGATGCGATCCTCGATGAGGCGCTCCGGCAGGATAAAAACTCACGGGTCGCAGTCGAAACTGGAACAAAGAACGGAGGTGTCATGGTCTTTGGTGAAATGACCACAGACGCCTACATCGACATTCCTCACATTGTTCGTGATACCATCAAAGGAATCGGATACACAAAATCAGAATACGGCATTGAGTGGGAAACCTGCTCCGTATGGGTCCAAATCACCGAACAAAGCCCAGACATCTCTCAAGGTGTTACCGCTGGAAAAGGATTGCATAAGGAGCAAGGAGCTGGCGACCAGGGTATGATGTACGGGTACGCCTGCAATGAAACCAAGGAATTCATGCCATTACCAATCCTGCTTGCTCATAAACTCACCAAACGATTGTCTGAGATGAGGAAAACCAATCGAATCTCCTACCTTAGACCGGATGGGAAATCACAGGTTTCCATTGAATACGATGAAAAAGGAAAACCACTCCGGGCTCATACGATTGTGGTCTCCACCCAGCATGATGGTGGCGTTGCCCATGACCGGATACGAAAAGATGTCATTGAGACAGTCATCAAACCGGTCTGCAACGAATGGATCGATAAGGATACGATTTTCCATGTCAACCCCACCGGAGCATTTGTCCGTGGAGGACCCTATGCTGATGCTGGTCTTACGGGACGAAAAATCATTGTTGATACCTACGGTGGTATTGGAAGACATGGTGGTGGTGCGTTCTCTGGGAAAGACCCGACAAAAGTAGATCGGAGTGCAGCATATGCGACACGGTATATCGCAAAAAACATCGTCGCTTCGGGGATCGCAGAGAAATGTGAGATCCAGTTCGCCTATGCCATTGGTGTAGCAGAGCCTGTGTCCATCAACATCGATTGTTTTGGTACAAACAAGATCTCTCTAGATGCTATTGAAAAACTCATCAGGGAATTCTTCCCGATTCGACCCGCTGATATCATCAGTCAACTTGACCTTCGTCGACCGATCTTCAAAAACACGGCTGCGTATGGTCATTTCGGACGAGAGGAACCTGATTTCACCTGGGAAAAAACCGATAAAGTAAAACTAATAAAAACTGAGGCAAAGATCTAACGCCTCATTATTTCTCCTTTTTTTCTGAAACCTGGTGGACAGGGTTCTTTGTTATGAATCTGAGACATCCACTTTGTATAACTCATATTTCTTCGGGCAGGTTAGTTTTTCATACACCTTCCGTATAGTATAGGTTTTCCCGTTCTGAAGCGCTGTGGTGGTACAGATGGCAAAGGAATCGCATCCGATGTCCCTGCAATCTTTCTTTTCAATGATCGTGGTTGCTCCTTCGGAAGGTTGCTGTGAAACAGCGACCGTTAACGGAAGTTCTTCGACTTCCACGACAATTACTTTTCCTTCATGGATGTTACATTCATGGAATTTATCCCGTAACTTGGTGATCCGGTAATTCCTCCCTGGTTTGAGGTTGAAGCAGACTGTTTTCAGTTGACAGTTACGACATTCGCTGTTCGAACCAAGGTAGACGAATTCTTGTCCTTCGACAGCGAGTTGTTCCCCAACAAGCGTCACCAGGACCATTAAATCACTCCGGTTATCTTCGCCAGCTTCTTCGCAGCATCCTCGGTTAATCCAAGCTCACCAAGAATAGTGTATCTATCAGGGCGTATCTTCTGTGCACCCATCAGAGCCTGGATTATTTTTTTCTTTGGGATGTTGAGTTCTTTTGCGGTGGTTGGTGACCCAATCATTTTCAACGCATCACGTATCTGCTCCCAGTCTCCGCCATGCAGGTACATCATCATGATGGAACCGACCCCACATTGTTCCCCATGCAATGCTTTCCCTGGTGCGATAGAATCAAGCATATGGGAGAACATATGTTCAGCACCAGAGGCGGGCCGTGTGTTTCCTGCGACACTCATCGCGACCCCTGAGACGACCATGCATTTGATCGCCTGCCAGATCGCTTCTTCAAGGCCTGTGCGGATATCCTCCGCCTTATCGAGCAGCAGTTGAGAGGATGTCATGGAGAGTGATGCGGCAAAGGTACTAAATTCTTCATCCTTTAAACGATTGGCAAGCTCCCAGTCTTTCACCGCGGTGAGATTCGATATCACATCAGCGCATCCTGAGGCAAGCATCCGATAGGGTGCTCTCATGATGACTGCGGTGTCGGCCAGCACAGCTATGGGAGAAACCGCGCTTTTTGAGATGGATCCTTTCTTGTCTTTGAGTGCGGCACGAGGGGATGCCATCCCGTCATGGGACGCAGACGTTGGAACACTGACAAAATTTGTAGAGAGCTCGTAGGTGGCGCATTTTGTGACGTCTATAACAGAGCCTCCGCCAACACCTAGGAGGAAATCTGAGCCTGTTCGTTTCGCTTCCTTCACCACGGTGTTGACTTCGCGTATTGTCGGCCATGCTGGAAGCACGTCTCTTTTTATCAGAGGTAATGACAGGACAACCATGTTGACGTCATAACCGGCTCCTGCAAGTATCTTCTCGATGCGGTCGCCAGATATCTTCTTGGTGTTCTTATCGCAGACCAGCAACACATTGTTACTTGTTGCCAGGTGATTGCAGATTCCTTTGATCTGATCTGTTGTATTATGACCAACGATGACTTCCCTGGGGAAAATCATCGTTTTGAATTTAGTAAATCGCTCCATATTGGACCTAGGGGAGTAAACTACATGTTTATTATCTTTTCTTAGTGGTCTCCTCTATACTTTATTAACCCTTTATAAGGAGATTTTAGCTTTTGAATGTAAACCATCTGGACGACCTAGAATATCACGTAGATGTCTTGTATGTCAAGGGAGGAGACATTCTGGTCATTGGTCGCTTCAACCATGAGGGTATGTAAGCCTCTGGTTGTATCAAGCTTCCAGGAGAATGGTGCCTCGGTGTCAACATATTGAGACATATCATCGATAAAGAATTCCACGGAGGTAGTATCCTGCGTTGTCACCCTGACCGTGAGTGGTCCGAAGATACGAGCAGCTGCTTTCTGGATCGACACATTTTTTATAAGGATCGGTAGTCCAATGCCGAAAAAATAGCTGTGAGAATAGTCTGGTTTCTCTATGTAGACTTTCGGGGCGTCTGGTTTAAGGTTCCCATAAACTCCATCCAAATACATCACCCCTGTGCCTGGACCATACCAAGTGGCTAGCATGTCTGCGTCATAAGCCATCCGGAAATAGCCTTTTTCTCCCCATTTTGTACCCCAGCTGTTCTTTACAATCCAGCAGCTTTTGCTATCATCGTATCCAACGATGGTGACGACATGACCACCCGCATAATCTCCCGCATGGTTTTTGTATACTCCTCCGAAATAATAGAAGAAATCCTGCCAGAAATGGATACAGATAATCAACGGCCCATGGTCGATTAACGCTTGTTTCATTGTGGTAACATCATGGTCGACCCAACTCCAGTTCGTGATTTTCACGGTTCGGTTCTCCCACCCCCGAAGGCTTTCAAATGGATAATCGAATGGCCGGTGCGGATCAGGGTAGCACCCCTCATCTGGGACGCCATGCTCTATGAGATAATTAGCTGCATCAACGATGTTGACCCATCCTTCTTCAATGGATCCTCCCGCATAGAAATACAAGTGATTTTCTGACAAATCAGGGTTATACAATTCCCCGAGTTGGTATTGCATCTTTGTCTCTAAAGCCGCCACAAGCCCAAACGCTTCGCAGGTTGGTGCAGGGGACTGATCTTTCACAGGTGTTGTAAAATCAGTTCCGTTGATGTTCCGCCAACTGAATGCAGGAGGTAACAGTGCTTCCTGTCCAATGGACCTGGTCCCCATCGCATTTACAGAAACAACTGGTAATACCAAGAGCATGACACAAAGAATTGGAAGAGTATTCTTCATAGGATTCCCCTATAGTATAGATAATATTTTTCCTTTATAATAATTGTTATTCGCTTTCTCATGGCGGGTAGATTAATATATGGTTATTTTCTTAACCCTGAGCACATGAAATTTCCACATTTTACAGCACGACAACGAACAATCCTCCCCCTCGTTATTTTTCTAGGGATCCTTGTCTGCATCATCATCGGCTACCTGCTCGCACCAACCCTTGTGTATGACCAATGGATCTGGAAGTATTACTGGGGACCCGTGGTTGCTGATGCGACTGGCCATTCGGTCTCCTATCATGGTGTCGTAGCACAAGAAGGATACACGTTGATTTCTGAGCTTACGTATGGGATTATCCTTGTATGCGCTCTCTTTGGGTTATACAAATTACTCAAGAAACTAGATATCCGGATTGATTGGTATTTCTGCCTGGCGTTGCTCCCTTATATCCTGTTTGGTCCCGTGACCCGTGTGTTGGAGGACACGAACTTTTTTGTCGAACCATACGTGTTCTGGTTTATCTCACCACTGATTTATTTTCAGACAACATTCTTTGTGTTGATTTTCCTCATCCTTGGATATTTCCTAAAAAAAAAAGTCGTATCTCCGAGGAAAACACTCATCCTTCTTCTCCTTGTATTTGTTCTCTTTGATGGATTTTACACGGTACTTTGGGCTCTAGGATTCGATTTCGGAGTCACTACTATCGAGCCGGTGTTCTTTTACGGCCTTTCTTTTCTTGCGTATCTTCCATTCCTGTATCGGTTCCTGAGAAAACAGACCATCACGATTAACACGGTTGTGTTCTCCGGCGGGCTCCTGGTCGTACTCCCCTGTTTTTTCCTGATAGGACGATGGATACTAGGGGATCAATGGAGCCAGGCATACGGTACCTACGTCAATGTCTTACTCCTAGTCATCGGGCTGGTCAGTCTCATTGTGTCTGCAGTGTATCTGGTTGCTTGGAAAAACCGGAAAAGCGAGCGTTTTGCGATGTATACACACCCATTGAATCTCTCGATGATCGCTGGTCATCTGATCGATGGGATCACCAGCTACGTGAGCATTTATGATCCCCTGCAGATGGGGTTGCCCTCGTATATCGAGAAACACCCAGCGTCAAATAGTCTGATGGAGGCATGGCCCCCACTGTTCCCGATTGTGAAATTCCTTCTCATTATCCTGGTGATCTATGTCTTTGACATCTTGTATAAAAAAGAACTGGAACGGTATTCCCGGTTCGTCAACCTGCTGAAAATCGGTATTTTCATCCTGGGTATCTCCCCCGGGTTACGGGATCTGTTACGGGTGACGATGGGCGTATGAGACGACATCCAGATTGGCTCAAAGTACGGATCGGCAGTGGAGAAAATTATTCAAAAGTAAAAACGTTGCTACGGTCCACAAAGCTACATACGATATGCGAGGAGGCAAAATGCCCAAATATCGCTGAGTGTTTCGGCAGCGGCACCGCTGTCTTTCTCCTCCTTGGAGACACCTGCACCAGACATTGCAGGTACTGTAATGTTTCCCATGGGCCAACAGGTCCCTTGAACGACACGGAACCAGAAGATGTCGCAGAAAGCGTTCGAACCCTTGGTTTGAAATATGTTGTGGTGACATCGGTGACACGGGATGATCTCCTGGATGGTGGAGCAAGCGTTTTTTCTAAGACCGTACGAGCCATACGGCAGGTCAATTGCGACTGTCACATCGAGGTGCTCATCCCCGATTTCAATGGAGATGAAACAGCATTACAAACCGTGATTGATGCAACCCCTGACGTCATCAACCACAATATTGAGGTGGTCGAAGAGTTGTTCCCCCATATGCGGCCCCAAGGGAACTATCAACGCAGTTTACAGGTACTGAAGATTATTAAGACGAAGGCAAAAGACATCCCATCGAAATCCGGTCTTATGATAGGACTTGGTGAATCCACAGAACAAATCCTTACGACACTGCGTGATTTGCGAGATGCACAGGTGGATTTCTTAACCATTGGACAGTACCTTCAGCCGACCTCAACGCATGCACCAGTAAAAAAATACTATACCCCGGATGAGTTTTTACAGCTGAAAAATGCTGCTGTTCAGCTTGGTTTTACGCATGTCGAATCAGGGCCACTCGTACGAAGCTCGTACCATGCACAAAACGCTTTGTTGTGATTCGCTGATACTGGTGGGAACGTTTTAAAAAGACAAGCAAATACAGATGAGTCATATGCAATCCCGCTCCATCTATAAGGTGCCCCAGGGCAAGCTACTGAAAATCACCTTAGACTACGATGAAACCAAGAACGTGATCACCAATATCCGCATCACCGGTGATTTTTTCGTATATCCTGAAGAAGCACTCGAGCATCTGGAGAAAAAACTAAAAAATATCTGTCTTGAGCGAAAAGAGCTGCAGGAGCAGATCTCATCCGTTATCTCCAAGTATCATATTGAATTTATTGGACTGAATGCAGAATCCCTGGCCCAAGGGATTATGATGTGTGTCTCATGAGCGAACAATGGAGATTGCTTCAGACAGGATATGCGAATGCGTTTGCAAACATGGCGATCGATAAAGCCATCCTTGTCGCTCATAGTAACGAGAAAGTGCCTCCCACCGTTCGTTTCTATGGCTGGGCGCCCCCTGCGATCTCCATTGGGTATTTTCAAAGCCTGGTTGAGGAGATCGATATCAATGCCTGTCATAGACTTGGTGTTGATTACGTGCGCAGAATCACGGGAGGAGGCGCGGTGTTCCATGAAAAAGAGTTGACCTACAGTATCGTTATTGCTGAATCCCATCCGACGATCCCTAAGAACATCCTGAAAAGCTATGCTCGGGTTTGTGGAGCGGTCATGAAAGGATTACAACAATTGGGGATCAGTAGTGAGTACGCCCCGATCAACGATATCGTGACCGATGGTCGAAAGATATCGGGGAACGCTCAGACACGAAAACTAAAGACTGTGCTGCAGCATGGGACGGTTCTAATGGACGTTGATGTTGACACCATGTTTTCTTTACTGAAAGTCCCAAATGAGAAGATCAAGGACAAACTCATCGCTGACGTCAAACAACGAGTGACGTCGATTCGTCACTGCCTCGGAAAAGAAGTAAGTTTCAAACAAGTGGCTGGTGCCATGAAGGGTGGTTTTGAGGAAGAATTCCATGTCGATTTAATCGAGGGTGTATTAACTGATGAGGAACGAAACCTGGCAAAGCAATTCGAAAATGAATCGTTCTCGACAAAGGAATGGAATCAGAGACGATGAGATATGATGTGTAGTTTATAACTGATGGATTCCAAGTTTTTCTGCATATTCTTTTACCTGGGTGACCTCTTCAGCGGTAACCGACCGTGAGATGTCTTTCTGTTCATTCGCTCGGTATTCTGGTTTATACTGACCCATGATATTGACCAGTGCATTCGGGAGATGTTCTGCGATAAAAGACAGGACCGGTTTTGAACAACAATCAAAGTGATTAGGAAGAACCAGATGCCGTATGATGATTTCAGTTTGCGTGTAGGCTAGCAGATGATTTCGTCTCACGATAACAGTATATCCATCGATCTTTGAGAGTCGTTTCGCACAAAAATCATTCCCATATTTAAAATCAGTCAGATAGACATCGATGACACCATGGAGGAGTTTCATGGTCTGCTCTGAACAGTACATATTCGAGTTCCACACCTGTGCGATGTTCGTATTCATCTGTTGGAGAACCTGAAGGATGTACAGGAGGTTTGAGGTCGGGTCCCCACCAACCCAGTTCACATTGCGCGATCCTTGCTTTTTCCGCTCATCGATGATGCTTCCTAGTTTTTCTGGCGAGATAGGTGTCCCGCAGGGTAACTGGCTGATATCCCAGTTCTGGCAAAACACGCACTGAAACGTGCATCCTGAAAAAAAGATCGTATGCGATGGGACAAGGACGGTTTCTTCACCGTAATGTAAAAACTCTGTCGCTATTCGTGTTTCCTGCACGCCGCATACCCCTGGCGTCCTCCGTCGGTCTACCTTGCAGCGGTGTTCACAGAAACAACATGCTTGGAAAAGGCGGTCCGCAAGTTCTACCTTTAAATCAAGAAGCGATGGGGTTTGTTCTGTGTTCTTTACCCTGTAAGAATGGAGTGTTTTATCATGGAGTTTCCAGAGTGCATCAGTGGATTGTGAGACGTCAAATGACACGGGGATCTGTTTACAATCACGATAGAGGGCGTTTCTGTTCTCTTCAAGGATCTCATGATATTTTGGAAGGAGCGCCCGTTCCATCATCATGTTTTGATATCATTGCAGAGTTAAAAACTATGCTGTATACTGGTCGATATCCACCTGCATACCGTCCTGAGCTGCCAGGACCTGGATTTTCAGCTTTTTTGTCAGGTTTTCTGCGATCTCCCAGGGTTTTGCTTTCACCATGCCCATGCCAAAATGTGTGAGAATCGCGAGTCGTGGTTTGTTTTCTTTGATGATGAGTTCCGCCTCGTTCAAACTGAGATGTTCGATGGTGTTTATGTCTTCAAACATAACGACGTTGATGATCAGGATGTCGCCCGTGAAAAAGGAGGCAAGCTCTGGAAAGTAATCCGTATCCGTGATAAGAGAGATCCTGGTGTTTTTTCCCTTGATGTTCAAACCGTATGTCTCAACACCGTGTTTTAACTGCTTTGGTGTCTCAAAAGAGATGTTCCCAATCTTGTAGCTTCCTTTTTCCCTGAGGATTTCGATATGGTTTACTTGTTCTCTTACGTATTGTAGAATGACCGGGTCTCCATGGAGGGCATCCTGTGGTGCGAACACCATGCCTTTCTTTTTGAATCCACCGTTCGTCATTGCTTCGATCATGATGTTGATGTCATTGGAATGGTCAAGATGTTTATGAGTTAGAATAATGCCTTCTAGGTCCTGCGGGTCTAACTTTGGTCTGCTGGATAGACAGCGGAGAAGCGCGCCGGGACCCGGGTCAATGAGCACATGAGTCCCCTCAAGGGTAAGCCAGATGCCACCAGAGGCTCGGAGCTGTTTCATGACAACAAAACGAGCACCAGCGGTTCCAAGGAACTTTATTGTGTTCATCGTCTCCCAATAGAAAATTTTTTTTAGGTCATAGCCTATCCGCCCATATGAATCTTTCCGATTACACTTATTATCTTGTCAGACAGATACCGAAAGGACGTGTGTCGACCTATGGTGCGGTTGCCAAAGCTCTGGGGAACAAGGACTATGCACGGGCTGTTGGAACGTATATGAATAAGAATCCAGATGCTGACACGATGCCGTGTTTTAAGATAGTTTCCTCTGATGGGAGTCTGGGTGGGTTTGGTCTTGGGATTCCTGACAAGATACGCAGATTACGACACGATGGTATACAAGTCAGAAACGGAAAGATCATTGATTTCGACCGTGTGTTTTTTGATGATTTTAAAACTGAGTATCCCCTGAAGAAAAAAAGATCATAGGTCTTTGAATTCTTTACTGGAAAGAATAGGGATGTTTCGATTCTCGAACCAGTTCCTAAAATGCGTCACTTGGGATTTCTTCAGGTCTTTTTTATGGAGATAGACTCCTGTGAAATCAGGGGTTGCCTGCATTGTTTTCTCAAGGATTTCGTCGTCTATTGCTCCTTCATCTATCTTATACGTAGGTATCATATGGCCAAAAGCGACTTTTTTCTGCAATGCGATTTCGGTGAATCGTGGCGCGTAATGTCCTCCTCCGATGCCAAGGAGAACAGGGATGTCTTTTGGGAAATTTTTTTCATATTGAGCTGTTGGTAGCATCTCAAGCAGGGATGTCGCGATGATCCGGGCAGGTTCTTTTTGCTGCCATTGCACCTCTGTGCTTCCCACCTCGACGAAAAGCGTGGGTATTTTTAGGAACGGCCCATGGTGGGTGACCTCATAGCAGACCTTGTAACCAAGGTTTGTTTGTTGAAGGTTTTTTTTTATGAGTCGCAGGATCTGTGTCATCATTCGTGGTGCGGCAAGGACCAGGGTCTTTGGTTGGCCGCCGAACAGTGCGTCACTGAAGTTACCAATCGGGTGGACTGTCAGTGTCGGTTCCCCTGTTTTGCTACGATGCCGAGAAAGGAAGATCGCGATGTCAGGGGTGAGGTTCAGCTGATCATGTACTTCTTGGTCGATGTTCTCATGTCGTATTTTTTTATCAGGGATCGTCACCATCATCAGATTCTTCATTGATGTGTGTCGATACACGGGAGTGTCATAAAAAATCCCGTGTTCCTCCCAGGTGGTTTGTTCTAAAAGACTGTATTTTATATTGGTGCTTGCTGGATCTTCTGCTGAAGAAACAATAAGAACGGTCATATGGTAAAGGAGAACCAGCAGGGTGTTTTTGTAATTTGTGTTAGAGGCCTTCTTCCTTGCTGACGAGCTGTTTTATCCGATCGACATGGGCGAGGTATCGGATACGGTTCTCTACGGTGCAGATCTTTGCAATGAATTGGATTTCCTGTGCTTCTTCCTCCGTTGATAAAAGTCCTATGACTATCATGCAATCAAGGGTTGTCTTCTTTCTTATAAAGTCTTGTTGTACATCTCTTATCCATTTATATATTAACATACTTTATAAAAATAAGTATTTAGAAAATGATTTTTTCATGTTCAACATGCTCTGCAACTGCTCTTTGTGCAAATCCCGAGGGTTTTTGAAAGTCTCCTTCGTGGAATCAATTGGGTATTAATAGGTCGTCATCATTTTAGGAATAGAATGTCACCACTTGCACCACTCATCTGTAAAGAGCATACCCTGCGTTTCGAGAAAACCCTAATCATGGGCATCCTTAACGTCACCCCTGACTCCTTCTCCGATGGAGGACGATTCAACACCCTTGATACCGCGATTGGTCATGCGAAAAAAATGGTTGCCGATGGAGCAGACATTATTGATATCGGAGGGGAGAGTTCACGACCCGGCTCAGAACCTCTCTCGGAGGAAGAAGAACTCGGTAGGGTCTTACCGATTGTGACACGATTGGTACGGGAGATACCGGTCCCAATTTCTATTGATACCTATAAACCCGGTGTCGCAGACGTCTGTCTGCGCGCAGGAGCTCATCTGATGAATGATATCACGGGTTTAACAAACCCCGCCATGCGGAAGGTTGCTACAGACCATGATGTCCCAGTTGTCATGATGCACATGCTGGGAACCCCGAAGGTCATGCAACAGGACCCGGTCTATCAGGATGTCGTCGGAGAAATCACCACATTCTTTCAACGACAGTTGAAGATTGCGAAAAAAGCTGGAATCTCACAACTCGTCATCGACCCGGGGATCGGTTTTGGTAAAACCCTGGAGCATAACTTGCTGATTCTCAAACATCTTGACACGTTCAAAACCCTAGGTTGTCCACTGCTTGTCGGTCCCTCCCGGAAATCATTCATCGGGACGATCACCGGACTTTCCGTGAACGAACGTATAGAAGGAACACTTGCGGCGGTGACCATGGCAGTCTTGAACGGTGCCGATATCGTACGGGTTCATGATGTGAAGGAATGCAGAAGAGCACTTCAAGTGGTTGATGCGGTCCGGGGAGTCTGATGTCTGTAGTCTATCTTGGCCTTGGATCAAATATCGGTGATAAAGAAGGATTTATCACCCAAGCCCTCTGTCTGCTTTCTGAAAAATGCGAGGTGAAAAAACAATCACACTTCTACCGCACCGAACCGGTTGGTACTCTCCAGCAGGATTGGTTTTTAAACTGTGCTATCGAAGCAGAAACATCCCTTGACCCTAAAGATTTGTTAACCTTCATACAATCTGTTGAACGCACGCTTGGCCGGGTAAAAACCGAAAAAAACGGGCCTCGGATCATTGATATCGATATCCTGTTGTACGGAAACGAGATTGTTCAAACAAAAAACCTTATCATCCCGCATCCCTTGTTGCAGGACCGGCTTTTTGTTCTCCAACCAATGATGGACCTCAATCCAGCTCTCATACACCCGGTTCTAAAAAAATCAATTCAAGTGCTCTACAAAAAGGTCCCAAAAGACAAAAAAGTCCTGCTTTACAAATAGATGATGTTTATATTCCTCCTTTTCATTCTTCTCCATGAGAAAAAGGAGCCTTGTCTGATGAGACTGTGTCGTGAATTTTATTTCGATGCTGCACACTATATCCCAAACTATAAAGGAAAATGTGAGAAGCTACATGGACATACCTACAAATTGGAAATCGTCATCGACGGTGGTGTAAAGAAGGACGGGATGATCCTTGATTTTGCAAAAATGAAAGAAATCGTTGAGACGACGATCCTTGAAAAACTCGATCATCAGGCGTTAAACGAGCTGTTCGAGACACCGACTGCAGAGCACATCCTGCACTGGATCGCTGAGCAACTAAACGGAAAGTTACCCTTGTATTCGATAAAGTTATGGGAAGGGCAAGGGAAGTGGGTGGAGATACTCGTCTAAACAGGGTTTGAGATCGTGGGAGCTATACGGGAGTACATAAAACTCATTCGACCATATGGAATCCTTTTTATTGGTTTTACCCCTGTTTTTGGCGCATTATGCAACGGAGAGTTTGATGTCTTTCATCTCTGCATCCTGTTGTTCATCGGATTACTGGGACATATCTTCGTCTTCGTCCAAAACGACTATTATGATGTCGAAGTCGACCGTCACTCAAAATACGTTGTACAAAGACCACTCACTTCTGGTAGGATATCGAGAACCAATGCACGGTTTCTCTATCTTGGTTCTTTTTTCATATCACTTGTTCTTGCCTGTGTTTTTTTCTTTTCCGTTCGCTCCCTTGTTGTCCTGCTACTGTCGTTTTTACTTATGACCCTCTATAACAGGTTTAGTAAACGTCTCCCTCTAATGGAGTATGTTTTAGGCGCAGCAGTATTCCTCTATGGAATCTATGGGGCTTTGACCGTTTCTGATCAGGTTTCCTTCTTTGCTATCATCATCTCCTCGGTCGCGTTCCTGCAATGGATCTTCAGTGTCGGGGTCTCCGCCAACCTTAAGGATGTTGAATTCGATACCAAACTTGGGATCCGGACCACCCCGGTACTATTTGGTGTCCAAGCAGTTGGAAATCAACTGAAAAAACCGGTCTCATTTCTTATGTACACCTATGGGATACAACTCTTTCATCTGATTATGGTCATGCTCCCGTTCATCCTGGGGTTTACGTCACTCCTGCTCGTTGGCTATCCTTTTCCACTTGTTGGAGTTCTTATTCTTTCTTGTATGCTCTTCGCTGTCACCCGAGGGATTCTCGTCATGCCTCTTGACAGACGAAACCAGATGCTTCAGTATGAAGGGATTCATGAGGGACTTGCACTGCTCTTACTCCCGTTTGTCCTGCTGAGTTATCTGATTGAGCATCTAGGGTTCTTCCTTCCGCTCCTGCTCCTTATCGTCTTGATTCTCTGGCCATTGGTTTGTTTACGATTTTTGTATGGAAAGACACTCATCCCTTTAGAGTAAACTATATAAATAATGATTTTTTCCAAAATTATTATATAGCTCTGGGATATTTTCCATCTCAATATAACTGTGGGGAGGTGAAAAATGGTAACCGTAAAAGAAATAAAGAGCACAATAGCAGTATCAATAGCTGCGGCATTCGGTTTTATTATTGCTCTAATCTGGAAAGATATTATTGTCGGAGCAATGAAATTAGCCGGAATGTGGCAAGAAGGTGGATTTCCAGACACGATGTCTCTTATTATTGGGGTCGTCGTCGGATTAGTAATTACAGTGGTATCAGTTGTTGGTATTGTCTACATATCGAAATGGGGCGGCGTTGTACAAAAATAAATAACCTTCCTCATTTTTTTTTTTAAAAAAGCAGTAACTCATCGTAAGTCACACAAGACAATCGCATTTTTTCTGACGAAGCAGACGGACTTGATCCTCATACGAGTCAACAAGGATGTCTTGAGTATCATCCCCAGTTGCATATCGGGTCTCCAGTGGACTCTGATGATGATAGCCTCGCCGTATCATCTCTTTTACGAGTGCCTCATGACGAAGAAAAAGTGCCTTCTGTTTCCCCTTCCAACGTACCGTCTCAGGATGATGTGCGTATCCTTTCTTGCCATGAACTAAAATAGACCAGATCGCATGAAGCTCTCGATGTTCACCTAACAGATGATTCCTGCAGAGATGTCCTGGTGGTATATCCCAAATCCTCATACAGATAATCCATTTAGATTGTCGTCAATTCAGCAAGATGTTTGATTCGTTTGACGACGTTTGGGTGGGTGCTGAGCACCTCAAGGAGCTTATCGCTGGTTTTCAGTGAAATCTTCTTAGTTGAAAGCATCATAAGTTCGCTTTGATCAATCGTCCCACTCATGTCCATGTCGATGTCCTTAAGCTCACGAACCTCGTACATCGCACGGGAGGGATCGTTGATAAAGAATGCCTTCATCCCCTCGGTTCGTTTCAATGCATTCCTGGGTATCCTTGCAGAACTCACAGTGATTTTATATAATGCGGTCGCTAGATGATGAGGTTGGTTCCCCAGCTCAGCGCTCCCTTGATCCGCATAATATTCCCTTATTCGTGAACCGTACATAACCAGGAGACTTGTGATAAAATAGACAACCAATGCAAGAATTCCAATCGCGATTGCTCCTCCGCTATCCCGGTCCCGTCGCCCCATACCACCCCAGAGGAATGACACATAGATCATATAACAAATCATCGGGATGACACTGAGCATAGTGATGACTGCGACATCACGATGTTTAATATGAGACAGCTCATGGCCAAGAACCGCTTTTAACTCATCATCACTTAACAGATCCAACAGTCCTTTCGTGACACAGACACGTGAACCTTTCTTGGTCCGCCCAAATGCGAATGCATTGGGGATCGGCAGCTGTGATATTCCGACTTTTGGTTTATTGGGTAATCCAGCTTTTTCTGAGAGCTCTGCGACCATCTGATGAAGCTTGGGATACTCCTGTTCACTAACGTATTTGATGCGCATGGACCATTCGACGATCTTGGGTCCTATCATGAACTGTAACAGCACGATTGCTGCAGCAATCCCTACGATGAACAGATAAAAGAATAAGCCTGTTATCTGAAGATAATATCCAATCCCGACTAGGATCCCGTAGAGGATCGCAAACATAAGACCTACTAAGAGGTATAGACGAAGTTGTAACCACATAGGATTAGTGCCTCCACTGGCATGTATTAAATGTAGAATTTAAAATTTTCTATCCCTCGTTTGTCGAGCAAGCATCGAAGGGCGCGTCAAAATTAATTGATACATCATACGTACTCTTTTATATAAAGAGAGTATTTCATGCTATGATGGGATGTGGTGACGTAGATTCACAAACAATATTGGTAAACAAAGAGTTTTTTCTGTTCAAACCTTTCATAGTTTTTCCTTGTTCTATTCAGGTACTGAAGGAGAGGATTTCATGAGCAATGATCCTGATATCGTTAAAACATTACGAGAAGAAGAACACCTCGGGAAACTTCAATATCATTCATCGACTGCTACGAATAATACTGTGTTATCCAATCAGTTCGTTGAACAAAAGCAATACGTACCGACAAACACAAAGGGAACCTCTCGCTATGAACCAAAAAGGACGATCATTGACCTGGTGAGCCCTCAAGAAAAATACGAAACCATTTTTGAGAATTTCTCAGTTGCTATCACCTTAGCGGACAATGAAGAACGTATCGTCTCATGGAACAAATACACAGAAGAGCTCCTCAACATGCAGGAAGCTGATTTGTTCATGACACCAGTCCACTCCCTGTATCCCCCGGAGGAATGGGAGAAAATACGCAATGAAAACGTTCGCCAAAAAGGGATCCGATATCGGATGGAAACGCGGATGCTTCGGAAAAACCAAGGGTCCTTTGATGTGGACCTCTCCATCTGTATCTTAAAAGGATTCAAAGGAGAAATTGT